>NZ_JAESDL010000001.1:0-418586 GCF_019249625.1 Hydrotalea lipotrueae | reverse complement strand
AACCATTTTTTAGCCTGTAATTCTTTACAGCAAAGGATTATAGCTATTTTTAAGTTAAGTTTTGCCGGACAATAATGTAAAAATATATTATTTATATTTGGTTGGTTTCGAAAATAAATTAAGTTGCTATAAATATTTTTTTATAGTTGTAATCATTTTTAATACCGTAACACTGGCATACGGAATGTTTACCACATATTCGTATTTCAATAAATCATTTTCATTTCCTTTCGCCACTGCGTCATCAATTATATCCGGATAAACGGCAATAATATTATTGGCAATTTCTTTTGGATAAGGTGCAAACCGGCCATATTGTGAACCATTAAAAATTCCAAATACCGTGCAATTTACTAAAGCCGCTAAATGAATGGAGCCGGTATCTACTGACAATAAACATTTGGCTTGTTTCAATACCAGCAATAAATCGGGCAGAGTGGTTTTATTGGTTAAATTTTTTACCGGATGTTGGTATTCTTCTATAAATGCTTTGCAATAAGGTTGGTCTGCCCCTGAGCCGCAAACAACGGCCACCCATTTGTATTTTTCGTATAGATAATTACTTACTTCAACAAAATTTTCAGTAGGCCATATACGCTGTGCGCTTCTGGAACCGGGAAAAACTACAAAATAGTCATGAAATAGTTTTGACGGAATATCAGAGTGAATGTTTTCAATAGAAAATTCAGGTTTGTTGATGAGGCTTTTTGTTGCTGTTACAAATTCCGTAAATGCTTTGTTTCTGTAAAATTCAAAAACAGGCTTGTCCATTTCCGGCATTAATTGTTTATACAATTTAAAATCGTAAATATTTTCATACCCTGCATAATTTTCTTTATTGCGGAACATGCCAATGGTTACACGGGCTTTTGCAACTTTTACAATACTGTCATCAATTCTTTTTGAACGGGAATAAATAGGATTAATAACGATATCATATCGTTCCAAATAAATATTGCGTAAAAATTGAAAACGATAATACATATTGGTTTTAAAAGCATGCTTGTGCAACCAGATAGCTCTGGAAAAATAATTCTTTCCTTTTAAATTAAAAAGTGTTCTAACCGAAGTATTGCCCACAAATTCAATGGTATAGCCTTTTAGTAAGTGACACTGTGTTAATTCAGGTATAAACGATTGCCATAATATAAAATCGCCAATTTCATCAGTACGTATAATCAATGCTTTGGGGGTATCTGACTTTTTTCTCCTGCCTGCCAATGCAAGTAGTAAAATCAAATCATATATCAATCCTTTTAAAAAATTAAGCATCTTAAAAAATATATTTTATATCATGATGATTTTTTTTGAAACCATTTTTCATATAACTGCATGGCATCCGGTGTTAAATTCATAATAAAGATACCAACTAAGAAAATAATAGAAAACAATGCGGAACGAAGTATAATTCCTGTCCAGCCATTAATGGGATGAAACAGTAAATAACTTACCATAAATGCACCAACACCCAATACTATGGCCAAAATGGTTTTGCTGTTAAAAGGTTGCATGTTGAATTTTCTTCGTAAAAATTCAAAGCGTATAAAATTGTAAATAGTGTAAGAAGCTAACTCGCCCACAGCCGAGCCAATAATGCCGTAATGTTTAATTAAAAACCAGGTTAAAGGTAAACGTAAGGTTAATAAAATCACCCCACTGTTAAAATCAAACTTCCAGTAAGTTGATGTATTAATAACTACATTATTTACACCTGTGCCGGCATCTACAATTCTGGCCATACCCAAAATAAACAAAACACCCAGGCCTGATTTGTATTTATCCTGCACATGCAACACCTCCATGCCCTGTGCCACATTCAGCCAAATGTTACCAAATATAAAAAGGGCTAACAGCAATAAATTGATACAGGAACGAACATAAATTCGGTTAATTTCCTTAAAATTTTTATCCTTCCAGGCTTTGGCTAAATAACCGGTGGCTATGGCCTGAATGCTGCGTTGCGGTACCTGCACCAAATTGGCTGCATATTGCGATAACCCAAAAATACCCACCGATACCAGATCTTGAAAATGCGCAATAAAAACACTATCAATGGTTGCGGCAATGGAGCTAATGAGGGTACCTCCAAAAATAAATGCCTGCATGCCCATCATTTTTTCCCAAAATTTTTTGGTTACCCGGCTCATTTGCAAGGGCAAATACAATTGTTTTATTTTTCGCAAATACAATACCAACACCACAAAAATAAACGCATATAAAAAAGTAAATAACCAAATAAAAGTTTCGAAACGGATAATTTTAAAATAAAACAGCAAAATGAACACAGTGGTAACCATGCGCATGACCGTTTCTTTCAAAAAATTAGCAATAATGGTTTGATGAATGGCCCAGCAATAGGCTTCTAATACAGAAAACAATAACATGCCCAAAGCAAATGGAAACATTAAATAATAAAAATCTACAATTAAAGGCGATTTTTGCTGATAGGCATGTACAATAACCGGCTGAAAATAAAAACCCACAATTAATAAAATAAAAAATCCGGCTAATGCAGTTCCCATTGCCCAGGTAACAATATCAATTTTTTGTGCTGGAAGATTGTCTTTGTAATAAGGATAAAATTTATAGATAACCGGAATGATACCTAAGCTGGAAAAAATGTACATGTTTTGCCCAAAATCAAAAAAAATGCGGGTTAATCCAAACTGCTCGGGGGTAAATGAACCATTAGTTACATAAAAATAGGTATTCAATGCACCTACTAAAAAACCTATGTACACTAAAAGGCTCGAAATAATGGTTTGATGCCGGATACTACCCATAATTGTGGTTGCCGATTGATGAATGCAACATAATGCGTCAAATTTATGTATTCAAAATACAAAGAAGGCGAAATAGACAGAATATATTTATGCAAAACAGTTTATCTTGCCGCAGTTACTTTATTGATATGGACTATGGTTTCAAATGATTTTAACCCCACATTCCGTCATCCTTTGTATTGCATTAGAAAGGGATTGTACAACAAAATAAAGGTGTACTGTAAGGAACTGACCGGAAAATTATTGGATTTTGGATGTGGGGCAAAACCCTATCAATCATTATTTAGCCATGTTGAAACCTATATTGGGGTAGATTATAATAGTGGCGGACATACCCATCAAAACGAATCGATTGATTTTTTTTATGATGGGGAAACGCTTCCATTTAAAACGCATCAGTTTGATAGTTTATTCAGTTCAGAAGTGTTTGAGCATGTTTTTAATTTAGAAGCTATTTTGCCGGAACTTAATCGGGTATTAAAGCCCGGTGGTAAAATGCTGATTACTTGTCCGTTTGCCTGGGAAGAACATGAAATTCCGGTTGATTATGCCCGATATACCCAATTTGCACTGAGAGATTTATTAGAAAAAAACGGATTCAAAATAATCATCATCGATAAAAACGGCCACGCTTTATCTACCATTCACCAAATGCTGATGGTGTATTTACACGACGATTGGTTAAATAGAGTTTATGTAGTTTCCCGATTTAAATTGTTTAAAAAAATAGTACGACAAATACTGGTACCTTTTTTAAATCTATTATTTATTTGCACGGAGCCCATTTGGCCAAAAAACCAACGGTTATATTTAAACACCATTGTTTTGGCTGAAAAAATAGGCGATAGCCTGTAAATATTATATGTAAATGAATCTGACTAAAACAAAAATAGCTTATACGGTTTGTTCGGCCAACCATTTGGCATATGCTAAAACTATGGCCGATAGTTTGTTATCGGTTGCTCCCGAATACACTGTAATTATTGGTTTGGTGGATAGAATAAATGGTCGTTTTTCTGTTGCTGAATTTTTACCTCATGAAGTAATGGAAGTGGAACAAATTGCTGTTCCAGAATTTGATAACATGAGCCGGCAGTATACTTTAATTGAATTGAATTGTGCCATGAAACCATTTCTGGCGCAGTATATATTTGCTTCAAAAAAACCGGATATTTTATTATACATAGATGCGGATATTTTTTTCTATCATTCTATATCAATCATTGAAGAAGTTTTAGAACAGTTGCCCATTATTATTACGCCGCATTTTTTTACACCCATTAACGATAATGCATTGCCGATGGAAAGGGATGTATTAAGATCAGGAATTTATAATGCCGGTTTTATTGCCTTAAAAAATAATGCTATTACCCATTCATTTTTACAATGGTGGGCCGAACGGCTGAAAAATCAATGTTATTATAATTTTGCAGAAGGCATGGCGGTGGATCAAAACTGGTTAAACTTAGTACCGTTGTTTTTTGATAAAGTGGCTGTTTTGCAGCATAAAGGTTACAATGTGGCCTATTGGAATTTACATGAAAGAAAGCTTTCTATTCGAAACAATACAGTATGGGTTAATGATACAGAACCACTTATTTTTTTGCATATCAGTGGTTATAAGTTTGAAACACCCGAAATTTTATCGAAACATCAAACCCGTTTTCAATTGGGCAACTTACCCGTTCTTAAAAATTTGTTAGCTGATTATCGCCAATTGGTTTATCAAAATGGCTATTCACAATTCATTCAAATGCCTTGTTATTTTGCTAAACCCGTTAAAAAATCAACGGGCATAATGGCATTCGTTAATAAAATATTACTACCATTGCGCATTAAAATTACGAACGCTTAAAGTTTGTGTATTTGCAGCACCATTACCACATTGTAATCAATTTCGCAATTGCTGCTGAATAATAATTTGGTTTGAAGATTGGGAATGCGTTTTAATTGTTGCAGCATAAATTCAAATCCCATGTCTTTATGTACATGATAGGGGTTAAGTGGTTGCCCAATGCGGTTACAAATGGCTTCATATTTTTCCTGATTGGGGAAAACCAAAATCAGGTTACCTCCATTTTTGAGAATACGAATAAATTTTCGAAGAACCTGCGCTGTATCGGGTACATCTTCAATGAAGTGACTGCTGTACACATAATCATAGGTATTATCGGCTACCGGTATTTCATCTTTAATTACATCACAAGGTATATCTACTTTATCCTTACCTGCATGCGCATAAGGTTGCGGATAATCAATGCCATCGCAATCTACTTTTTTTATTTTATCGCCCCCAAAGCCAATATCGCATCCTTTACCAACACAATAGGGCAGTACCCATTTACGTACCTTAGCTGTTTCAGACGGATGTTGAAACTAAATGCCGAACCATCTGGATAAGGTACCTTTAATTTTACGGTTAACAAAGGTTTCAAAATTCATTAGTATTTATTTAATTAATAATCCTTTTAATGCATCTATTCTGAATTGGATAACGGGCCATGCCTTTGCGGGATTACCCTGCAGCGTATATTGAATGGCTAAAATAAAGGCTGCGCCTAACTTAAAACAATATTCTATCAGTTTTTTAACATAAGCCCAACGGCTAATAGCCAAAACCCTTCTTCTTTCGCCACGGCCAATTCCACTGGCCACTCTATACATGTATTCTTTCGTTAATTTATTTACTTCTACCACATGATGCACAATAATGCCGGGATGATAATAAATTTTTTTTCCAAGCGCCTGCAGCCGATAAAAAAAATCTTTACCTTCTCCACCAATACGCATAGTACCCACAACACCGGGCAGGTTTTTATTGAACCCACCAATGGCTTTAAAATCGGCGGTTCTAATAATCATATTTGATTCTAACGGATATTTTCCCTGCTGAAAAACGCAAATGTTATTGCTATAATCAAAATTTCCTACCAATGAAGCCACATAATAACTCATCCACTTCGGTTCTTCCGGAATATATTTGGGAATAATTCGCCCACCGAGACCACCTGCATCAGTATGTGTTTCAAAAAAATCAACAATTTTTTCCAGATAATCCGAATCAGCAATGGCGTCATCATCCATAAAACAAAGTAAACTACCCTTTGCTAAATCGGCACCCGTATTGCGTGCAAATGAAGCACCCTGCTGCGTTTCATTTAAAAAATAAAAAGCATATTGCGAATGGTCAGCAATAAACTTTTTACAAATCTGCTCAGTATTATCGGTTGAATTGTTATTCACCACAATTACTTCAAACCAATTTTTATTGAAAGTTTGTTGCACCAGACTTTCTAATGCTGCAGCAATGTATGCAGCACGGTTATAGGTACAAATTACTACAGATATTTTAATGATAGGTTCCATGTAAGTTTTCTAAAACAGTATGTGCCTGTTGTGCAATATTACCCCAATAAAATTCATTATAAAAAGAATTGGGGGTATTATCTGTTGAATGGTTGTATTGTAAAACCCTGTTCGCAAACGCAACCGGATCATTATCGGGTACCAAAATCAATTTTGTTTGCGCAAAGTTTTGCGGAATACCTCTGGCACCGCTATGTGTAGTAATAACAGTGGTATTTTGAGCCAGGGCTTCTACCAATTTGGTTTTAATACCCGTTGCCATTGATCCGGGTAGAATCAATGCATCTACACCGGCATTGATGGCTGTTATATTTTCAACAAATCCTAAGTAGCGGATTTCGGGGTATAGCATAAATTTTTGCAACCATGCATCGGGCAGCATTTTACCGCAAATAAAAATACAAAAATTAAATTTATTTTTTCGTAATATCGGTATAATGGTATCCGTAATTTCTATTAAAACTTCAACATTTGGTGCATAGTTTAATGTTCCGTTGAAAAGCAATAAACAGGTTGTTGCAGGAAGATTCAATTGTTGTAGTAATTGGTTTCTTACTGCCTTTTTTTCTGTGTCAGTTGGCGGTGTCTGCACATCAGTGCCATAACGAATGATTGAAATTTTACATGTGTTTATACTCCATTTTTCTAATGCATAAGCTGCATCTTCTTCGCATTTAAAAAAATTATGGTTACACAATTGATGCACCCATTTTTCGTATCGGACATATATTTTCCAATATTTACGATGTTGTATTTTAAACCTTTCTGCTTCAATATTGTGTGAATGAATAATGAAAGGCTTATGTGTTAATAAATGCAACAAATAGCCATACCAGCCCCAATAAGAATGTTCTATAATAATTACATCAATATTCTCCCTGCGAATTAACTTTACAACAAAAAACAGTTTTAAAATATTCAGCAAACCTTTGCCTTGCGGAAACAGGTTATTGTATTTTTTAGGAAAAGGAATATCGGATAATTGATTGTTTTTTGATGCTACAATAACAACATTATCTAATTGAGAAAGGTATTCATAAAACTGCGCAATACCTTTCTGGCCACCCATTTGTGCGGGAAATACTTTATAAGAAATAAGCGCTAAAACATTCATGCTTAGGCAGCATCATTTTGTTTGCCCTGTTTGAAGGAACTTACAATGGCACCTATTAATAACAGCCACACCAATGCAGAGGCCCCAATGGCAATTTTAGTACTGTTGTAATAAGAAGCAGGTTTAAACTCAAACACAATATCATGTTTCCCGGCAGGAATGGAGAGGCCTCTTAATACATAATTGGTTTGTATAATCGGTGTTTCTTTCCCATCAATATAAGCTTTCCATCCACGGTTATAATATATTTCACTAAACACTGCAAATCCATTAGTGTTACTGTTAGAAGTATAATGAATGATATCATTATCATTTTTTACTAAGTGAATAGTTGCAGTAGAATCGGCTGTGCCGGTATAGGTTACCAGTGATTGATCTGCAAGCTCTACAATGGCTGTATCTTTTGGCGTAAAATGATCTAAAGATTTCATTACAGCTGCAGGCCCGTTTACAAATTGTACCGTTTTTACAAACCAGCAGGGCCCCAGTGCATTGGGATTTAATTGTACTTCTGGTTTATTAGTAGCAGGATTATTAACAATAATGTATTTGGTATTTAACATATTTAATACCTGCATATTCATGGGTTGTTTCCGTAATTGAAAGTTGAGTAGGTCTTCAACAATACTAAGTTTAGCAGGATGATAACCTCCAACTGAATGAAAATGATAGGAGGTAAGTGCATCATTAAAAACATCCTGCGTTAAATTTAAAACCCTGTAATAAGAAGTATCCTTCATAATTTGCAGATCGGCAGCAGTGGGCTTAAAATAGGTGTCATCAATGGTGTCTTCATCCTGAAAATTTTTATCACTGAAATAACGCCTGTCAATACTAATATTATCTGCTGCAATTAACACCACAAAGGCAGCAATAGCATAGGTTGCTTTCAATTTATTTTTTAAGTAGAAGAATATACTTGCTGCCGCCAGTATTACAAAAATGATGGAACGTATTAAATCGGTTGCAAATAAACTTCTTCTGTCGGCTATTAGTGCATTGTAAATACTATTTGATTCAATAGCATTGCCTTGGGTTAATTGGTTGAAATAGGTTTTTAAATTGGCGTCTGCCGGTGCAGCATAATCAAAACTAAAATACAATAGAATGGCTAATACAAAAAAAGCACCGGTAATAATCAGTGTTTTCTTTAAAGCCAAAATGGCCAATAATTTATCTTTTGTATCAAAAAACAATTGTTGCAATACCATTACAGCTACCAGTGGAAAAGTGAACTGAGGAATCACCAGCGTCATGGTTGGCACTCTGAATTTATTGTAGAGTGGAAGATGGTTGAATAAAAATTCATTGAAGAACATTAAGTTTTTTCCCCAGCTCATCAGCAAGGCAACTATCGTTAATGCCAGAATCCACCACTTATGTGGTGTTTTTAAATATACCATTCCAAAAATAAATAGTAAACAAAGTACTGCACCCAAATACACGGGGCCACTGGTAAAAGGCTGACTGCCCCAATAAGAGGGCATACTTCCGGCAAATTGTGCAGCCTGGTCATCTGGCACGCCTTTTTGTTGTAAAATTTTTGCAATGTGTGAATCGCCGTTTAACTCACCATTAGATGCACCGCCATATACATCGGGTATTAAAAGGGTAAAACTTTCGGCACGGCCATAGCTCCAGTTAAATGCATAATCAATGGGTAATCCGGAATTTTTTCTGGTAGTATTGGCATGGTTGGTGGTATCTAAATTCAGGGTGCCATTGCGCATGGTAGCTTTAGAATAATCGTTGGTGGTGGCCAAACTTACCAAATTGCAGGTTGCACCAATAGCTCCGGCTATCAATGTTAAAACCAGCGCTTTTACAAGATGTTGATAATCTTTTGCTTTGAGCCATTGAATGATAAATCCAATGGTCATAAATCCGGCAATAATGATAAAATAATAGGCTATTTGTAAATGATTTTGTGCAATCAGTAAAGCACTGAACAAAGCTGTAAGCGCAGTACCCCACCAATATTTTTTTTGATAAATTAGCCATATTGCACCCATTAATGCGGGTACATAACCTAATGCCAGCATTTGTGTATCATGCCCTGCGGCAACAATAATGGCTGAAAAAGAGGCATAAGCATAACCAATACTTCCGCCAATGCCTATCCACGGATTGATGCGTAGCACCTGACTCAGGAAATAAAACGAAATGCACAATAAAAAGAAAAAACCAATGGGTTTGGGTAAAAACAACATGAAAAGCGGATGTGCATATACTACAGAAACCGGATTGGCTGCTGTGAGAATAATTTGATAAGCCGGCATTCCTCCAAAAAGGTTGTTATTCCACAAAGGGTATTTGCCGTGGGTAGCTTTATATTGAATTAAATCCTGTGCCATACCTCTCCAGTGAATTACATCGCTTTGCTGCAATACTTTTCCTTCTAAAGTGGGTTTGGCAAACAGAACCGCAATAATTACAAAAATTACAATTGCTATTACATGAGGCAATAGCTGTTTCCAATGAACATTTTTCATGTGTTTCTATTTTTTTTGGTACCTGCAACTGCCTGAATTATTTTTCAGTAAATAAGCCTTTCCGCTCATTGCTATTGCATTTATGCTATTTACTTGCTGCCATTTTAAACTTTCCATCATTCTTATTTCAACTAAAAATAGATGGATGGAAAGTTAGTGCGGCATCAACTATTTTTATGAAAAGCAAATTAATGCTATTTTGAACGAAATTTTAATATGCAGAATATTTTATTCTTAAACAGGGTTGCCCTAATGGGTAATCTTGCATTTATCATAGCAATTGTAATGCGTTTTTGGGGTGATATTTTTCAAAATGAAACAATCAGTAGTTATGTCATTACTGCAGGATTTGCTGTAATTGTTCTTAACTCAGTTCTTTTCATTCTATTTCTATATAAAAAGAGTAGGTTTTATTTTCAACCGGTTCCGGCATGGTTGATGATTACCAATTTGGTTTTCTACTTAACAGAACTGTGGTTCTATTTTACTTTTGTACTTTAAGCACACTTACTTTTGAGTATTTGCTATCAATTGCTGATTCAATAACATTTCTACCACCACTTTATCAATGGGTAAGTGTACCGATTCTATAGTTAATTCGGAGAGCGGCAACCAACGTAACATTTCATACTGCCCATTTACATCTGCAATTTGTTGGGGTGTGAACTGAAATGGAGTTGCTGCAGTTTTTAAGTTGCATATTTCAGAGATGGGTGCAGTTATTTTATAATAAATAGACATAATTTGATCAACCGTATTGAATGCAGAAATTTGAAAAAAATCGGTGGTATAAAAATGATCCTGAACTACAATGTGCAAACCGGTTTCTTCCAAAAATTCACGTTGTAAACAATCTCTTGTTCCTTCACCTAATTCTAATCCACCGCCCGGAAATTTGGTAAAATAATTGCCCCTTATATATTCATCACTTACCAATATGCGTTGGTGCCGGTCAATCAACAAACCGTACACCCGAATGGTAAATTTTTGTGGTTTGGGTAGTGTTTGATAAGCAATGGGCTGATGCATCATATTCATTTAAAATTGCAAAGGTATTTCCCCTTTAAATACAAAAGTTGCCGGTCCGCAAAGCCATATATTGGTAAATGTTTCGCCCAATTTATCAAATTCAACAGCTAATTTTCCGCCCAAAGTATTTACTTCAATTCTGTTAAACCCGGCTTCATTGTGAGCAAATACCAATGCGGCAGCAGTAACACCGGTTCCACAACTCAGGGTTTCATTTTCAACCCCTCTTTCATAAGTTCTAACGGTAATGGTATCTGCATCGGTTACTTCTACAAAATTTACATTGATACCTTCTTTTTCAAAATCTTTACTGAATCGAATGGCTCTGCCTTCTTTAAATACTTCATAATTGGCAATATCCGTTACTGTTTTAATATAATGCGGTGAGCCGGTATTTACCAAAAAATCGCCATAATAGCGTTCTATGGTATCTACATTTTTCATCAACAAATCTACCCATCCGTTTTTTTCGAAATGAGCTTCATGTGGGCCATCAATGGCTTTAAAATGATATTTTTCTTTTTTTAGGCCAATATCATACGCAAATTGTACTAAGCAACGGCCGCCATTTCCACACATGGTACTTTGTTTGCCATCAGAATTATAGTACACCATTTCAAAGTCAAAATCTTTGCTATGGCTTAACAGCATTAAGCCATCAGCTCCAATTCCAAATTTTCGGTTACATAAAAAATTAATTTGCTCTGTCGTTAATTGAATGGCACCATTTCTATTGTCAAGAATAATAAAATCGTTTCCGGTTCCCTGATACTTATAAAATGTTAACTGCATAATTTAAAGAGTGCTGATAATTGCTAATGCTTTTTTGATTAAATTTTCTACGGCCATTGCGCTATTTTTACTAAATTCTTTACGGATTCGGTTGGCTACAATAACATTTACGGATAAACAATGGTGACCTAATAATTTACCCAATCCATAAATTGCGCTGGTTTCCATTTCAAAATTACTGATTCGGTGCTGTCCGCAGCTAAAACTGCTAAAATTATCTACCAAACCGGGATTGGATAAACCCAAACGCAGTACACGACCCTGTGGGCCGTAAAAACCGGGGCATGTAACCGTAATGCCATGATGAAAGCCCTTTACAAAATGTTTCATGATGCTGATACTGCCTGTAGCCAGATAGGGCTGAATATTTCCGGATAACTGGGTATGTTCTATAAAATGTTTTAAAATTTGTTGTTCCTCTTCATTGTTTACCTGACGATAATAATGCAACAAATTGTCTAAACCCAGCCCATGTGTGCCCACTACAAAACTATCTACCGGAATATCGGCCTGTAAAGCTCCGGAAGTACCTAAACGAATTATTTTCAACGTACTTAATTCGGGTTTAATGGTTCTGGTTTCAAAATCAATGTTTTTTAATGCATCTAATTCATTCAGTACAATATCAATATTATCGGGTCCAATGCCGGTAGAAAGTACCGTTAATCTTTTTTTCCCGATAAAGCCGGTATGGGCAATAAATTCTCTGTGTTGCCTTTTTATTTCAATTGAATCGAAATGCCTGCTTACTTTTTCAACACGGTCCGGATCGCCTACAGTAATAACGGTATCTGCCAGTTCTTCCGGTCTTAGGTCAATGTGATAAACAGCGCCTCTGCTGTTGATAATTAATTCAGATGGTGCAATACTATTCATGTACTTTTTTTGAAGTTGCAAAATTAGAATTTTGTATTTAGTTACGATGCTTTATTTTCGCAGCCCGAATGGTCCTGTGGCCGAGTGGCTAGGCAGAGCTCTGCAAAAGCTCGTACAGCGGTTCGAATCCGCTCGGGACCTCTCATCAAACAAAGGATTACAACAGTAATCCTTTCTTGTCTTTATGAAGTATGCACAAACTATTGGAATTATTGCGGCCATATTGATGGTAGCTGTGTGTTTTATGCCCTGGATTTACATTCCATCCTTACAACTAACCATTAGTGGTGTACATGGAACAGTGAATGAACAATTTACTTTTGGAAAGCAAATTCTGGCACAGAGTTTTTTTTCTGTATTGCTGATTGCATTTTTTGCATTGCCAAAAGTTTGGGCAAAACGAACCAATTTATTTGTAGGCTTTATTAATATGGCATGGGCCATTAAAAACTTTACCTTGTTTTCATTATGCCGAGAAGGCGAATGCCCGGAAGTAAAACCCGGCCTGTATATTACAGTGGGCTTAGCTGTAATTGTATTGCTGATGACTTTATTACCCAGATTAAAACTGCCTGCCGGATCAAAATAAATAACTCATCAACCATCAATTAATTTGGCAATGCCGAAGGCTGCGGCTGCAGCGGCGGCTCCAATCAGCATCACACGAAGACCTCCTTTCCACGGGTTAATGCCGGTTATTTTACTTTTGAAATAACCGAAAATGTATAGACAGATTAAAGTAACAATAACAGAAATTTTTAAACCATTGAGCGCATCGGTAACGAAGAAATAGGGGCTAAGGGGCACTAGGCCGCCCACTACATATGATAATCCGATATTAAAAGCACTTTTCCCTGCTCTTTTGGGGTCTGGTTCTTCTAAACCAAGTTCATGCTTCATCATAAAATCAACCCATTTGTTTTTATCTTTTACAATTTCCTGCATGGCTTGCTCTTGCAACTGCTCACTTAAACCCCAATTTCTAAAAACCTCCCGCACTTCTTCTTTTTCTACTTCTGCTTTGTTTTCAATTTCCCAAAATTCTTTTTTCTGTTCACTGTTATAATGATCCTGCTCAGTTTTGCCTGCTAAATAGCCCCCCAGTCCCATAGCAATGGAGCCGGCTGCAATTTCTGCAATACCGGCAATCCATATTAAAGTTACCTGATTGCCAACCGCACCACTTAAACCGGCAGCCAAAGCAAATGGAACGGTTAGTCCATCGCTCATGCCAATTACAATATCCGTTAATAAATCTGAGCTTTGTAAATGCTCTTCTTTGTGGTGCAGGTGGTTTTGTATCATTACTGTAAAATTACTTATAAACAAATATTCTAATGAAATGATTGTAATGTTTTACTGATAATTTCAACCGCTTCCACAATTTGGGGTGCTGTAATGATGAGCGGTGGTGCAAAGCGAATTTTATCGCCATGTGTTGGTTTGGCCAATAAACCATTTTCTTTTAAAGCTAAGCAAATATCCCAGGCTGCATCCGGATTAGGGTGTTGTATTACAATGGCATTTAATAAGCCTTTGCCCCGAATGGTTTGTACAAACGGATTTTTGAGTTTAGCCAGTTCTTCCCGAAAAATAACCCCCATTTTTTCTGCATTTTCTACCATGCCTTCGTCTTTTATTACCTGTAGTGAAGTAATAGCTACGGCACAGGCCAAAGGATTACCACCATAAGTGCTGCCATGTTCGCCGGGCTGTATGTTTAGCATGATTGCATCATCACATAATACAGCACTAACGGGCATGGTGCCGCCACTTAAAGCTTTTCCTAAAATCAAAATATCCGGTCTTGCATTTTCATGATCACAGGCCAGCATTTTCCCGGTTCTGGCTAAACCGGTCTGAATTTCATCGGCTATGAATAATACATTATATTCTGTACACAATGCGCGAACCCCCTTTAAATAACCCTCATCCGGTACAACCACACCTGCTTCGCCCTGAATGGGTTCTACCATAAAAGCAGCTACATTTTTATCCTGAAAAGCTTTTTCTAAAGCAGCTAAATTATTGTAAGGTACCAATTCAAATCCGGGCATATAAGGCCCAAATCCTTTATAACTGGATGGATCGGTAGAAGTGGAGATGGCTGCCAATGTTCTGCCCCAGAAATTACCTTCGGCAAAAATTATTTTCGCATTGTTTTCAGGTATTCCTTTTTTGGCATAACCCCACCTGCGAGCCAATTTTACCGCTGTTTCGCCACCTTCAACACCGGTATTCATGGGTAAAACCTTATCGTACCCAAAATATTCAGTGATGTATTTTTCATATTCACCCAAAACATTGTTGTAAAAAGCTCTGGAAGTAAGGGTAAGTTTTTGTGCCTGTTGCAATAAACTGTTAATAATTTTAGGATGACAGTGCCCTTGATTGACTGCCGAATAGCCACTTAAAAAGTCGAAATAACGCTTTTGGTCAACATCGTATACAAATACACCTTCGCCTTTTTCTAAAACTACCGGTAAGGGATGATAGTTGTGTGCACCGTATTTTTCTTCTAAAGAAAGATAGTAAGCACTTTTATGGGATAATTGTTGCGTTAACATAAAATTCTTTTTAAAATTTGAGGAAATCACATAAACCTGTTACATGGTAAAAAATACCAGAACAATAGCTTATAATAAATAACAATAAGATTTGAGAATAATTAGATAGAAGGTTACCCCAAGGGATGATCTAAAAAATCGAGGTTATATTGCAGAAAGTGTTTCATGATTTATTGCTTGCAAGTTACGAATAATTGGTACAGCTCAAAAAAATTTAGTAAATTTCTCTGCAATATTTGTTTTGGTTCTTTGCAAAATTTTTACTGAAAGCGGATAGATTGAATGAAATGAGTAGTAATGTGTATAATTTAGCTTGATTATTACGGCAAAATCTATATTTCCACGGCATGTGTATATTTTCTCTAAAAAAGATGTGATTAATATGGATATTTCATTTGTGTTCCTTACCTTTGCCGTCCCGAAAAAAAATAGCATCATGGCAAGAGTATGTCAGGTTACAGGAAAAAAACCATTAACAGGTAACAGCGTTTCACATTCTAACATTAAAACAAAACGCCGTTTTCTGCCGAATTTACAAACAAAACGTTTCTTTTTTGCAGAAGAAGACCGTTGGGTTACTTTAAAAGTATCTTCAGATGCCATTCGTACCATTAATAAAAATGGTTTGGCCTCTGTTATTAAACAATTGAGAGCTGACGGAGTAAAAATTTAATTAAACCAGTAAATTACCCATTACAATGGCAAAGAAAGGTAATAGAGTACAAGTAATATTAGAGTGTACCGAGCATAAAACATCAGGAATGCCCGGCACCAGTCGTTACATCTCTGTAAAAAACAAAAAAAATACTCCTGAAAGACTGGAGCTGAAAAAGTACAACCCTATTTTGAAAAAAGTAACTGTTCATAAAGAAATCAAATAACCATGGCAAAAGCAGCAAAAACAGCGATTAAGACTAAAGACCAAAAAGCCGCCGCTGAAGCAAAGAACTGGACAAAAGTGATTAAACCCATCCGCAGCCCTAAAACCGGCGCTTATACATTTAAAGAAGCCATTGTGCACAAGGATAAGGTGAAAGATTTTTTGGCCAAATAGTTTGATTGCTATAATATAATTTCTTGTAAAGCTTTCCTTTTAGGAAGGCTTTTTTGTTGTGCTGCCAGAAAACAATCAATACTTTTTTATAAAATACCATTGTACAATATGTTATTGATTTCTTTTAATGCAATTGCACAAAAAATGATTTTTAATCTTACTTTGTGCCTTTAAACATTTTTTGATATTTATTCTATTAACCATGGGATTTTTTGATAAATTATTTGGCAAGAAGGAAAAAGAAAGCTTAGATCAGGGATTGCAAAAAACCAAAGAAGGGTTTTTGTCAAAAATTTCTAAAGCAATAGCAGGAAAAAGTACCATTGATGCATCTGTTTTAGACAATTTAGAAGAGGCATTAATTAATGCCGATGTTGGTATTGATACTACACTTCAAATTATTGAACGAATTGAAGAAAGGGTTAAAAAAGAGAAATATGTGGGTACATCTGAATTGAATCATTTGTTAAAGGATGAAATTCAAAATGTATTACAGGATGCTGATGAAACGTATAAAAATTTTGAAATTCCTGCCGATAAAAAGCCTTATGTAATTTTGGTAGTTGGGGTGAATGGGGTTGGTAAAACAACCACTATCGGAAAATTAGCACACAATTATACCAAAGCAGGTTATTCTGTTTTATTAGGGGCAGCAGATACATTCAGGGCAGCTGCTGTTGATCAGCTTACCATTTGGAGCGAAAGAGTAGGTGTTCCCATTGTAAAACAAGCCATGGGCAGCGATCCCGGTGCGGTAGCATTTGATGCGGTAAAAAGTGCGGTGGCAAAAGGGGTTGATATTGTGATGATTGATACAGCGGGAAGGTTGCATAATAAAACTCATTTAATGGATGAACTTTCAAAAATTAAGCGGGTTATTCAAAAAGTAATACCAAATGCTCCACATGAGGTAATGTTGGTTTTAGATGGCTCAACAGGACAAAATGCAGTAGAGCAAGCCAAACAATTCACCGTTGCAACTGAAGTGAGTGCAATCACCATTACTAAGTTAGATGGCACTGCAAAAGGTGGAGTAGTATTGGCCATTGCCAATCAATTTAAAATACCGGTAAAATTTATTGGTGTGGGTGAGCAGATAAATGATTTATTGGTATTTGATAAAAAAGAATTTGTAGATAGCCTTTTTACTTTGCAGGATGCATAGCCAATAGCATTCAGTAAACTTAAACTATAAAAAAAGTTTGAGGTTAAAACTAACCCCAAACTTTTTGATTAAATGAATAAATTTAAGTTAAAAGGCATAACGAATACCGAGTCCGCCCCAGCCTCCTTCAAAATAAGAATACCCAACCAAATTAAATGAAGGCTGCCAGTCGAAACTAACGTTGATGGGAGCACCTTTAATTTTATAATCCAAACCCAAAACGCCATCAATACCAATGGCTACTGAATTATCACGGTATGGATAGTCTCTTTTCCAGTTATCATTATATGAACCAATATGTGCGCCGGGACCAACATACCATTTTAAACCCGGTGCGCCATTAATATCACCATGTATTTCATACAAACCGGTTAATCTAAAACCATACTGCCAAAAATAACCCAATCCCTCAATAGCATTATTGCCATTTACGAAATGTTTTACAGAAACAGCACCCGGATAAATTTTTAAACCTACTGCTGTTTGATAAGAACTGCTTAAATTTTGGGCTTCTGTTTTAGCAATACCCAGTGTTAAAATAATCAGGCTCAGGATGAATATTTTTTTCATAAATAATATTTTAGCAAAATTATAAAAAAATCGTGCCAAAATTTTGTGCATAAAACTTTGATTCTTACAAGTTTATTTGAATTTTTTCCTGTTAGTTTGCGGTATGCATACATTTGAACAACTTACTGAACAATTTGGTAAATATTTTTCAGTGCATCATTTTCCAAAAACGCCTGAAACATTATATGAGCCCTGCCACTATTTTTTACAAATTGGCGGCAAAAGAATCAGGCCGGTTTTTTGCTTAATGGGTAACGAACTTTTTGGCGAAATTCATGAAGATGCATACCGTGTTGCTACGGCTATTGAACTGTTTCACAATTTTACTTTAGTGCATGATGATATTATGGATGAAGCAGATTTACGCAGAGGAATGGCCACTGTACATGCTAAATATGGTAATAACACGGCTTTGCTGGCAGGTGATGTAATGGTAATTAAAGCCTATCAATATTTAGAGCATATTCAAAATGATTTTCTGAAACACATTTTGTATATTTTTAATAAAACAGCAGTTGAAGTTTGCGAGGGGCAACAATTAGATATGGATTATGCGCATGCAGCACACATTGAATTAACCGATTATTTAAAAATGATTGAATTAAAAACCTCTGTTTTGCTGGCGGCAAGTTTAGAAATGGGGGCCATTATTGGTGGTGCAAGCGAAGGCAGTTGTAAACATTTATATGCTTTTGGAAAAAATTTAGGTATCGCCTTTCAAATTCAGGATGACTATCTGGATGCTTTCGGGAATCCTGAAAAATTTGGCAAAGCGGTAGGTGGCGATATTAAACAAAATAAAAAAACTTTTTTATTGTTACATGCATTAGAAGTAGCATCACCTGCACAAAAAACAGCATTGATGCAACACATGCTGGGTAATGAACCTGATAAAGTTGAAAAAGTTTTAGCCATATTTAAAGATTGCAATGTGCACGAATGGGCCAATGCTTTAAAAGAACAATACTTCAATATAGCACTGCATCATTTAGAAGAAGTTGCTGTGCAAAGTGTGCGCAAAAAACATTTAAAAGAGGTTGCGGCTTTCCTCATACAAAGAGATTACTAATTTAATGCTTATCTTACCTTTTTTATAAAACAGACAATTGCATGTCTACATTGTTTAGAAAAAAATCAATTGAAAAAATTGTTGCTGATTCAGAAGCAGGAATTAAGGATGGTCATCAACATTCACTGAATAAGGTACTAACGGTTAAGGATTTAACATTTATGGGCATTGCTGCCATTATTGGTGCAGGTATCTTTTCAACAATAGGAACAGCAGCTTATAACGGTGGGCCCGGTATAGCATTTCTTTTTATTATTACTGCGGTTACTTGTGGCTTTAGTGCTTTATGTTATGCTGAATTTGCCAGTAGAGTACCCATTGCAGGAAGTGCATACACGTATGCCTATGTTAGTTTTGGTGAATTAGTTGCATGGATTATTGGTTGGGCACTTATTTTAGAATATGCTATTGGAAATATAGTTGTTGCCATTAGCTGGAGTGGCTATTTTAATAATTTATTGGTGGGTTTGGGTATTCATTTGCCTGGTTGGCTGTTAACAGATCCTTTCACAGCAGCTAAAGATTTTCAGGAAGCAACTATTTTAACAGCATCGCATCAACCTTTACCACAACATTTATTGTCTGCAACAGATACCTGGATGCAGGCTCCTGTTCTGTTTGGTAAACACCTGCTCATAAATCTTCCTGCATTTATCATTGTAGTGTTAATTACAACGTTGGCATATATAGGTATAAAAGAGAGTAAAAAATCAACCAATTTTATGGTGATTTTTAAAATCATCGTCATCCTATTTGTAATTGCACTCGGATTTTTTTATGTGAAAACAGATAACTGGGTGCCCTTTCTGCCAAATGGATTTGGTGGTGTGTTAGCAGGGGTATCTGCTGTTTTTTATGCCTATATTGGCTTTGATGCTATTTCTACCACTGCTGAAGAATGTAAAAATCCTCAACGCGATTTACCACGGGGGATGATTTATTCTTTAATTATTTGTACGGTACTCTATATTTTAATAGCATTGGTATTAACCGGTATGGTACATTATTCTGAACTGAAGGTAAATGACCCATTGGCATTTGTGTTTAGTAAAATCAGCTTAAAATGGGTGAGTTATATTATTTCAATTAGTGCAGTAGTGGCAACTACAAGTGTAATGCTGGTTTTTCAGTTAGGTCAGCCGCGTATTTGGATGAGTATGAGCCGTGATGGATTGTTGCCCAAAAAGTTTTCTCAAATTCATCCAAAATTTCAAACACCGGCCTTTGCAACCATTATTACAGGATTATTGGTTTCTATCCCTTCATTATTTTTACCGAGTAGTTTAATGACCGATTTAACCAGTATTGGAACTTTGTTTGCTTTTGTGTTGGTTTGTTTTGGTGTATTGGTATTGCCACGAATGCAAAATACTACACA
Source organism: Hydrotalea lipotrueae (assembly GCF_019249625.1). NCBI lineage: Bacteria > Pseudomonadati > Bacteroidota > Chitinophagia > Chitinophagales > Chitinophagaceae > Hydrotalea > Hydrotalea lipotrueae. Next base: position 398,331 of record NZ_JAESDL010000001.1, on the reverse strand, counting down.
GGGCCGATTTAAATTACCTTACATCAATGGAAAGTATATTATCCCAATACTGTCCATGATATTTATTATCGGATTTCATGAACGCTTTACTGATGCATTTCAACATCTTAACTCAGAAAGTTATCAGGAAATATTATTTATCGTTTTTGTTTCTATCACAGTAATTGTTTCCGTGTTAAGCTTTATCAGAAATTATTCAGTTATTCCTGTTTTAGGTGCATTATTTTGTTTGTATTTAATGATTGAAATTCCTGCCATTAGCTGGTTGTGGTTTTTTGTATGGATGGGTATTGGTTTATGCCTGTATTTCTTTTATGGAAGAAAACACAGTAAGTTAAGAACCGAAATTTAACTAATGCAGCAATTTCGTTTTTACATAATACAACCGCTCAACTAATGCTGAACGAAATAAGTCGGTCTGATTTTTTTGAATGGAGATTGTTTTCCAATTCGTTGTTGGATATATTTTAATATGTTCACCTGGTGGATTCCATAAACTCAATGGCAAATTGAATGTAGGCAAACAATTACTCCATCTGCAACGAATGGAATGATTTACTGAATCCATCTGATATTCCAAAACAGGTATTTGCGTGGTTCGTAAATATTGATCGAAAACATATTGATAATTAAACCCTGCATGCTGATTGATGTAATTTTCAATTTGAGCCGAGGTAACCGTTTGATGGTAAAAAACTTTATTTAACCCGTGCAGTATTTTCCGAAATAGAACATCATTATGCACAGAGTGGCGAATAGAATGTATTAATGCACTGCCTTTATAATACATATCGCTACTGCCTTCTTTGTTTACCCCATAGGGGCCAATAATGGGTTTATCATTCAAAATATTTTTTCTGCTGCCTACATTATAATCGGTACCTGCTTCTTTTCCGTAATAATATTCGGTAAACAATGTTTCGCTGTAATTGGTAAATCCTTCGTGTACCCACATATCGGCCACATCTTTGGTAGTAATATTATTTCCAAACCATTCGTGCCCGCTTTCGTGTACAATAATAAAATCCCAACGCAAACCCCATCCCGTTCCACTTAAATCGCGCCCTAAATAACCGTTTTTAAAATGATTGCCGTAAGCAACAGCGCTTTGGTGTTCCATACCTAAATGCGGCGCCTGTACCAACTGATACCCATCTTCATAAAATGGATAAGGCCCAAACCAATACTCAAATGCCCGTAACATTGGTTTTACCTGTTTAAATTGCTGCCAGGCAATACTGCTATCATAATCCAAAACCCAATATTGAAGCGTTAATAATCCTTTTGCCCCCAACAGCGTATCTCGTTTGTTTACGTATTTGCCTATATAGGGAATAATGTCATAGTTATTAATAGGATTCACCACTTGCCAGGTATATATTTTTTTGTTGAACGAAGTGTTTCCTGTAAAGATTAATCTTCCATTCCCCACTGCCATTAATGTATCCGGAGCAATGATAGTCAATGTGGCTCCATTATCGGGTTCATCTCCCTGATAATCTTTACACGGATACCAAACACTGGCGCCTAAACCCTGACAGGCAACACTCATCCACGGCCTGTTCAATGAATCTTTCTTCCAAATCCATCCACCATCCCAGGGTGGACGAACGGCTTCCCGAGGCCGGCCATGATAATACACGGTAATTGAATCATGGAATCCCATACGATGCGGAATAGTGTTTTTAATGAAAATTACATTATTGGTTCTTGTAAAATAAAGAATGCGTTTGTGCTGTACAATACTGTCTACTTCCAAAGGCTGTTGTAAATCAATCTGCATGGTGGTAACCGGCTTTACTACAGCATATTGAATGGTAACTTTACCCTGAATGGTTTTCGTTTCAAAATCAGGATTCACTGAAATGGAATAATGTAAAACATTCCACCAGTTTCGTTGTGCATTATCACTGCCTCTTAATGTATCGGCATGGGTAAAATTATTTTTAGCTTGTAATAATTGTCCAAAACCCAATACTGGAAATACGATAATTAGCGTGGCTAATAAAAATTTATTGTGCATCTTTATTATTTAAAAATTTGAAACGCCTATGCGGGCATTAAAGTTCATACAAAAATACGGTTTCACAGAGTGCAGATTTGTATGTTGGATTGCTCTATGTATTTTCCTATTGTCATGCAATGCAGCACATTTAACCAATCAACAGGTTTTTGAATACAATGAAAGTACCGGAATAGCCACTTTAGATCCTGCATTTTCCAAAAACCAATCCATTATCTGGGCAGTACATCAGTTATACAATACATTGGTTGAATTAGATAGCAATCTGCATGTAAAACCATCTGTTGCTAAAAGCTGGGAAATAAGTACCAACGGTTTGGTATATACCTTTCATTTACGAACTGACGTTTATTTTCAAGACAATCCGGTTTTCTCTGGCGGAAAAGGACGTTTATGTACAGCCGATGATGTGGCATTTAGTTTCAATAGAATTATTGATAAAAATACTGCCAGCAGTGGTGCCTGGATATTTAATGGACATGTGGCAGATGAACATCCATTTATGGCATTGAACGATAGTACCTTTCAGCTTACTTTAACACATCCTTTTCATCCAATTTTGGAAATTTTAACCATGCAGTATTGCAGTATTGTGCCCAAAGATGTGGTATTACATGAGGGTAAAAACTTTGGAAGAAATCCCTGTGGTACCGGACCGTTTCAATTGTTTTTATGGCAGGAAGGAGTGGCTTTGGTACTTCATAAGCATCCACATTATTGGGAGAAAGATGCAAACGGAAAGGCATTACCGTACTTAGATGCTGTTAAAATTAGTTTTTATCAGAACAAGGCTACCGAATTTTTACAATTCAGACAGGGAACCCTTTCATTTATCAACGATATAGATCCTGCATTTAAAGATGAAGTATTAACCAAATCAGGTACATTAAGAAAAGAATGGGAGGGTAAAATGCAACTGCAAAAACATCCTTATCTCAATACAGAATATTTAGGAATTTTAATGGATACCGCCAATCCACTGGTAAAACAATCGCCCCTGCGATTTAAGAAAATAAGACAAGCCATTAATTATGCTATTAACAAAGAACAAATGATGCTCTATTTGCGCAACTCCATTGGTTATGCTGCCAATGCAGGGTTTTGCCCCAAAGGGCTGCCTTCCAATAATACCAAATTTGTACATGGCTACACTTACCAACCTGAAAAAGCAAGGCAATTGATAAGTGAAGCGGGCTTTGCAGGCAAAGATTTTCCCGCAATCAAATTACTCACCATTCCAACCTATGCAGACCTTGCCAGTTTTGTTGCAAAGCAATGTGAAGAAGTGGGCATTAACATCCAGGTTGAAGTGGTTCAGAAAAGTGTTTTGCTGGAACAAACAGCATTATCAAAGGTATTATTTTTTAGAGGTAGCTGGATGGCCGATTACCCGGATGCAGAAAATTACATGGCAGTATTTTATGGAAACAATCCTGCACCGCCCAATTACACCCGTTATAAAAATAAATTATTCGATACATTATACACAAAAGCAATAGCCACTGTGAATGATTCAGTACGTTATCAGTTATACCGGCGAATGGATCAAATGGTAATAGATGATGCGCTGGTAGTACCACTATTTTATGACATGGTGATACATCTTGTACAAAATAACATAGCCGGTTTTATGCCCAATGCATTGAATTTGTTGGAATTAAGAAGTACCAGAATACTACCATAAAGCAATTCTAAAAACTTTGCGTTCACAGCAATGCAACTATTCAACCCCTTTTTTTAATTTGTTTTTAAACACTTTTTCAAATTTTTCCAACTTGGGTCTGATTACAAAACGACAATAAGCTGCATCACCATTATTGTTATAATAGTTCTGATGATACTGTTCTGCTCTGTAAAAATTTTTAAAGGGATCAATTGCAGTAACAATCGGTTTATTAAATGCACCACTTTTATCTAAAGCAGCTTTGTATTGTTCTGCTTTTTCACGTTGCATTTCATTGGTATAAAAAATCACGCTTCTGTATTGTGGGCCAACATCTGCACCCTGTTGATTTAAAGTTGTGGGATCGTGGGTTTTCCAAAAAACTTCTAATAATTCATCAAAAGAAACCTCATTAGGATCATAAATAATTTGAGCCAATTCCACATGGCCTGTATTTTTATCACATACCTGTTCATAGGTTGGGTTGGCTACATGACCGCCGCCGTAACCACTATTAACTTCATATACCCCTTTTAATCGTTGAAAAAAAGCTTCGGTACACCAAAAACAACCTTCCCCAAAATAAGCGGTATCGGTTATTATACCGGTTGGTATTTGTTTATTATCCATATTATGTTGTGGATTTACGGTTTTATTCTTTTCTACCGGCTGTGCGCAAGATAGCAGATAGCAGGAAAAGAAAAAACAACTGAATATATATTTCTCGTAATGCATAATCAAATTAATTCATTTTTAGAACAGTATTCACGAAGAATTGTTTGCAAGAGATGTTTATAACCCTGTAAGACAGAAAATTTTTGCTCAAAGTATTCAAAAAATAGCGCTTCGCATTGTATGCACTACCTAATTAACTTTGCTTTATACTATTTGTTTTCCAATATTATGCGATTATACCCCGATTCAGCAGCATTTCAATTAGAGTTTGAAGCAATCCAGCAATTACTGGTTCATTTCTGTAAAACAGCATATGCCGGCCAAAAAGCAGCAGCATTACGTATTCATACAAAAAAAGATTTTATTGTGTTAGAACTGCAACAGGCTTATGAATTTAAATTACTGTTGCAACAAAACCAATATTTCCCTATTGATTGTACGGCCAATTTGCAAAGGGAAATAAAATTATTGGGCATTAGCGGGGCTACTTTATCGGGAGAAGAATTGATACAAATTAAACTGCTGGCTCAAAATATACAATCTGTTTTTCGCTGGTTCGATACAGAACGAAGAGTAGCTTATCCGGGTTTGGCGAAAGTAATTGAACAAAGCTATTTTGAAAAAAACATCATTGAATATATTGATGAAATTTTAGATGATGCAGGTAACGTAAAAGACAATGCCAGCGATGATTTACAAAGTATTCGACTACGATTATATAAAAAAAGAAACGAATTGCGAAGAGTGTTTGATAAAGTGCTGCAAAAACTATCAAAAGCAGGATATACGGCTGATATTGAAGAAAGTTTTAGCAGTGGCAGAAGGGTAGTGGCTATATTTTCAGAACATAAGCGCCAAATAAAAGGTATTTTACATGGCGAAAGTGACAGCAGAAAAACCACTTTTATTGAGCCCGAAGAAACCATTGAATTAAACAATGAAGTATACAGTTTAGAAAATGATGAGCGGGCAGAGGTACAACGTATCTTAAAAGCTTTAACTGCTAAACTAAGTACATATGCACCCTTGCTTTCCAATTACCTGCATCTGATAGGAATGTTTGATTTTATTAGAGCCAAAGCATTATTAGCAATGGATATAAAAGGTGAAATGCCTGATATTGTTGATAAATCAATGCTGGATTTGAAAGCAGCCTATCATCCTATTTTGTTTTTAAACAATCAAAAAAATAAAAAAAACACCATACCGGTTTCTATACAATTAAATGATGAAAACAGAATTTTAATTATCAGCGGGCCAAATGCCGGCGGTAAAACCGTTACTATGAAAACGGTTGGACTGATACAGCTAATGGTACAAAGTGGTTTATTGGTTCCGGTACACCCACATTCACAAATTGGTATTTTTAAACAATTGTTTATTCACATTGGCGATACGCAAAGTATTGAATTTGAGCTGAGTACCTATTCATCCCACCTAATACACATGAAGCATTTCATTGAAATGGGGAATGGGCGTACTTTATTTTTTATTGATGAATTGGGCAGCGGCAGTGATCCCAATTTAGGTGGTGCATTTGCTGAGGTAATTATGGAAGAGCTTTGCCGCAAACATGCTATTGGAATTGTAACTACCCATTATCTGAATTTAAAAATAATGGGGAATAAAACGCCGGGCATCATCAATGGTGCAATGGCATTTGATGAAAAAAAATTGCAACCACTATATCAGTTAATGATAGGAAAACCCGGAAGTTCATACACCTTTTCAATTGCAGAAAGAATTGGTTTGCCTACTGCTTTAATAAACAGGGCAAGAAAATTGGTAGATCAACAACATTTTAAATTAGATAAACTGCTCAACAATACCGAGCAGCATTTACAGCAATTACATTCAGAAAAAAATGAATTGAAACAATTGATGAAAGAAAATGTTGTACTCAAAAAAGAATTGGAAACCACCATTAACAGAGAAAAACACCGGCAACAAATTGAGTTACTTAAACACCAAAACAAACTTTCGGAAGAGAAATTAGAATATCTCAAAAACATGGAACGCAAGTTAAAGCAGATTGTGCTTGACTATAAAAAAGCAGAAGATAAAAACGAGGTAATCCGCAATTTGAAACATTTGTTATTTCATAAAAACGAAGTAGCACAAACCAAACAAGTAAAAAAAATAACCCACCAGTATAAAGAAATTGAAACCAACATTTCTGAAGGCATGTTGGTAAAACTGAAAAAAAATTATCAGGTAGGAACGGTTAAAGAAATCAGGGGAAAAAGAGCCATTGTTCAGGTTGGACTTTTACCCATGAATATAGAACTGTCTGATTTGGTGCCCGTTGAAAAGCAGGCAGAACAGGAAAAAGATAAACCGGCAATAACACAAAAACAGCCAAAATTATAAATCTTTCAGCATCCAGATAGTACAATCCGTATGGCCGGATGCCCCCATTGCAGCATCTAAATACTTAAAGCCAAATTTTTCGTACACTGAAACTGCTTTGCTTAACTCAGGCATGGTTTCTAAATATACCTGATGGTAGCCCATTTCCTTTGCCTTCTGCAAACAGGTTCCAATCAAAAAACGTCCTGTGCCTTTACCTCTGGCATTTTTGTGTAAATACATTTTCACTAATTCACAAACACCTTCAGGTAATCCATTCGTTGGATAAATACCTGCACCTCCTAATATTTCGCCATTACTTTCTGCCACATAATAAATTGCATCTTTATTGGCAGTAAACATTTCGTATAAGTGATCGGTACTCTCATCAAAATAAACCGTTCCGGGTTTATTGGCATTAAACTCTTCTAAAGCATTTCTAATAATTTTTGCAAGTGCAACATTATCTTTTGGCTGAATAAAACGAATTATAATGTCCTGCATTTGTTATTTTCTCATTTGTTTAAAGAGGTTAATTAATGCATTGGTAGAGGAATCATGTGAAGCAACCGGTTTGTCATCTTTTAACTCCGGTAAAATTTTTCCTGCCAACTGTTTGCCCAATTCAACGCCCCATTGGTCAAAACTGAAAATATTCCAGATTACCCCCTGCACAAAAATTTTATGTTCATATAAAGCAATTAAACTTCCTAATGAGTAAGGTGTAATTTCTTTCAATAAGAACGAATTGGTGGGCTTATTTCCGGCAAAAACTTTAAAAGGCACTAACTTTTTAACTTCTTCTTCATTGGGTATTACTTTCATCAGTTCTTCTTTCACTTCAGCTTCGGTTTTACCATTCATTAAAGCTTCGGTTTGGGCAAAAAAGTTAGAAAGCAATTTTGTATGATGATCGCCCAAAGGGTTATGGCTAATGGCCGGTGCAATAAAATCGCAGGGAATAAGCGGTGTACCCTGGTGAATGAGCTGGTAAAAAGCATGCTGACCATTGGTGCCCGGTTCACCCCAAATTACAGGGCCGGTAGCATAATTTACAGGATTGCCCATTCTGTCTACACTCTTACCATTGCTTTCCATATTGCCTTGCTGAAAATATGCCGGAAACCGATGCATGTATTGATCATATGGTAATATTGCTTCGCTTTGCGAACCAAAAAAATTGGTATACCAAATACCTAGCAAAGCCATAATAACAGGAATATTTTTTTCGAATTTTTCTGTTTTAAAATGCTCATCTACTGCAAAAGCACCTTTTAATAATTGTTCAAAATTTTCATAACCAACAGTAAGGGCAATCGATAATCCAATTGCGCTCCATAAAGAATATCGGCCGCCTACCCAATCCCAAAATTCAAACATATTGGCTTTATCAATACCGAATTGCATTACTTCTTTTTCATTGGTACTTAAAGCCACAAAATGTTTGGCTATATGCGCTTCATCTTTTGCATGTTGTAAAAACCAATCTCTTGCCGAATGAGCATTGGTCATGGTTTCCTGTGTAGTGAACGTTTTAGATGCAATTAAAAACAGGGTTTCATCGGGTGTTACATTTTTCAAAATTTCTACCAGCTGGGTAGCATCTACATTACTTACAAAATAGGCTTGAATACCCGCTATCCAATAAGGCTTTAATGCTTCTGTTACCATCACCGGACCTAAATCGCTGCCTCCAATGCCTATATTGACAATATATTTAATTTTTTTGCCGGAATAACCTTTCCAGTCACCACTATGTATTTGTTGACAGAAAGTTTTCATGTGATTCAATACCTTTCTTACTAAAGGCATTACATCTTTCCCATCCACCAAAATGGGTGTATCAGAAAAGTTACGAAGGGCAGTATGTAAAACAGACCGATGTTCTGTTTCATTAATTTTTAACCCGGCAAACATGGCATGAATGGCTTCTTTCAAATGGCATTCTTCTGCCAGTTGCAGCAATAGCTGCTGTGTTTTTTGGTTGATGATGTTTTTAGAATAGTCAAATAAAATATCTTGAAAACGGATTGAAAATTTTTCAAACCTTTCCTTATCGGCCGTAAATAAATCACGCATATGCCTACGATTCATTTCTTCATCGTGATGTTTTTTAAGCAAGAACCAGGCTTGGGTATTGGTAGGGTTTATTTTAGGTAACATAACGGTTAAATTTTATTCAGCAATATTGATTCTCTTCGATTACAATGAATTGATAACATCCATAGTTAATTGTACCATGGATGGATGGATATCTAAATGCAATACCATTCTTACCTGTGTTGGTGAAATGGCCATTACTTTAATATGGTGTTTTTCCATTATTTCAGCAAATGCCTTTGGTGTAAACCGGCCTTTTACTTCAAAAATGATAATATTGGTTTCAACCGGCATTATTTGCCCAACGAAATCTTTCCTCTGCAGGCAAGTGGCAATAGCCTGGGCATGTTCATGATCCTGAGCCATTCTTTTCACATGATGGTCAAGTGCATAAATTCCCGCAGCAGCCAGATAGCCGGCCTGGCGCATTCCGCCACCAAAAACTTTTCTTACCCGTCTTGCTTTTTGAATGAAAGCATTGGTTCCTAATAAAACACTACCCACCGGTGTTCCTAAACCTTTGCTCAGGCAAATAGAGATGGAATCGAATAGCATACCATAGGTAGTGGGTACTTCATTGGTAGCCACCAAAGCATTAAACAAACGTGCTCCATCTAAATGAAGTGTAAGATGGTTGGATTCACAAATCCGTTTTATAGCGATAATTTCCTCTACTGAGTAACAGGCTCCACCGCCTCTGTTGCTGGTATTTTCAAGACTTACCAGCGTACTGACCGGTTTATGCACATCATTGGAATTAATGGCATCGGCAACCTGTTGCGCTGTTATTCTTCCTCTGTTTCCCTGTAATAACCGAACAGAAGCACCGCTATTGAATGCAATTCCGCCCCCTTCATACAGGTAAATGTGCGATAATGCATCGCATATTACCTCATCACCGGGTTGGGTGTGTACTTTAATGGCAATTTGGTTGGTCATGGTGCCACTGGGGCAAAATAATCCGGCTTCCATACCAAAAAGGGCTGCTGCTTTTTGTTCAAGCTCGTTAATGGAAGGGTCTTCTCCAAAAACATCATCTCCAACTTTGGCCGAAAACATGGCTTCTAACATAGCGGGAGTAGGCCGGGTAACCGTATCTGAGCGAAAATCAATAATAGATGGCATAGAATTGCGAAGATAAATGGGTTCAGATAAATTTTGATATTGGGCAGGGAGATTTAATTTTTTTTAAAAAAGCATTTTTTTCAGAAAACATTCGTTCAATAAGATGTTTTAACGTAAATTTGCACACTTTTGAAATTTATGAGGATAACTTTAACGCTACTATTGCAACCAAAATGCAACTTTTAGCGTCTATATGTCGTTAGTAAATAAATTGTAACTATATACTATGAGGCAGCTCAAAATTGCAACCCAGATTACCAACAGAGATTCTCAGGCCGTAGAAAAGTATCTGCAGGAAATTTCTAAAATTCCAATGATTACTCCCGAAGAGGAAACAACACTGGCCCAGAAAATTAAAATGGGTAATCAGAGAGCGCTCGACAAATTGGTGCAGGCCAATTTACGTTTTGTGGTATCTGTAGCTAAGCAGTACCAGCACCAAGGCCTATCACTTAGCGATTTGATTAACGAGGGTAACCTCGGCTTAATAAAAGCGGCGCAACGCTTTGATGAAACAAAAGGTTTCAAATTTATTTCTTATGCTGTGTGGTGGATTCGCCAATCGATACTACAGGCATTGGCAGAGCAGGGCAGATTAGTCCGCTTGCCTCAAAACAAAATTGGCACATACAATAAAGCCAATAAGGCTTATATGGCTTTTGAACAAGAGCATGAACGCGAACCTTCCACCGAAGAGCTGAGTGAAATTTTGGAAATGAGTGAAACTGAAATCAACAACATTTTCCAAAGCAACACCCGTCATACTTCGTTAGATGCACCGGTTCATGAAGCTGAAGATGTAGCAATGGGCGATTTACTGGAGGGTAGTGATGATACCGATGATGATGTGATGAAAGATTCTTTAAGAGAAGAAATCAGAAGGGTATTAAAATCACTCAGTCCACGTGAGGCTGAAATTGTGAACGCTTACTTTGGTTTAGATGGTGAAAATGGTGTAACTATTGAACAAATAGGCCAGAAATACGATCTTACCAAAGAACGCATCCGGCAAATTAAAGAAAGAGCGATTAAACGTTTACAAAAAGCCAGGTATAGCAATGCATTAAAAGCATACCTCGGTTAATCTCTCATAGCGTATTAAAAAAAACTCCCCCTGTTACTATGCAGGGGTTTTTTATTGGTTAACATTTCTCTGCTCTCACATTTCAACACTATCATTCCTTAACTTTGCAAAAATTTTTTAAGTATGGATAACGCACAATCAGAAAAAGTTCATGTATTAATAATAGGATCAGGTCCAGCCGGTTATACTGCTGCCATTTATGCAGCAAGGGCAAATATGAAACCCGTTTTATATCAGGGCATACAACCAGGAGGTCAGTTAACCATTACTACAGAAGTTGAAAACTATCCGGGGTATCCGAATGGTGTACAGGGGCCGGATATGATGATTGATTTTGAAAAACAAGCCACTAGAATGGGTGCCGATATTCGTTATGGTATTGCCACCAAAGTTGATTTTGGTGTACAACCTTATAAAGTATGGATTGATGATGAAAAACTAATAGAAGCTGATGCAGTAATCATTTCAACCGGTGCCTCTGCAAAATGGTTGGGTTTGGAAAGCGAACAACGCTTAAATGGATACGGCGTAAGTGCCTGCGCAGTTTGTGATGGATTTTTCTTCAAAGGTAAAGAAGTAGCTATTGTAGGTGCGGGCGATACAGCAGCCGAAGAAGCATTGTATTTATCTAAACTTTGCACAACCGTACATATGATTGTACGCAGAGATCAGATGCGTGCCAGCAAAATAATGCAGGAAAGAGTTTTGAATACCACTAATATCAAAATTTACTGGAATAGTGAAACAGACGAGATATTAGGCGATAAAAAAGTAGAAGCCGTTCGTATTAAAAACCGTATTAACAATACAGCAGAAACTGTTCCCATCAATGGTTTCTTCGTTGCAATTGGTCACCAGCCAAATAGTGACATTTTTAAACCCTGGATTCATATGGATGAAACAGGCTATATTCAAACCATTCCCGGTACTACCAAAACCAATTTGGAAGGCGTATTTGCTGCAGGTGATGTGCAGGATAAAAATTATCGCCAGGCAGTTACGGCTGCAGGTTCAGGTTGCATGGCTGCATTGGATGCAGAGCGTTATTTAAGTGCAAAAGGCCTTGTTTAAACATAAAATATGCTGTCAATTTACCTGAATAATGTGGTTTTCTGGGCATACCACGGTTTATACAAAGAAGAAAAGATAACTGGAAATGAGTTTGAAGTAAACCTTAGGGTTGATTATAATGCATCCAGACCGGCTTCATTTCAAAGTATTCATGATACCATTAACTATGTTGCATTATTTAAAATAGTGCAACATAGAATGGAAAAAGCCACACCCTTATTAGAAGCTATTGCATTGGACATTGCAACGGATATTTTATCTGAATTTGCAATGGCAGAGCGAGTTATAATTTCTATTAAAAAGTTAAATCCACCCATACCTGATTTTAAAGGTTCTGTAAGTGTTAGTTTTGAAATGGATCGCAACCACTTTAATCAGGCATCATAGCATGGCTTGAAAAAACTTACATATCGGAACCAATACATTCATTAGCAGATATGAAAAAAATTAGAATATTTTCAACAGCTATCTTTCTTTTGGCTGCACTGTTTGTTCAATATGCCGCTGCTCAGAATCTCCCATTATTATTTAAACAAGCCACCAATGCAGAAATTAATTTAAATGAACAGCAGGCTTTAGATATTTATAAGAAAATTCTGGTGATTGCTCCTGACAATCTCAATGCTTTGGTAAAAGCCACCGAGCTAAGTTGTTCTACCGGCGAACGATTACCTATTGCGAATGATAAACGCATTACCTTTCAATCGGCACTAGCATATGCTCAACGCGCTGTTGCAACACATCCGGAAGCTGCAGAAAGCTATTATGCACTTGCTTTGGCTTCCGCTAAAATGACGGAAGTAGAAAAAGATCGAAAACTTTTAGTTCAATATGTAAAAGACATAAAAACCAATGCCGATAAAGCATTAAACATCAATCCCAATTTAGGTATGGCCAATTTTGTAGAAGGCCGTTGGCATTATGAAATGAATAATTTGAACTGGGCTAAAAAATTAGCATTAAAAACCATGTATCCGGGTGGTATTCCACCCACCAGCTACGATTCAGCCATTGTATATTTGGAAAAATGCAGACAAACACAGCCCTACTATGTTATGAATTATCTCATACTGGCGAAGAGTTATCAGGCCAATAATAATCCCTCCAAAGCCATTGAAGTGTTAAAGCAATTGGTAAAATTGCCTGTTAGAACGCCGGATGATGCTGCTCTGAAAACAGAAGGCCAAAAAATATTGGATTCGCTGGAATAATAAGAAGGTTGCTCAACTAAAATTGCTTTTGCTGCCAGCTGCCTTTTTTAATGTACCAATAAGAGGGGATAAACAGTAATATCCAGTACACCCATTCACTTCCCCAACCAACGGTAATGGGTAAATGCCATTTTTCCAATATAAAATAACTGTACAGACAATACATGATGATGGCAAAAAACTCAATCAGCAGATTTACCTGGGTACTACCGGTTCCGGTAACGGCATTTAACCAAATAGTAGATACCGACATCAGTACCAATGCAGTAGAAACCACCCGTAAAACAGGAATGGCATGCGTAATAAAATCATTACCCTGGCCATAAAATGATAAAAATAATGTGGGAAAAATATTGATGATAATGCAAATACTACCTGCAAACAAAACAGACAGTTTCATAATTTTAATGATTAAGCCTTCTACTTTTATGTGCAAACCCTGGCCAATAATGTTACTAACCATTGTATTGGCAGCTGCTGCAAAAGCCCAGGTAAAGCATCCAAAAAAGCCAAAAATGTTGCGCATAATATTTGAAATAGCCAAATCCATTGAGCCATGGTGTTCAATTAAAATATAAAAAAACTCCCAGCTTACAATACTTAAACAGAATTGGGCTATAAGTGGTGCAGATAATCGTAAAATTAATGTAATATTATTTTTGTCAAATTCCCACGATTTAAAAAGTTGCAACTGCCTGTCAATTCCTTTTTTCCGAATAACAAAATAAATAGCCATTAATCCGGTAAACTCAGCAATAATGGAAGAGTAGGCGGCTCCATCAAACCCTAAATTGGGGAATCCCCATTTTCCATAAATCAAAACATAATCAAAAAATACATTGGCAATCGATTCTGCAGCAGTGCCAATAATTAAATATTTACTTTGATTGGTGCCCACCAATACAGCATTTCGTAATTGGTATAGGTATAAAAAAATAAGCCCGAAAATCCGGATACGCAAAAATTTTACAGCCATGCTAACATGCAGTGGATTGCTAAGTGTATGCTCTAAAATTACCGGTACCAAAAACCAGGTAATTAATATTCCTAAAAAGGCTAAAACAAATGAAATTCTAACACCTTGAGCAAATAAATTACCAATGGCTTCAATTTTATTTTCGCCGGCACGTCTGGCAATAATGGCCTGCATTCCATTATTTAAACCAATGCCTATTACTGCAAAAATTAAGTAATATACACCTGTAATACCAGCTACAGCAAGCGGCTGTTCGCCCAAATGCCCTAAAAATACATTGTTGATAATAAAATTTAACTGCGGTACCAAAGTGGCGGCAGCAATGGGTAATGCAATTTTTAATATTTGTTGATTAGAAGTTGTTACCCGATAATCGGCAGTAACAATAGCAGGCTCACTCATATTCATTGCAAATCTACAGTTTTGTTGATATTCGATTTAGACATTCTGAATGTATTCTTTTTTAAACAGTAATTGTATATTTGAACAATGGTTGAAAAAGAAATCAGTCAATACAGCCTTAACAGAGGGGAGCAGCCGGCTATAGAAAAGCAGCTCACTATTGAAGTAGGTTTGCATTATATCGCTTTAACTGAAACATCAATTGAATCTGCCTCTATTAGTGCGTTGGAATTATTTACTTTTCAAAAAATAGAAAGCGACTGGTATTTTATTTTTCAGGAAGTTCGCTTACAATCCATTTTATTTGATTTGCCCTACCACACCAAACAAATATTTTTAAATGGATTTGAGCAAACCATTATTCCTGAAAATTTGTATTCTGAATCTGCTGCTCAATCTTCATTAGAGTTGTTGTTTGGATGGAGTAATATGGAGATGAATACCGATGCCATAACATTACCTGAAACCAACTTGTATATTGCCTGTCAAATTCCGCAAAGTCTGCAACAAATGCTGGCAGGTACCTTTTCAGATACACCTGTTTACAATAGTTTGGGTAAACAAATTCAGCTTGCATTTCAAAGGGCAACCAGCTTTTCAAATTATTGGCTCATTTATTTTTATCCGGGTAGTTTTTCGATTGTAAGTATACAACAGCAACAATTGCAAACGGCAGCGCATTTCAGTTATACCTGTGCTGATGATGTGGTTTATCAAATTGTTGCTTTAGTGAATACCTATTCCAAACCCGAATTTGAACTGAAAGTAGAAATAAGTGGCATTATTAATGAAACAGATGAGGTTTATACTTCGTTACAAAAAATAATTCCTGACATGCAATGGCAGTGTGGTTTACCTGAACAGAAAATTTTAATTGAAAAAAACTATTATCCGTTACATTATTTACTACCTTTTTTTAATATTATTTTATGAGGATCATTTCAGGCCAATGGGGAGGAAGAAAAATTAAACCGCCTGCAAAAATGCCTTTTACCCGACCCACTACCGATATTGCCAAAGAAGGGCTTTTCAATATTTTACAAAACCGCATTAGTTTTGAGGGCATTCATACCTTAGATTTGTTTGGCGGTACCGGAGCCATTAGTTACGAACTGGCCAGCAGAGGTGCTGCATTGCTAACCATTATTGAAAAAGATCCTACAATGGCTGCTTTTATTGAAACAAACATGCAACAATTGGGAGCCCTACCCAATCAGTTTCAAATATTTAAACAAGATGTTTTTAGTTTTTTAAGTACCTGCACCGAACAATATCATTTTATTTTTGCAGGGCCGCCTTATGCTTTAGGCAATATCGATGATTTGCCGGCCATTATTGTAGCAAAAAAAATGATTCTGCCGGAAGGATATTTTGTGTTAGAACATACACCGCGTAATAACTATCAACATTTTAAAGGATACAGGTTTGAACGCAATTACGGCACCACCATTTTTTCTTTTTTTTCAATGGATGATGCAGATTGAGTAGTTGCTGTAAAAGAATTATTGATTCCGCAACATCTTCAAATACATTTTTTGAGTATAGTGTAGTTTTCATTTATGCAAACAAAATCAATTTTTATAACCGGTATTGGTACCGGGGTTGGTAAATCGGTAGTAAGTGCTATTGTAACAGAAGCATTACAGGCAGATTATTGGAAACCCATACAGGCAGGCCTTGACGATGGTACCGATGCAGCTACCATTCAACAATTAATTTCAAATACAGCTACTCAAATTCATAAAGAGGCCTATGTATTAAAAATGCCGGCTTCACCTCATATTGCTGCAGCTGCCGAAAATAAAATTCTGGAAATAAATAACATCCAAAATGCCATGCCCAAAACCAATAATCCATACCTGATTATTGAAGGAGCCGGCGGATTAATGGTTCCCATTAATCACCATCAATTTATGGCAGATGTTATAAAAGCACTTAAGGAACCGGTAATTTTAGTAAGTAGAAATTATTTAGGCAGTATTAATCACTCCTTATTAACGGCACTGGTGTGTAAACAATATAACCTGCCTGTTGTAGGCTGGGTTTTTAACGATCATTATTTGCAATATGAACAGGAAATTGTAAACTGGTCAGGTTTTCCTTATATTGGCAGTATCCCATTTACAGAAAAACCCAACCGGCAGTTTGTATTGGAGCAGGCAACAAAAATTAAAGAGCGATTGATTGAATTATTATGACCAAGTTAGAACTAAGAAATTTGTATTTACAAAAACGAAAATCAATTCCTGAAAAAGAGAAATTGATTGGAGAAGATTTAATGTTGCTGCAATTACAACAACTAAATTTTAACCACATACATTATGTATTGAGTTATTGGCCATTAGCAACCACCAATGAGCCCAATACACATTTATTTACGGGATATCTGAAACATTTTTATCCCAATATACGCATTGCCTATCCGGTTACCAATACAACCAACCACACCATGCAGGCAATATTAACAAATGAACATACCCAATTTGCCACAAACAAGTGGGGTATTTATGAACCAACGGAAGGGGATTTGTTAGTACCGGAAAGGATTGATTTAGTTTTTGTTCCACTAATTATCTGCGATAGGGCGGGTTACAGAGTAGGTTACGGCAAAGGATTTTACGACAGATTTTTAACAGATTGCCGCAAAAATGTTGTTACAATTGGCTTTTCTTATTTTGATCCCATAACTAAAATAAGCGATACCCAATCTTTTGATGTACCTTTAAATTATTGTATTACTCCCCAGAACAGATATGAATTTTAATGCTTTCTTTCTAAAATCATTCAGGGTATTGCTTTTACCCTTTGCTATTGTGTATGGTGCAGTTGTTTTTATCAGAAACAGAATGTATGATAAAGGAATTTTTCAGGAAACAACATTTAATTTTCCGATCATTTGTATTGGCAATATTGCAGTAGGTGGTACCGGTAAATCGCCAATGGTTGAATATTTGCTTACATTTTTGCAACCCCGCTTTAAAATAGCTACGCTAAGTCGCGGCTACAAACGTAAAACCAAGGGTTATGCTTTAGCCAATGAAAACACAACTGCATTAGAAATTGGAGATGAGCCGATGCAGTTTCATTTAAAATTTCCAAACGTGCCTGTAGCAGTAGGCGAGGAGCGTTTGATAGCTATTCCACAATTACTGCATGATGTACCCGATTTGCAAGCCATCATTCTGGATGATGCTTTTCAACACAGAGCTGTGAAAGCAGGTATAAACATTGTATTAACTGAATATAATAATCTGTACATATACGACTTTTTTTTACCTACCGGCGATTTGCGAGATGAATGGGGTTCGGTTAAACGTGCGGATATTATTATTGTAACAAAATGTCCTTCTGATTTGTCGGTTGAAAAAAAACAAAAATTATTACGTAACCTGCATCCATTACCCAAACAACAGGTATACTTTACTGCTATTGAATATGGAATTCCTTATCATATTTCACAGCACACAAAAAGGTCTATAACAGATAAAGATGAAATATTGTTGGTTTGTGGAATTGCCAATCCAAAACCGTTAAAAGACTATTTGGTGCAACGAGCCGCCACCTATTATCAAAAAAACTATACCGATCATCATATTTTTACCATCGATGATCTAAGGGAAATTATCGAAAAATTCAAATCAATTGATGTTCCTCAAAAAATGATTCTAACAACAGAGAAAGATGCAGTACGCCTCACTAAATTCAAACAAGAATTAGTAGATTTACCATTATATGTACTTCCCATCCGTCATCAATTTTTGTTTCATGAAGCCGCATTATTCGAATCTGCCATTGTGAATTACATTATAAATTTTAGCAACAACAAAAAAAATGAGTAAACAAAAAAATAAGAAACATAGTACCACAAAACATACCCATAAAGCATTATTAGAAACAGGCGTTTTAGAAATAACCAGAAGCGGTATTGGTTATGTGGTAATTGCAAACGGAACCGGTGATATATTAGTACGGCAAGGAAATTTTAACACAGCGCTTCATGGAGATACTGTAACAGTAAAAGTGATTAAAGAAAGTAGTACTACGAAAAAAAAAGAAGGAAGAATTGTGGATGTTTTAGAAAGGAGGCAAACAGAATTTGTAGGTCACCTGCAATTATCAACTAATTTTGCTTTTTTTATCCCGGATACAGAAAGGCCAATGCCCGATATTTTTATACCATTAGATAAGCTAAACGGAGCAAAACATAAAGAAAAAGTAATTGCCCGATTAGTAAAATGGGATAAAGACGATAGAAAGCCGGTTGGTGAAATTGTCAGTATTCTATCATCGGAAGATGAAAACGATGCTGCCATGAAAGATATTCTGGCACAGTCGGGCTTCCCTCTTTCATTTGATAAAACTGTATTGCAAGAAGCAGCCAGTCTTCCGGTAGTATTAGATAAAAAAGAAATTGAAAGTAGACGAGATTGTAGAGATATTTTAACCTTCACCATCGATCCCGTTGATGCAAAAGATTTTGATGATGCCATATCTATCAAAAAAATAAAAAATAATCTTTATGAAATTGGTATACACATTGCCGATGTAAGTTATTATGTAGTGCCTGAAAGTATTTTAGATGAAGAGGCTTATAAAAGAGCTACCTCCGTTTATCTGCCCGATAGAGTAAACCCAATGTTACCCGAAAAAATTTCGAATGAATTGTGTTCACTCCGTCCGCATGAAGATAAATTTACTTTTTCTGCAATTTTTGAAATTACTGCTGCAGGTGAAGTAAAAAACCATTGGATTGGCAGAACAGTTATCCATTCTAACCATCGCTTTACTTATGAAGATGTTCAAAGTATTATTGAAAATGAAGAGGGATTGTATGCAGAACAAATTTTATTACTAAATACCATAGCTCAAAAATGGCGAAAACAAAGGTTTCAAAAAGGCGCCATTAATTTTTCATCACAAGAAGTGCGTTTTATTTTAGACGAAAAAGGGAAACCCATCGGTATTACAGTTAAAGAAAGTAAAGAAGCCCATCAGTTGGTAGAAGAATGTATGTTATTGGCGAATAAAACAGTAGCTGAATTTGTTGCCCACACAAAAGTAAAAGATGATAAAGAAATTCCGTTTCCTTATCGCGTACACGACAAACCTAATGAAGATAAATTAACACCTTTTATCGCCTTTGCAAGAAAATATGGTCACCAATTCAATACTTCAACTCCCGAAAAAATAGCACAGAGTTTTAACGATATGCTAAAGGCAGTGCAAGGCTTACCTGAACAACATGTATTAGAGCAACTGGGTATTAGAACGATGTCGAAAGCTATTTACACCGAAAACAATATTGGCCATTACGGATTAGGCTTTACGTATTATTGCCATTTCACTTCTCCCATACGCCGTTATCCCGATGTGTTGGTACATAGAGTAGTAGCATCCATACTAAGAAAAAAACCATTACTGGATAAAAAAATGGAAGAAAAATGCAAACATTGCAGTGAAAGAGAACGAGCTGCAATGGATTGCGAAAGAGCCGGCAATAAATACAAACAGGTTGAATTTATGAAAGAACGATTGGGTGAAACTTTTGAGGGGATAGTGAGTGGTGTAGCCGGTTTTGGTTTCTGGGTAGAAACAGTTGAACACAAATGCGAAGGTTTGGTAACCATAGTAAGTTTGAATGATTATGATGAATTTAGACTGGTTGAAGCAGATTATGCTTTAGTGGGTAGAAGAAGTGGCCGGCAATTTAGAATGGGGGATAAAGTAACAATTAAAGTAGTAGCTGCTAATTTAGAAAAAAGACAATTAGATTATGAGTGGGTACCAGGTAGTGAGGTAAAAGCAGGCAAGGGTTTGGGAAGAAAAGTAGTAAAAGCCAAAAAAAGGAAATAGAAATATATTGTATCATCCTCAAAAACAACCAACATGCTTAACAAAAAAACAATACTGTCGGCGCTGGCTTTGTGTACCGCCTTCAGTTTATTTGCCCAAACCGATCCCAAAGAAACCGAACAATGGTCGCCTGTGCCGCCCATTGTTACGCCAGGTATGTCTGCATTTACCAACCCACCTTCAGATGCCATTATTTTATTTGATGGCAAAAATTTAAATGCATGGGAAAATGCCAATAACCCATCACAACCGGCTGATTGGATGGTATCGAAAGGCATACTTACTGTAAACAAAAAAGCAGGCAATATTCAAACCAAAGAAACTTTTACTGATTATCAGTTGCATATTGAATGGCGAATACCTGCCGATATTGAGGGGGAAGGACAGGCCAGAGGAAATAGCGGTTTATTTCTGGCTTCAACCGGACCGGGTGATGCAGGTTATGAATTACAAATTTTAGATAACTATAAAAATACTACTTATGTAAACGGACAAGCAGGTAGTATTTATAAACAATTTCCTCCGTTGGTAAATGCTTGTCGCAAACCTGGAGAATGGCAGTCGTATGATGTAGTTTGGACCGCACCACGTTTTAATGAAGATGGTTCGCTTGCATCTCCTGCACGGGTAACGGTTTTTCAAAACGGAGTGTTAATACAAAACAATACTGTTTTAAAAGGTCAAACTTTATACATTGGTAAACCTTTTTATAAAGCACATGGACCTGCCCCCATTAAATTGCAGGCACATGGTGATAAAAGTAAACCCATTAGTTTTAAAAATATATGGATTCGTAAGCTGAATTAGCTAATTTTAATTTGAAAAAATAGTTAAATAATGCCCATTTTTTTCATTAAAAATGTGGCATTTTTGTTTTGTGCAATGCCCTTACGCAATACATAATCAAAACTTAAATGGTTGTTTTCTATGGTGCTTTCAAAACAATAATTGGTAATGTTGTTTGGATACATTTCCTCCAATGAACTCAATTTTAAATCGTGTGTAGCAAATAAAACAATACAAGGTTGCTGTATTAACTGCAAAATAAATTGTGCTGAACCTTCATATTTATCACATGAGTTGGTGCCTCTTAATATTTCATCAATTAAAATTAATGCAGAATGACGGGTTGATAATTGTGTTTTAATATCAGCCAATTTTTGAAGCTCAGCCATAAAATAGGAAGTATTTTCCTGCAATGAGTCTGAAATTCTGATACAGGTAAACAAATACATGGGCGTAAATGAAAATTGCGTAGCACAAATCGGCGCGCCTATTTCGGCCAACAAGATATTAATACCTACAGTTTTTAAAAAAGTACTTTTACCACTCATGTTAGAGCCGGTTATTAATAACACACCCGATTGTTGCAATTGAAATGAGTTTTTAACCAATTGCTTCCCGGATATCATGGGATGGCCTAAATTAGCTGCTTTAATGATAAATCCTTCTGTTTCAATTTCAGGATACACAAATGCGGGATGGTTATAAGCAAACAATGCCATACTATTCAGGTATTCAATCTCGCCTATGGCTTCCAACCATGCGTTGATTTTGTTTTTATTATTGTGGTGCCAGTTATCTAATAAAACAGTACAATGTACATCATACATCAATAAGCTATTTAAAAGGGTAGTGGCCAATAAATTGAATCGTTGATGAATCAGATTGGCAATGAATGAAAGTCTGACTATACTTTTACAGCCTTCATTTGCTTTTTCTTTTAGTTGTTGTAAAACAACTGCATCATTTACAGATACATTTTTAAATACATCTAAAAGCTTACTATAAGTATTCAGCACTTCCTGTTGCTTACCTAAAGTAGCAAATGCTTTACCGTTGTATTTTCCAGCAATTCCTACATGTAACCAATTCAATACAATACAAATGGAAAGCCATGCATAATTGCCGGTATCTAAAGTATAGATGAATGCCACAATAGAAAGGGCAGGAAGTATATACCTGATGCTATTCCAATAGGTACGGCCGGTTAATGAAGTAAAATTAGTTATCCATTGCTGAATGCCGTTGGTATGAACTGTTTCATCATTTTTGTACAGCATGGCTGTAGCAATCCAAGTTTCTATAATGCTGTATTGAGTGCTGTAAGTTTTTATGGCAGATTGATACAATAATATTTTTTCTTTTTGCAGCATTGGATTGCTCAATTGATGAAATAATACCTGTTTACCCAAGTAAGTAGTGGTTCTGTTCAACAAATGAAACAATGATTTTTTTCCGAAAATATCCAGATCGGCATAATAAGCTGTATTCATAAAAAATTCGTTCCCATCATCAAATGCATTGTCTTTTTCGTCCAATACATTCCATTCATTTTGTGCCAGCCATAATTTATTCTGGCAAATCTGTTTTTTGTTTTTAAAATTAAAATGAATGGAAATCAATGCCAGAAAACCGGCTAAACCAAGAAAAGACAATAATAGAATTACCTGATTGTTATTTGTAAAATATTGGTATAACAAATACAGCCATGCTACAAAAAATATAGCACGGAAAAATGCAACTGCATTTATTTTATTTTTTAACCGATGTACAGCTAAAGTATAATCCTGAATTTTATTTTGATAGAATACCTGTAACTGATGAATTGAATCACTCATAAATTTTAAATAGCATGCGTTGATGTAGTAAAACAAACTCCTTCCTGTTCTAATAAAGGCAAAACCGTGTTGTAAATGGCAGGATGTGTGGGTATATGCAGCCCTCTTACATTGAGCTGATTGTTTAACAGAAGTGTTGCTGCAATACCCAGTGGTAAACCTACTGTTTTAGCCATGGCAGTTTGCATGGCATTTTCACCTGTTATTTTTAATTCAGCAATATGATAAAATTTTTGGTCTTCAATTGTATACTCAATTTCATGAATCATCATCACCAAATCTTTATCGTTGGGTTGCAATGCCCATTTTTTTTCCAGAATAAATTGTAACACATCAGCAGCACTGCAAGTACCTTTGTTAATTTGAGTAGCAACATCATACCAGCCAATTTGTTGCAACTGACTTTGCATCAGTGGTGTTGTTGGGAGTTGATGGTACAGATCTTCCAAACCAATTTTTTCAAAATGCAGCTGATAAAATTCAGCAATACACATACCATCTGTTGCATATTGTAACTTTTCATCTGTTAATTGCCAATCAACCATCCATTGCCAGCCTTTACAAAAATCAGTATATCGAATGGTGGTGCGTTTAAAGGTTGCAGCATGTGATAACGCATATTTATTCATGTAATGCAAAGAATCTCTGTTTGAGTAATATACCAACCCGGGTATGGATGCATTTTTCAGTGGAGTACAATTGGCAAAAATTTGCTGATAAGGTATATGCACAATGGCATTATTTTCTTTAAATACTGCTCCGGCTTTTCCGGCCATCACTACATTTCGAGGGTTCCAACTAATTTTATAATGCCAGGCATTATCATCACTTTCCGGTGCCACCAAACCGCCACAATGCGATTGAAAGGAAGTAATTTTTCCGCCCTTTTTCTGAATGGAGGCGATCATTTGCATGGCACTCATATGATCAATGCCCGGATCTAAACCCATTTCACACAAAAAAAGCAATTGCTTTTCCTGAATGGCTGTAGCCATTTGCTGCAAATTTTCATCAACATAGCTGGCAGTCAGTAAATGCTTGTTGTGTTCTATACAATCTTTTGCCACAATATAATGTAAAGCCGGAGGAAGCATCGAAATTACAACGTTAGCCTGTTGTATCAGTGCAATACGCTGCGCTGCATTTTCAATAGCAACACCCACAGCTTTCACCAATGCATGCTGCCCAGCTTTTTCTGCTGCAATTGCAGCATTTGCATCTGCAACTGTAACCGACCAATTATATTGTGTGGCTGTTTTTTTTAAATATTCAATCAGTACGGTAGCCGATTTACCCGCACCAAGCAATAAAATATTTTTCATATGTATATGATTTGCTCCAATCCAATTTTATAATTTTATATTTACATCCGGGGTTGCAGCTATTCAAAACAAGCAACTGAAAACTTTCCTGTGTTTATAAAAAGTGAGTATTTAAATGGTTCGAAAGCGTTAGTACTTCCGCCATATTTAAATACCAAAACCTGTCTTTTTTTCAAAGATATGGCCATAAAATGGTTATTAAAAAGTGATACCTGAAATTGCCGGATAGAACCAACAATTTAATGTATATATCCTGTGGAAAAATCTATGAAAAAAGGGCTTTTAATGCCTGATTTTAGCAGCAAAAAAGCTATCTTCGCCATCCTGTTAAACTTGCACTTTGGGTTTACAGGGTTATTCATCTCATTAGTACTACAAAAGATACATGGAAGAAAATTTATTGCCCGAGAAAACAAACGATAACGACCGTATTATTCAGGTAAATATCGAGGAACAAATGAAAACCGCCTACATCGACTACTCAATGTCGGTGATTGTAGGCAGAGCCTTGCCGGATGTAAGGGATGGCTTTAAACCTGTACACAGAAGAGTGTTGTTTGCAATGCATGAATTAGGTAACAGCAGTAACAAACCTTATAAAAAATCGGCCCGTATTGTGGGTGAAGTAATGGGTAAATACCATCCACATGGTGATGCCTCCATTTATGATACATTGGTGCGGATGGCACAGGACTGGACGATGCGCAATGTAATGGTGGACAGTCAGGGAAACTTCGGTAATCAGGATGGAGATCCTCCTGCTGCGATGCGTTATACGGAGGTGCGTTTACATCGCTTTGCAGAAGCCATGCTGGAAGATATTGAAAAAGAAACTGTTGATTTCCAACTCAATTTCGATGATTCGCTTCAGGAACCTACTGTTTTACCTACTCGTATACCGCAATTACTTGTAAATGGCAGCAGTGGCATTGCCGTTGGTATGGCTACCAATATGATGCCGCATAACCTGAGTGAAGTAGTGGATGGTTGCGTAGCATACATTCAAAACCGGTACATTACAATTGATGAATTAATGCAATATATTAAAGCACCCGATTTCCCGACAGGTGGTGTTATTTATGGCATGGAAGGCGTAAAGCAGGCATTTTTAACAGGCAGAGGCAGGGTAGTTGTTCGCGGGAAATGCCATATTGATACTAAACCCAGTGGCAGAGAGCAAATTGTGATAACCGAAGCACCTTATCAGGTAGGATTGGATGCGCTTACAGATAAAATTGGTCAATTGGTGAACGATAAAACCATTGACGGAATTGCACACGTCAACAATGAAAGCAACAGCAGGGAAGGAACCAGAATTGTATTGGATTTAAAACGCGATGCAGTTGCCAATGTCATCATCAATCAACTGTATAAATATACCGAACTACAAACCAGTTATGGTATTAATAATGTAGCTATTAGTCATGGTCGGCCTAAAATCATGAATTTAAAAGACCTTATTAGCGAATTTATTCAATTCAGGATGGAGGTGGTAACCCGCAGGGCTAAATTCGATTTAAGGAAAGCAGAAGAAAGAGCACATATTTTAGAAGGGTATCTGAAAGCATTGGATCATTTAGATGAGGTAATAGCACTGATTAGAGCCAGCCAAACCCCTGATGAGGCCAAGGCTGCTTTAATGCAAAAAAGCACCGAAGAAAAATGGTATCTGGCACAAGAATTATTTACAGATGTTTCATTAGAATTATACCAACAGGCAATTGGATTATCAGAATTACAGGCCAAAGCAATTTTAGAATTACGTTTACAACGCCTTACCGGCATGGAACGCAATAAAATTATTGAAGAATTCAATGGCCTGATAAATACTATCCGGCATTTAAAAGAACTGTTGGCCGATGAAGGTCTTCGATATGATTTGATTTCGAAAGAACTGATTGAAATTAAAGAAAAATTTGGTGATAAAAGACGCTCCGAAATTCAGTATTTGGCTGAAGAGATGAACATGCTCGACTTTATTAAGGAAGAAGATGTTGTAATTACCATCTCACATTTAGGCTACATTAAACGTACTACAGCAACAGAGTACCGTCAGCAAAAAAGAGGTGGAAGAGGAGCCATTGGTACTAAAACACGAGAGGAAGATTTTGTAGAACATCTTTTCGTGGCATCTACGCATGATACCATGCTCATATTCACCGAAAAAGGCCGTTGTTTTTGGTTGAAGGTTTACGAAATACCCGAAGGTGAAAAGCAAAGCAAAGGAAGAGCCATTCAAAATTTAATTCAAATTCCGCAGGATGATAAGGTAAAAGCCATTCTGAATGTGAATAATTTGGATGACAAAGCCTCGCTTCAGGATAAATTTATAGTGCTTTGTACCAAAAGAGGCATTATCAAAAAAACACATCTGGAAGATTTTAGTCGCCCCCGTGCTACCGGCGTAAATGCCATTACCATTAATGAGGGGGATGAATTATTAGAAGCCAAGATGACCAATGGCAATCATGAAATCATGTTAGCGGTAAAATCGGGCAGGGCAATACGTTTTCCGGAAATAAAAGTAAGACCTACCGGACGCGGTGCCATTGGTGTACAGGGTATTGAAGTAGATGATGCCACCGATGAAGTGGTTGGCATGGTATGTGTTGATAAAGCCGATAAAAGCAAAACCATTTTGGTAATTAGTGAAAAAGGGTTTGGTAAAAGAACGCCTTTAATTGATGCAGACGGAGAAGATGTTTATCGCATTACAAATAGAGGAGGAAAAGGGGTAAAAACCATTAATGTTACCGAAAAAACCGGTAAATTAGTCGGTATAAGAGCAGTGGAAGATACAGAGGATTTAATTATCACCTGCAAATCGGGTATTACCTTGCGTACGCCAATTGCCAATATTAAAGAAGCTGGCAGAGCAACACAAGGGGTAATTTTAATCAGATTGGATGCCGATGATGCCATTGCAGCCATATCAACTATTGAAGAACAGGATGCAGAACCCGATCCTTCAACTGAAAATACCGTGCTTTCAAGTGAGGTTAATTCGAATGCAAATAAACCCAATGATGATGCCTCAATCAATAACCTGGAACCAGATATTAACCCGAACGAACCTATTTCAGAAAATTAAAAATAAATTTAAAAATATCAGACACATATTCATAAAATCATTAACGCATAAAAAGTATGTAAAACTGATATATGATTTTATAAAACAATAAACATAAACACATGAAAAAACTTTTATTGGTTGCCTTTTTTGCAGTAGGCTTAACAGCTTTAAAAGCGCAGGATTTTAAAAAAGTGCAAACGGCATTGTTACTGAACCAGGTAGAAAATGCCAAGACAGAAATTGATAAATTAATGCAGGAACCCAAAGCACAAGCCAAAGCAGAAGGCTGGTTCTGGAAAGCCAAAGTGTATGCTGCCTTGTTTAAAGATGATAAAACCAGAGAAAAATATCCCAATACAGAGGTAACTGCTGCAGAAGCTTTTAAAAAATACAAAGAAATGGATCCGGACTATAAAATTTTAAAAGAAAATGGTGGTCAGGATATTCCATTTAACCTCTACGTTACTTCATTTAGCCAGGGTGTAAAAGAATTCAATTCCAAAAAATGGGATTCGGCCGCTTTTTATTTTGGTTATGCAGTTGATTACAGTGATGTAATTTTTGAAAACAAATGGAGTACCGCCAAAATGAATTTTGACACTACTTCCATTTTATATGCTGCTTATGCCAATCAGAATGACAAAAAATTAGATAAAGCGTATCAATACTATGGCAGACTTGCAGACAGCTCTGTTCATGGAAAAGAATATGAGGATATTTATAAATTTTTATTGGTAAGCGCCAGCAACAATAAAAACAAAGCCGATTTTGATAAATGGCTGGGCATGGCCAAAAAATTCTATCCAAATGGGGAATGGGATGATTATGAAGCCGATTATTTGAATAAAAATTATACCCTTCAGGAAAAAGCTGATTTATTTGATAAGGAAGATGCTGCCGGGACATTAACCGCTGCAAAATACCTTCAGTTTGGTGAGATGTTTGCCAATATACCCAAAGATGAGAAAGATAAATTAGACAGTACACAGGAAGTTTATTACAAAAACAAGGCAAGATTGGCTTTTGAACGTGCTTATACAAAAGATACTGCCAATGGTATTGCCGCTTACAATGCCGGTGTGTTGTATAATTTAGAGTTTAATGCATTAGATGATAAAATGAGAGACAATATTCGTTCACTCCAAAAATTAAATGCCGCAAAAGCCGATATTAAAGATCCAAAGAAAAAAGCAGCGTATGATGCACAAATTAAACCACAGGTAGATGCCATTAAAAAAGCCAATGCAGAATTAGATAAACCTGCTGCATCAGCTGCCGATAGCACTATTACATGGTTAGAAAACGCTTATAGGGCTTTAAAAGCTGTTCCTGATAAATCATCAGCAGAAAAAAATTGTTACAATAAGTCGTTAGATATTTTATACAATATGTATACTTACAAGCGTGATAAATCGAAGGCTGACCAAAAATTATTTGATGCCTACGATGCAAAAGTTAAATTCTATGATCAGTTAATTTCTGCAAACGGAAATTAATTAATATTTCAATTTCTCACTAAAAAAACTCATAAACATTTGTTTGTGGGTTTTTTTATGACTATGACTTATCAAAGTAACTTGATTTTTTGTTAGATATCCACCGCATTAAATAAGGTGATGGCCTTCCAATTTGTAATGCTATATTAATTTCTTAATTGTTTTATCCTGTTTAACATAATATAAATTATAGGATAAAATATAGCTGCACGAAATCCAATGCTCATTTTGTCAGCTATAATGTATATTATGTCTCCGCTTCGCTGCGGGCTGCGCCTAAATAAAAAGTGTTGTTGTTGTGGATAATATGTTTTGCTTTTTCAATTTGTTTTTCCATTTCATACTTATCCTTGCGGTATCGAATCGAAGAGTAGCTGCAAATCAGGTATCCATTATCTGTTTTTATTCTAATATTTTTACCATCTTCACGAGTGATGCTTTTGTCAATTTGTTTCATCAGTTCATTTGACAAATTACCCAATCTCGCACCTACAATGTAATTGATTTCATTTTCCTTTAAAGCCTGAATATTTTCAGTGCTAATCATTGCTGCATCGGCAACTACCGTACCGGAATAATAGTATGTCCCTCGAAAGTGTTGCCTGCAAATACTTCATCAGCTATCGGAAAGCCTTCCTTTGTAACCATCAGGACAACTAAAATCTGTGGTTGCTGGGATTTGTTGTTTTTGGAAAACCCATCTTTGCATAACTCATCTTCGTCAAAGGTTTCAAAGTACAAAGTCGTTACATCTGTTGTGACATTTATTCAATAAGATCTTTGGCAATAAACAGCAAATCGGATTGCTCCTGCTCGTTATATGTGCAGTTCCAATATGCCTTACAATTACTCTCTTCCTGTTTTCTATCTTATAAACTTGAATCGAAACTGAGTTTGTAGCATACTTTATTTGCCTGATTTTGTACATTTTGACCCATTAGGTCAGCAAATTATCAAAAAAATTAAAATAAATATCATATTATCAGTAACTTATAAATTAGCGAAAATATGGGTGGACAAGTCGGGCGCAATGCATGTACAAACTTTGTAACTTAGGTTAATTATTTGATTTAACTCTGGATGCTTCATCAATAGCACCGGCACTTTTACGGGGTGCTACACCGGCCTTTCCCTTGGCAAAGCGATAGGTAAAACTGATATTGAATACACGGTTATCCCATCTATTATATAATTGAACATCAACGTTTTGAAAATAGCTATATCCACTAAAATGTTGAAGGTTCAGGAAGTCGCGGCAATTTAAACGTATGGTACCTTTATTTTTTAATACTTGTTTGCTGATGGCAAAATTTAACTGGCTCATTTCATTGGCAACTATGGTACCTTCCTGCGTTTGCGTTCTATAGAAGCCACCCAGTTCCATATTCAATCCTTTTTTTACCTCAAAACTACTGGTAAAGTTGGTATTGTAATTAATGCCTGAAACATGTATGGGTCCCTGATTAACAAAGCCATCATATTGGTTGATATTCAATTGATTATACCAGTTTATCTTCCAAAATTTAGTGATTGGTAAAGCCACATTTACACTTAGTGTATAATTCTGTACTTTAGCAATATTATCATTCTTTACATACGTAGTATGTGTGCTATCAACCTGGTTAAATACCTGCGTGATTAAATCATTAATCACTCCATAACTTAATCCGGTTGTCAATAATCCTTTGTAAATATGATTCAACTCAATATTCTGGCTGATTTGTGGCAGTAAATAAGGGTTACCTACACTGTATGTGTACTTATCTAAGAAATAATAAAACGGATTTAAATCTTGATAATCAGGACGTTGTATACGTCTTCCATAATTTAAAGAGAATTGATTCTTATCATTGGGTTTATAACTTAAAAAGAAAGTTGGAAATAATTGAGTATAATTCCTATCAAATGATACACCGTTAAACAATTGAATACCTTTTGCATGAGTGTTTTCAACCCTCGAACCCAATTGTATACTCCATTTTTTAGACAATTCCTTACTAAATGAAACATAAGCGGCATTAATATTTTCTTCATAAATAAAATGATTGCTTTGTGTACTATCCATCACCCACTGATTGTTTTGCTGATTATAGTAGCTGGAAACATTATCGGTTTTTACATAACTAAGCTTGAACCCGGCCTCCATTTTAATTTTATGCTTTAACATTTGTGTATAATCAGCTTTGGCTGAATATATATTGATATCTGAGGGCAAATTACCTTTCAATAATTGATCTGGCAGCATTTTATTGCCAGTATTATCGTAAAAAGAATTGATGAACATTTGGTCGTTTAGCGTATTATAATGCACATAATCAACATCCATGGTTAATTCCTTGCCGGTACTATCAAAAACATGTCTGCCATTTAAATTAAGGGCCACATTATTCAAATTGCTGTTTATTTGAGAAGCTGCTTTCGTGGTACTTTGTAATATACTATTCGGATCTAAAATATTGGTGGTATTTCCGTTATTTTCTGTTGATGGGTTAATAAAACCATTTACAACGAATCCCAATGTTGTTTTTTTAGAAGCATAATAATCCATGCCCACTTTATAGGAAACATTAGTTTGCCGGCGCTTCATGTTTGTTTGTTGTTTAAAGATGGAAAGAATATCTTCCCCATTATTGGTACGAAAATTTCGGGTAATATTTAACTCCTGATATCCGCCATAATAGTTGTACCCAAAATTTCCGAACAAATTCACCTTATTTCTACGATAATTCAGGTTAATACTGTTGTTGCTTTTGGGGTACACACCCTGGCCATAACCAACTGTTACACTACCATTATAACCCATCGTTTTTGATTTTTTGGTTTTAATATTAATGATACCGGAGTTACCGGCTGCATCATATTTGGCGGGTGGGTTGGTCATTAATTCAATTTGATCAATTGAACTACTTGACATGCTTTTCAATAAGTTAGCTAAATCTGTTGCACTTAAATAAGAAGGTTTTCCATCTATCAAAACCAAAACACCAGGCTTCCCTTTCATGCTGATATTGCCATCTTTATCTACTAATATGCCGGGCGACTTTTCCAACACCTCCATAGCAGTTAATCCGGTATTAGAGGGTGAAGCCTCTACATTGATAACAGTTTTATCTAATTTCTGCTCAATAAATGGCTTTTTTGTGGTTACAGTTACGCCAGTCAATTCCTTTTCTTCAGGTTTTAAACGGATATCAAGGGTTTGTGCAAATGCCAATTTAATTGGATTAGAATAATAAGTTTCATACCCAATGGCCATTACTTTAATGAGGTAGTTTCCTGTTTTGAGTTGCTGAAACATAAACTCGCCTGATTTATCTGAAACCGTCATTTTAATGGTTGCTGAATCTGATGCATTTAATACCATAATATTAGCAGCTTCAATAGCTCTTTTCTGAGCCGATACCTGGCCTTTTATGGTGAAGCTGGCAGTAGTTTGGGAACGTACAGTAGCAACAAAACCTGCTATTATGCTCACTAAGATGAATAAAAATGTATTTTTTTTCATGATGTTTATTTTTTTAGTTCTGGTATATAAATATTACATAACAAAACTAAGTAGCATGTTAAACATAGTACATTGTTTTATATCGGAAGGCATATTTTAAAGGATGAATGGCAGAAAGGTAGGAAGAAAGAAAAAGGACGATAGCATCATCAGTAGTTTAACGAAATACTTCTGCATTCGTTACACCCTTGTAAACAAAATCTGTTAAAAAGATGGAGAAAAAAATGCCATCCCAAAAATAAATCGAAATGGCATGCATGTAATAATTATAAATGCGGTTTAGCTATGGGCCGGGTATTGTGGTAATTTAATTTTCTTTGAATAAAAATACAATACTATACCTGAAACAATCAATGCGGATGAAATAAGCTCGGCTTGTGTTGGTTGAAGTCCCCAAAAGTGGTATCGGGTATTTACCCGTATTTTTTCGATGAAAAAACGTTCTAACCCGTTCAAAATGAGGTATATGGCAAATATTCTGCCGGGCGTAGTAATTTTTTTGCGGATTATCCACAATACTGCAAACAATATCAAACACATTACTATTTCATACAAGGGTGTAGGGAAAACTCCAATTGGTAAATAAGAACAATAATTACCGGTACAATCAGCAAAACGAACGCCTTCATTTACTACATTGTGTGGATAATTATAAGCAAACAACCAATTGGGTAAACCCCAAAATGAATGCACAGAAAGGTGTTCTATTTTAAAGGTAGTAAACTGCTCGCTGTAATAATGCTGATTGGCTTGTAATGCCCTGGTAAACTGATCTACTGTTGCAGTCACCAATTTACCCTGAGCATTGCTTACATAAGCACTGTTCAAAATTCCCCAGTCCCCATCACCGGCAACCTGGCAACCAATTCTGCCCAAACCATACGCCAGCATTAAAGCAGGTGCTGCGGCATCGCAAAGGGCAATAAAAGGAATATTGTGTTTTTTGGTATAGAAATACAAAGCAATGGTTGCACAAATTAATCCACCATAAAAAGTAAGTCCGCTGAAAGATATAAGAGAACCAATAGGGTCACTGATAAAATCATCCCAGGTTTCAAGGCTATTAAAAATTTTAGCTCCTGCAAACCCAAATATGGCAGCATAAATTACAATATCACCCACCCGATCCTGCGGCCATACTCTAATAATTCTTTTTTCAGGTTTTGCTAATTTTTCTTTGTTTTTTTCCCGCCATTTTAATGCTGCAAATAATACACCCAACAAAATACCCATTGGTAAATTTCCCTGAGCAGATAAAATAAAACTTTGCGGATCCGTCAGAGCTGTTGGTATCAAAAATGCACCCACAATTTTAAATCCCATGATGAATCCAAGAAAAAAATTCAGCAATAATTCCTGCGTCGTGGCTGCCCCTCCTACTAAAATTGTTTTTTCTGTATAAGTTAAAATGCCTGCTGACTGTTTACGTTTCAATTCCAATGTTAATATCCATGCAGATATTACAAAAGAAAGGGCTACAAAAAAACCAAATGAATTAATTAATTTCAATCCGTTCCATTCAACCCCAAATAAGTCTTTGAATACATAATACAGGTTTGGATACATAGCCTTTTTTTGATGTGAAAATTTGAATTGCAATGTTAACTAGAAAATGCCAAAACTTTAAATTATTCTGTATGGTTGCATAAAGAAAAGTCCCGTAGAAACGGGACTTTGTACATTACTAACACATCTATAACAAAGTACAAAGAATTAGTTGCAATATTGTTCAAATTCATGAATTAAATATTGAGCAATCACTTGTGCCGGTCTTCCTTCAATTTGATGGCGCTCAATCATACTCACTAATTTGCCATCTTTAAAAAGCGCAATAGCAGGTGATGATGGCGGATAAGGCAATAAATGTTCTCTGATCTTGTTTACTGCCTCCATATCAAAACCTGCAAAACTGGTTACCAAACGAGTGGGTTTTTTGGTTGCATTATGCACTGCCATTAAAACCCCGGGTCTGCAGCTACCTGCTGCACAACCGCAAACAGAGTTTACAACTACAAGTGTTGTTCCTTCTTTTTGAAGGGTGGCATCTACATCGACCGCTGTGAGCATTTCCTCAAATCCACTTTCGGTTAATTCAGCCTTCATGGGTATTACAATCTCTTCGGGATACATATTTTCTGTTTTAGAAAGCAAAATTAATCAAAAACCGCATCATTGAATCAGTCAATTATTGCTTTTTACCTGAATCGAAAATGCCACAAAGACATACGAAATAAAAAAATAATGCCATTATGGCATAAATTATTTATATTTTTCTATTGGAATAAGATTTGAAAAGCTTTGTAAGAAAAAAAATTAAAAATTATGCACAATCGCACAACACAACACAGTTATATAAACCACGATCCATTTTTGAATACTTTAAATGGAATGAGTAGAAATTTTTCTGTTCCTGTTAATATTTATGAATCCTCCAATGCATTTGAAATTGAATTAATGGTACCAGGTAGAAATAAACAAGATTTTCAATTGAAAGCAGATAAAGGGCTATTGACAATTGAATACCAACCTACACCTGTTGAAAATGAAAAAAAGAAAATTGTACAACAGGATTTTACTGCCCACGCCTTTAAAAAAGTATTCAGTTTAACCGATGACATTCAAACTGATACTATTCAGGCAACTTATCAGGATGGTATTTTAAAGGTAGTATTGCCCATAAAAGCTGAAAAGACACCTATAACAAAAACCATTGCGGTTCAATAATTCAAAAATCATTATTTTTAAACTGCCTGTTGAAATGAACATTTTAGAACAGGCAGTTTTTTTAATGCAGGCGGTCTGTAATGCTCAAACCATTTTGTCGAAGCATTTCCAGCGCAGTATCGTAACCTGCATCTGCATGCCGAATTACGCCCATTCCGGGATCATTTCTTAACACCCGTTGTAATCTTTTTGCTGCGGCATCTGTACCATCCGCCACAATCACCATTCCCGCATGAATGCTATAGCCCATTCCTACCCCGCCGCCATGATGCAGACTTACCCAACTGGCTCCGGCAGCAGTATTAATTAATGCGTTTAAAACAGGCCAATCGGCCACAGCGTCACTTCCATCTAACATGGCTTCCGTTTCTCTGTTAGGCGAAGCAACAGAACCGGTATCCAAATGGTCACGTCCAATAACAATTGGTGCTTTCACAATACCCTTTCTAACCATTTCATTAAATGCTAACCCGGCCTTTTCTCTTTCGCCTTGTCCGAGCCAACAAATTCTGGCGGGCAACCCCTGAAAGGCAATGCGTTGTTGTGCCATCATAATCCATTTTTTTAAGCCTGCATTTTCAGGAAACAATTCAAGTATACATTGGTCGGTTGCAGCAATATCGGCAGGATCACCGCTGAGTGCTGCCCAACGAAAAGGGCCTTTCCCTTCACAGAACAATGGACGAATATAGGCAGGGACAAACCCCGGAAAGTCGAATGCATTTTGCAAACCTGCTTCCTTTGCCCTAGCTCTGATATTGTTGCCATAATCGAAAGTAATGGCACCATTTTTTTGCAGGGTTAGCATGTAGGTAACATGCAATTTCATGCTTTCATAACTTAAAGCAGTATAAGCCTCGTGGTTATCATGACGCAATACATTGGCCTGCTCATTAGTTAGGGTATGTGGAATATATCCGATTAAAGGATCATGGGCCGAGGTTTGGTCGGTTAAAATATCAACCGGAATATTTCTTTCAATCAATCGTTCCAGCAAATGAACTGCATTGCAAAGCACCCCAATACTTAAAGCTTGTTTATTCTTTTTTGCGTCTAAAGCTTTATCTATTGCTTCATCAATTGCCAGGCATTTTATATCCAGATAACGGGTTTGTAATCTTTTATCAATACGCCATTCTTCCACTTCGGCTACCAGACAAACACCATCATTCATAGTAACAGCCAGAGGTTGTGCACCACCCATACCGCCTAAACCGGCTGTAATAGTTAAAGTACCTGAAAGTGAACCATGGAAATGTTTTTTAGCTACAGCAGCAAATGTTTCAAATGTACCCTGTACAATTCCTTGTGAACCGATATAGATCCAACTACCGGCAGTCATTTGACCATACATCATCAATCCCTTCTTCTCCAGCAAATCAAAATGTTCCCAGGTAGCCCATTTGGGCACTAACTGCGAATTTGAAATTAAAACCCTGGGCGCATCTTCATGTGTGGTTAAAATTGCAACCGGTTTACCGCTTTGTATCAAAAGGGTTTCATTGTTATTTAAATCTTTCAGCGCTTTAATAATCAAATCGAGTGATGGGATATTTCTGGCAGCCTTTCCTCTCCCGCCATATACAATTAATTCTTCCGGCTTTTCTGCTACTTCAGGATTTAAATTATTCAATAACATACGCAAAGCAGCTTCCTGAACCCAACCTTTGCAGTTTAAATGATTTCCGACGGGTGTTTTATATTTCTCCGGATGAAATACAGCAGATTCAGTTGCTAACATGACAATCGTTTTAGCATTAAAGTTATAAAAAATTATATAGTCAGCACTTTTAAAATACCTTAATAAATCAAATCTTCATAAGCAGATTGCAATTCGTTATAAGTATGCTGATCATTGGCATTTTTTGCAGCCAGCATTCCTTTTTCATACCATTCAATAGCTAATGGCGTTTGTTCCAGCCTTTCCAGCAGTTTTGCCAGATGATAGTAACTGCCTACATAATCGGGCGAATCGGCTAAGATTTCTTCAAACAGTATTCTTGCTTTCAGATCATCTCCCATTTTTATGTATTCCAATGCAAGTGAATGTCTTAAAAAATTATCCTTTGGATTTTCTTTCAAAAAGTTCTTTAACTGCTCAATTCTATTCATTTTTAAAAATTTTGTGCAGCAATTTATTGGGTTAGAAAAAATAACAGGTACAAATTTTAAAATTAATGGAAGTTTTTTTGAACGGCACATGCTTTGTATAAAAAGCTTATTATATTTGCTAATAGTTGCATAAACAACTAATTTATTGAATTAGTGCACAAATGTAACAAATGGTTGAAAAATATTGTTTCATCTAAAAAACGCACATATGAAAATTTTGGTTTGTATTAGTAAAACACCTGATACTACTGCAAAAATTGCTTTTAAAAACAACAATACGCAATTTGAAGATGCAGGTGTTCAATGGATCATCAATCCTTATGATGAATGGTATGCATTGATAAAAGCGATTGAATTAAAAGAAAAAGATCCTTCTGTTATTTTACATTTAATTACGGTTGGTGGCGCTGATTGTGATGCCATTATTCGTAAAGCACTGGCCTTGGGTGGAGATGAAGCTATTAGAGTAGATACAGAAAGTGATGATAGTTATGTAATTGCTACACAAATTGCTGCTGTTGCAAAAGAAGGGAGTTATGATTTAATTTTTACAGGAAAGGAAACCATTGATTACAATGGCTCTGCATTAGGTGGCATGGTAGCTGAAATGTTGCAGATGCCCTACATAGCACTTGCTACACAATTTGAGTTGAATGGAAGTCAGGCAAAAGTTACGAGAGAAATAGAAGGTGGTGAAGAAGTTGATGAAGTAACACTTCCTGCTGTCATTAGTTGTCAAAAAGGAATGGCCGAACAACGCATCCCTAATATGCGTGGCATTATGGCTGCCAGAACCAAGCCGTTAAAAGTGGTTGCACCTGTTGCCACAGAGGCATTAACCCATATTGTTCAATATGAATTACCACCTGCAAAAGCCGGTGTTAAATTGGTGGCAGCAGATGATGTGGCTACGTTGGTTAAACTATTGCATGAAGAAGCAAAAGTAGTTTAAGTATTCAAATACATCCAAGGCATTGAAAATGCACTTGGATGCCAAATATATTTCATTCGAAAAATAAAAAAAATATGTCAGTTTTAATATTTATCGATCAGTCAGATGGTCATTTAAAAAAAGCATCTTTTGAGGCCGCAGCCTATGGGGCAGCTATCGCAAAACAATTCAATACCAATGCATTGGCATTGGTGTTGGGAAATGTGGCAGACGATCTAACGCAATTGGGTAATTATGGTATCAGCAAAGTATATCAGGTCCAAAATGACAGTTTCAATCATGTAGATGCGCTGGTATTTGCGCAAGTAATTGCTGCAGTTGTTAAACAATTAGAAGCTTCAGTAGTAGTATTCAGCCATACACAAACCGGTAAAGCGGTTGCACCCAGAGTGGCCGTTCAGTTAAAAGCAGGCTTGGTTGCAGGCGCCTGTGCATTGCCCGATACCACCAATGGTTTTGTAGTTAAAAAAACAGTATTTAGCGGAAAGGCATTTGCACTGGTAAATATTATTTCTCCAATTAAAGTGATATCATTAAATCCAAATAGTTTTGGTATACAAACCTTCTCTGGCATTGCTTCTATTGAATTATTGGATATTCCTGTACCACCTGCTTCAGTAAAAGTATTGGCCACCAACAAAATAAGTGGGGAGGTTCCATTAAGCGAAGCTGATATTGTTGTAAGTGGCGGGCGTGGTTTAAAAGGTCCCGAAAACTGGGGAATGATTGAAGATTTAGCACATGTATTACATGCTGCTACGGCTTGCAGTCGACCAGTAGCAGATGCACACTGGAGGCCACATCATGAACATGTGGGACAAACTGGCGTTCAAATTGCACCAAATTTGTATATTGCTATTGGTATTTCCGGAGCCATTCAGCATTTAGCCGGTGTAAACAGAAGTAAAACCATTGTGGTAATTAATAAAGATCCTGAAGCACCCTTTTTTAAAGCAGCTAATTATGGCATTGTAGGTGACGCATTTGAAGTAGTGCCCAAATTAACAGCTGCCATAAAGGAAATGAAAAGCAAATAACTGTTAATAAAAAAGCCTCGTTGCAATAACGGGGCTTTTAAATGCAATAGCTATAATGCTACACAGCAAATGAACTTCCACAACCACAAGTAGCTGAAGCATTGGGATTCGAAAAAGTAAAACCTCTGTTGTTCAATCCATCCTGCCAGTCAATTTGCATACCATACAAATACAATTCGTGGCTTTTATTCATTAAAAATGGTAAGCCCTCCACTTCATAAATATGATCTGCAGGTTCTTGTTTATCAAATCCTAAAACATAAGTCATGCCGCTGCACCCCCCTCCTTTTACGCCCACCCGCAAAAGTTTGCTGTTATCAAAACCTTCTTCCTGCATCAAACGCTTAATTTCCTGCAAAGCACTTGTTGTAAAACTTACCGGTACAGATGTTGTTACTGTTGACATACTAAAAATCAATTTCTATAAATACAATACAAATTTACATTCGTTTCACAATTTAATGAATCAAAGCATTTACGTTTAACGAAATTTAGTATATAAGTGAATGGTGGTATTCCATTTACTTTCATCTATTTTTGTTTAAAATATGACAGAATGAATAACACAGTGATTTTTAGTATATTAATAGCCCTTTTAATTTTGAATGTGTTGTGGAATAACTGGCCGGATAAAAATAAAACGAAGGAATCTGCATCCGGCCAAAATCTCGCAAATGATGCCAACACAAAACTAATGCAACTGCAGGCCTATGAAAGACTTGTTTTACTTGTTGAAAGGATTGCACTTCCCAACTTAATTGCCCGATTAAATACGCCGGGTATTTCTGCAAGAGAAGCACAAGTATTATTAACCCAAACCATCAAACAGGAATTTGAACATAATATTACGCAACAAATTTATGTAAGTGCCGATGCCTGGAAAGCTGTTAAAAATTTGAAAGATCAAAATATTTATATCATCAATCAATTGGCGAATAATTTACCACCCAATGCTTCGGGAGTAGACCTAAACAAATTATTGTTAGAATATTTAATGACAGATAAAAAAGGCAATTTATATGAAGTAGCCAGTGAAATTATTAGCCACGAAGCCAAACAGGTTTTGTAATAAAATGAATGCTATGAGTTTAGAAGAAAAAAAAACAGATGCAGGCATTACCATACAACCGGTGTATAGCGCAAAAGATATACTTCCACTAAAAGATAAAATAGTAACTGAAATGCCGGGGAAATTCCCATTTACCAGAGGAATTCAACCGGATATGTACCGGGGCAAATTATGGACAATGCGCCAATATTCCGGATTTTCAACGGCAGAAGAAAGCAATAAAAGATACCATTATCTATTGGCACAGGGTGTTAGTGGTTTAAGTGTGGCATTTGATCTTCCCACACAAATTGGGTATGATAGTGATCATCCATTAGCTGAAGGCGAGGTCGGGAAAGTGGGTGTTGCCATTAATAGTATTGAAGATATGGAACAATTATTTGCTGGCATTGCACTTGAAAAAGTATCTACTTCCATGACCATTAATGCAACCGGTTTTATTTTATTGGCTTTGTATGTAGCGCTTGCTAAAAAACAAGGGGCCGATTTGACAAAAATTTCAGGAACCATACAAAACGATATATTGAAAGAATATGCTGCCAGAGGCACTTACATATACCCCCCTAAACCCTCCATGCGCATTATTACCGATATTTTTGAATGGTGCTCAAAAGAATTACCTAAATGGAATACCATATCAATTTCAGGATACCATATTCGCGAAGCCGGCAGCACTGCCGTTCAGGAAATTGCTTTTACACTCAGTAACGGTAAGGCCTATGTGCAGGCTGCTTTAGAAAAAGGATTGGATATTAATGTATTTGGAAAACGGCTCTCCTTTTTCTTTAATGCACACAATCATTTATTTGAAGAAGTAGCCAAATTCAGAGCGGCCAGACGGATGTGGGCGCAAATCATGCAATCGCTGGGCGCAACCGATGAAAAAGCAATGATGCTTCGTTTTCATACACAAACAGGCGGTAGTACACTCACTGCACAACAGCCTGTCAATAATATTAGTCGTGTTACTTTACAAACAGTTGCAGCCGTTTTAGGTGGCACACAAAGTTTACATACCAACGGGTATGATGAGGCGTTAAGTTTACCTACAGAAGAAGCAGCCAGAACTGCTTTAAGAACCCAGCAAATTGTAGCGTTTGAGAGTGGTATTGCTGACACGGTTGACCCGCTTGCAGGTAGTTATTTTATTGAATCGCTTACCAATGAAGTGGAGCATAAAGCTTGGGAACTGATACAACAAATTGATGCTATGGGCGGAAGTGTTGCTGCCATTGAAGAAGGATTTATTCAAAATGAAATAGCAAAAAGTGCATACCATTATCAACAACAAATTGAATCGGGTGAAAAAGTTATCGTAGGCGTTAATCAATTTACAGTAGCAGATGATACCACCATACCTGGGTTTAAAATTGATGATAGTATTCGCTTAGTTCAGATAAAAAAACTAGAACAGTTAAGAGCAAAGCGCAATGCTGCTGACGTAGAACGTTGTTTGAATAATATTAAAACCGCAGCCATACAAAACACTAATTTAATGCCGGTAGTAATTGAGGCCGTTGAACATTATTGTACTTTAGGGGAAATTGCAGATACACTACGAGCTGTTTTTGGAGAATTCAAATAGAAAATTTCAATTGATATTTGTTAAAAATATTGGAACTATACAAAAAGGATTGTCTTAAAGTTTTAAGTTGTTCAATAAATGCCATAATTTAAATTGTTGAAAAATGATTAATTATACTGTTGAATTAAATTTGAAGCTTTTAAAAAATAAACCGGTACACCATTCAATACAATTAGATTACAATATTTTTAAACCCAATAAACATTAAAGTAACAACAATGATACCATCTAATTATTTTATTCACCATGTATATTTTTGGTTAAAAGAACCGCAGAATACTCAGGCACATCAGGAATTATACAAAGGTTTACAGGCACTCAGCAAAGTTCCTGAAATTAAAAGTTTTCATATAGGAGTGCCTGCTGCAACCAATAGAAGTGTAATAGAAAGAGGCTATCATTTTTCATGGTTGGCCATTTTTGAAAATATAACTGATGAAGAAATTTATCAAACCCATCCTATTCATTTACATTTTATTGAAACCTGCAGCCATTTGTGGGAAAAAGTAGTAGTATTTGATTCAGTAAAACCCGAATGAAAGCAATCAGTATTTTAAACTTTACACATTTCTATAAACTTGGGCAGATTTAATTTAAAAATTTCCAAACAAAATTATCATATCTGGCAACTCAATTTCATCATAATCTATTCATTGCAATATGAAAACGTTTTTTAAAAATATCATTTATTTATTCGCATTTGTATTCATAAGTTCTTTTTCAAAAAAAGAAGCGAAAGTTTTGGTATTCAGCAAAACAATGGGATATCACCATGAATCCATTGCTGCAGGTATTAAAGCCATTGAAAAGTTGGGAAAAGAGAATCATTTTATAGTAGATACTACTACCGATGGTGCTGCGTTTACAGAACAAAATCTGAAACAATATAAGGCTGTTATTTTTTTAAGTACAACAGGTACTGTTTTAAATGCTGAACAAAAACAGGCATTTCAACAATATATTGAATACGGAGGTGGTTTTGTGGGTGTACATGCAGCTACCGATACGGAATATGGCTGGCCTTGGTACAACCGATTAGTGGGCGCCTATTTCAAAAGCCATCCCGCACAGCAAAACGCTGAACTAAATATAGTAGATAAAAAATTCATTGCTACCAAACATCTACCGTCAACATGGAACCGTTGGGATGAATGGTATAATTTTAAAGATACACATTGGGACAGTGTACATGTATTGATAACCATTAATGAAAAAAGTTATAAAGGTGGTGAAAATGGCGATTACCATCCTATGAGTTGGTATCATTCATTTGATGGCGGCCGAGCATTCTACACTGCTTTAGGCCATACCGATGCATCTTATAGTGATCCACTATTTCTGGGGCATTTGTTGGGAGGTATTTTGTATGCCATGCATCAAAAACAATAACCATTTTTCTGCTTCATTGAATTCTAACATTACCTAATTGAAATGATGCATATAAGATCAGCTTCATTTCAATTAACTGCTTAAATAATTTGTATATGAGTGTTACCCACAAAAAAGAAACACAAAAATGGTTTTATCCGCTATTAGCATTTATGCATGATAGCAGGTCAATTGGTATTATATTATTGGCATGTACTGCACTTTCATTATTACTCAGCAATATTCCAAATTTAGGAGTGCACTTTACACATATCTGGCATATTCATTTTAATGGAACAGAAGCACACAGTTTCAATATATTCGGTATTCATTTACCCAATTCGCCTGTTTTGATAATCAATGATTTCTTAATGGCATTTTTTTTCTTCCTGGCAGGCATGGAAATAAAAAGAGAAGTTGTACAGGGCGAATTGAATACATTAAGAAAAGCTTTACTTCCTTCTTTAGGTGCTGTGGGCGGCATGCTGGTGCCGGCCATTTTATTCATTCAGTTTAACCGCGATACGGCATTTATGAGCGGATGGGCTATTCCAACTGCAACAGATATTGCTTTTTCATTAGGTATTGCTTCTTTATTAGGCAATAAAGTACCGGTAAATCTTAAAATATTTTTAACGGCATTGGCTATTATTG
This sequence comes from Hydrotalea lipotrueae, assembly GCF_019249625.1. Taxonomy (NCBI): domain Bacteria; kingdom Pseudomonadati; phylum Bacteroidota; class Chitinophagia; order Chitinophagales; family Chitinophagaceae; genus Hydrotalea; species Hydrotalea lipotrueae. The sequence goes on along the minus strand of NZ_JAESDL010000001.1, from coordinate 354,281 downwards.
ATGATTTGGGTGCTATCGTTGTTATTGCACTTTTTTATGGTGGAAAATTACATTTAGGCTATTTATTAGGCTGCACAATAACCATTGTTTTGCTCTGGTGGTTACAACGTTCCAATAAAAAATTTGGCTGGATGCATATTATATCAGGAATTTTACTCTGGTATTTTATGTTTAACTCAGGTATACATGCAACGGTAGCAGGTGTACTATTTGCATTTTTTATACCCATTAAAGACATTGTAAATTTTGAAGTTAAATTGCATCTTCCGGTTTATTTTATCATCATACCCATCTTTGCACTGGCCAATACTGCCATAATATTACCCAGCCACTTTACTGACGCATTGGATAGTTCATTAAGTTGGGGCATCATTGCCGGATTGGTGATTGGAAAGCCATTAGGTATTTGCGGTATTTCCTATTTAATTGTAAAACGAGGCTGGGCAGTTTTACCGGCCAAGGTAAACTGGCATCATATGATAGGTGCCGGAATGTTGGCAGGCATTGGCTTTACCATGAGTATTTTTATTGCGACACTTGCTTTTAAAACAACTACAGAACAAGATGTGGCTAAAATATCTGTATTGCTGGCCACCATTATTGCCATGCTGTTTGGTTATTTTTGGTTGAAAATAAACGGGAAACCTGTTATTATAAAAAAAACAAGTAAATAGGTTACCACATTTTAATGGCTACTATTTCAATAAAAATTATCATTACAAAATCCCTTTTGTGCTGGGTAAATAATTACTAAACGGATCTCTTTTAATAGCCATTTTAATGGCTTTTGCAAAGGCTTTAAAAATGGCTTCAATTTTATGGTGCTCATTTTCTCCTTTGCAGGAAACATTTAAGTTGCATTTAGCTGCATCTGTAAACGATTTAAAAAAATGAAAAAACATTTCAGTGGGCATGTCACCAATTTTTTCACGTTTAAATTCAGCATCCCAAACCAACCAGTTTCTACCGCCAAAATCAATCAACACTTTCGCCGAAGCGTCATCCATGGGTAATGCAAAGCCGTAACGCTCCATGCCTCTTTTATCCTGTAATGCCAAGGCAAATGCTTCGCCCAGTGCAATGCCTGTATCTTCTATGGTATGGTGTTCATCAATATGTAAATCGCCCTGTGCATTAATTTTTAAATCAATTTTGCCATGTCTGGCCACCTGATCTAACATATGATCAAAGAAACCAATGCCTGTATGAATTTCTGAAGTGCCATTCCCATCCAGATTTAACTCTATAAAAATTTTTGTTTCATTGGTTTTACGCTCATGAATAACAGTTCTGCTTTTTAATTTTAAGAATGCATAAATATCACTCCAGTCTAATGTTTTCAATGCAATACAGGGTTCTAACTCAGTACTGGCATGCTGTTGTATTTCATTACTTCCTAAGGTTTCATCCATATTCAGCCAAATAGCTTTGCAACCTAAATTTTTAGCCAACTGTACATCGGTAATTCTATCACCAATTACATATGAATGTTCCAGATCGTAGTTACTATTATTGATGTATTCAGTTAACATTCCAGTGCCGGGTTTTCTGGTTGGGGCATTTTCTTCAGGAAAACTTTTATCAATATGTACCGCACTAAATTCAATTCCCTCCTGTGATAAACATTCCATTATAAAATCTTGCACCGGCCAAAAACTATTTTCCGGAAAAGCAGTTGTACCCAGGCCATCCTGATTGGTTACCATCACCAATTCAAAATCTAATTCTGTTGCAATTAAACCCAAATAACGAAATACCTTTGGGTAAAAACTTAATTTTTCAAAACTGTCTATCTGGTAAGTGGGTGGAACTTCATTAATAATCGTACCGTCACGATCAATAAATAATATTTTTTTCATGCATGAAGAGATATAATCTGAAAAGAATAATTTGTAATTACTGTTTTTTAAATCTTACTAATCTCACTTCACTCGGAGTAATGGCACTGGCTTTGTTACCAAAATTGTTGCGTACAAAAGTGAGTACATCTGCAATTTGTTGATCTGTTAAATCATTATGAGGTGCCATATTATTCGAATAATAATCACCATCAATAGCAACTCTGTCGGTCATGCCATGCAAAACAATTGAAATCAATTTTGTTTTATCACCCAGTACATAAGAAGTTTGAATGAGTGGCGGATTCATATTAGGAACACCTCCCCCATCGGCCATATGGCAGGGAAGACAAACTTTATTATACACTTTTTCTCCGCGCTGCATGGATGCTTTATTGCTTGTATTTTGAAATGGGGGGATAGCAGCGGAAAATATCCAAATAAAAAACAAACCAATAATTAAAAAACTATATTTTTTTAACATGTATAAAAATTAATAATTTGGAATTCAGTAATTTTTTCAAACATCATGAGCACCCATCCTTAGTAAAGCATATTTTATGTCTTACAAAAAATCTATTATCATGTATATGGCATTATTCCTTACCGGTATAAATAATTCTGTAAATGGCACCTTTATTATCGTCGGTTACATATAAAGAACCATCAGGGCCTTGCGCTAAACCACAGGGACGGTGTGCATTTCGAGCCGATGTGATGGGTGCTTTTCCTGCAAAACCATTTGCAAATACTTCCCATTTTCCAGTAGGCTTTCCATCTTTAAAAGGTACAAATACTACATAATAGCCTTCCTGTGGTAAAGGTGCCCTGTTCCAACTACCATGAAATGCAATGAAAGCGCCATGTTTGTATTTTTCAGGAAACATATTTCCGGTATAAAATAATAAACCATCCGGGGCTAAATGACCGGGAAACGCAATAACAGGATTGATGGCATCTTCACCTGCTGTTTTTTTACCATCGCCACCATATTCGGGCGCTAAAATTTTTTTGTGTTGTATTTGATCGTAATAAATATATGGCCATCCGGCATTCGCACCTTTATACAATTCATACATACATTCAGCCGGTAATTCGGCACTTTGTTGTATGGTATATAAATTGGGCCAGTTATCATGCAACTGATCACGACCATGTTGCATAACAAACAGTGAATTGGTTTGTGTATTCCAGTCTAGCCCTACTGTATTACGCACACCAGTAGCATAATGTACACCGTTACCGTAAGATTGATGGAGTTGATCGGCTTTAAATTGCCAAATACCTCCGGCAGAATCTAATATGGGGCAGGGCTTCATACCCGGACTGCCGGCTACTCTGTCTTGTACCTGGCAGGCATTGGAGTAAGCACCAACATTTACATAAATATTGCCATCATTATCTAATGTAATGGATTTAGATTCATGTTCTCTTCTGTTCAATAACCCATGAACAATTTCTTCAGGTTGATTGGATGTTAATACCTCATGCTGATTATTTAGTTTATAACGATAAACATTTTCATCGGATGAAGCGTATAAGTAATTGTTTTTCAATGCTATACCAGTACCTATATAATTTCCAAAACCGGTACCTTCATCCACCCTTCCATCACCATTTTTATCTTTCAGTAAATAAATACCATTGCCGTTAAATAAACGAGCCAATTTTACATAAATATATCCTTCCGGAGTTACAGCAATATGCCTGGGCTTACCATAAGTATCAGTTACTTTTAAAGCACCAAATCCTTTGGGTAAAATCAGGCCTGCATTATCCGGATCAGGCACAATAGTACCCGATTTTTGTATGGTGGAATCACTGTAAACAGCATTGTGCGCCTGAACAAACAATACTGAGAGAGCAGTTACCGCTAATGATAAAATTAATTTTTTCATACGCATATATTTTATATTACAAGTGAGAAAATGCGAGAAGATAGTTTTTAAATGATTGAAATTAGCTTCAATTGTTTTTGGGCTTCTAAAGATAGATAAAGATTTTAGTTTTGAAGCGAATAATTCAATGTTATTCAATGGCTGCAAGGGCATCTACCAATAAAGTGTTTTCTTTTTCAGTACCAATGGTAATGCGCAAACAACCTTCGCACAGCTGCACATTACTTCTATCACGCACCACAATGCCTTTTGTTAATAAATAGTTATAAACCGATGATGCATTTTTTACCTTAACCAATAAAAAATTAGCATCCGATGGATACACTTTCTCTACCACCGGTATTTGTTGAAACACTTTGGCCAATGCTCCACGCATGGCTACTAATTCTTTAATCATATCATTTACCATACCTACTTCCTGCAATGCATCTGTTACCAAATCCTGTGTAACCTGATTGATATTATATGGCGGTTTTACTTTATCCATTATTTCCACAATCGGTTCATGTGCAAAGGCCATTCCCAATCGTAAACCGGCCAGTCCCCAGGCTTTACTAAAAGTTTGCAGAATAACAAGATTAGGATAATTGGATAGCTCCTGAATAAAAGATTTTTGGCGCGAAAAATTAATGTATGCCTCATCTATTACAACAATGCCGTTGTAATTGTTGAGAATGGTTTCAATATCAACCCGATTCAATGAATTACCGGTTGGATTGTTGGGAGAACAAAGCCAAATAATTTTGGTATGGATATCTACCAAATTTTCCAAATGAATGGTGTCTAACTGAAAATGCTCTGTTAAAGGTGCTTTTCTTATTTCAATATTATTAATGGCAGCCGATACCTCGTACATGCCGTAGGTAGGCGGGCAAATAATTACATTATCAACTCCCGGTTCACAAAAAGTTCTGTATAGTACATCAATACATTCATCACTACCATTCCCTAAAAATATTTGTGAGGCGGGAACTGATTTTACAGAGCTAATGGCAGCTTTTAATTTTTTTTGATGCGGATCGGGATAACGGTTATACCATTTCAGTAATGGAGAACCCAGACTGTTTTCATTGGCATCTAAAAAAACCGAAGCGTCCCCGCTAAATTCATCTCTTGCAGAGGAGTAGGGTTTTAATGCAGCAATATTTTTTCTAATTAATTTTTGTAATGAGAATGACATGATCTATGAATTTATGCGTTTGCGAGAAACATTATTCCATCGTATTTAATCGGATTTGAACAGCATTACGGTGCGCATCCAATCCTTCTGCCGCTGCCATTAATGCTACTGATGGGCCAATTAATGCCAATCCATCCTGTGTTAGTTGCTGATAGGTAATTTTTTTTACAAATGAGTCTACACTTACGCCACTATAGGCTTTTGCAAACCCGTTGGTAGGTAAAGTATGATTGGTACCACTGGCATAATCACCCACACTTTCAGGAGAAAATACACCTAAAAATACAGAACCTGCATTGGTAATTTGTTCGGCAATCAGTTCCGGTTGCCGGCAGTGCAGAATTAAATGTTCGGCTGCATAAGCATTTACAAATGCTATGGCTTCCTCCATTTTTTGAAGTACAATACATTTGCTATTATCCAAAGATTTTTTAGCTAATGTTTTACGAGGCAGCATCTTTAGTTGCTTTTCAATTTCCTCCAAGACCAAGGTTACCAATGAAGCATGTGTTGTTACCAACATTACCTGACTATCTGGTCCATGCTCAGCCTGCGATAATAAATCTGCTGCAATAAATGCTGCATTAGCCGTTTCATCGGCCAATACGCATACTTCGCTGGGGCCGGCAGGCATGTCAATAGCAACACCCTCCTGTTGTATCAATTGCTTAGCAGCGGTTACATACTGATTACCTGGTCCAAAAATTTTATATACCTGCGGTATGGTATTGGTGCCGTATGCCATGGCGCCAATAGCCTGTACTCCTCCAATACTGAATACTTTTTTAATTCCAAGTAAGGATGCCGTATATAATATTACTTCATTAACGGTACCATCTTTACGTGGAGGCGTACACAAAACAATTTCTTTACAACCGGCAATTTTTGCAGGAATAGCTAACATCAATAAAGTTGAAAATAATGGCGCTGAACCTCCTGGAATATATAATCCAACTTTATCAATAGGTACTGATTTACGCCAGCATACAACACCTGGCATTGTTTCAATTTTCTCAACTGGTTGTAATTGCTTTTCATGAAATAATGTAATGTTATTGGCCGCAACCTGAATGGCATTTTTAAGTTCAGGTTTTATTTTGAAGCTTGCAGATGCAATCTCAGCTTCCTGCACTGCTATATCTTCCAATAAAACTTTATCTAATGAAAGTGTAAATGAACGTATGGCTGCATCTCCGTTTAGTTTTACTTCTTTTAAAATATTTTGTACGGTAGCCTGTAAACCGGTATTATCAAAAACGGGACGTTGTAATAATTCTTTCCAAACTTGAGGAGCAGGATTTTCAAAAACTTGCATGGTAAAATTTATTTAAATAATCATTTTTTCAATGGGTACTACTAAAATGCCCTGAGCGCCGGCATTTTTTAATTGTTCAATAATATCCCAAAATTGATTTTCACTTAATACACTATGCACACTACTCCACCCTTGTTCTGCCAAAGGCAGTACCGTTGGGCTTTTCATACCCGGCAACAAAGCAATGATTTCAGTTAATTTATGGTTGGGTGCATTTAATAAAACGTATTTGTTATTCTTAGCTTTTTTTACTGCCTGTATACGAAACAATAATTTGTTCAGTAATTGTTGTTTGTGCTGTGGCAATTGTTCATTTTGAATTAATACTGCCTGTGAATTTAAAATTACTTCCGATTCTGCCAATCCATTCATAAATAAAGTTGAACCGCTGCTTACCAAATCACAAATAGCATCTGCTAAACCAATTCCCGGCGCAATTTCAACACTGCCGCTAATTTCATGTATTTCGGCATCGATATTTTTTTGTTGTAAGTATTGTTGTAATAAAACGGGATAACTGGTTGCAATTTTTTTACCCTGTAAATATTCGGGGCCTGCATACACATCACCTTTTTTAACGGCAATAGACAAACGGCATTTACCAAATCCTAATTTTTCAACCACCGCTACTTTTTTATTTTTTTCATATACCACATTTTCACCAACAAATCCAATATCTGCAACAGCATCTTCTACATATTGCGGTATATCATCATCTCTCAGAAAAAATACTTCAATCGGGAAATTACTTGCTTCGGTTTTTAATTTATTTACACCATTGGTAATATCAATACCACATTCTTTCAATAATTTCATTGAATCATCATGTAGTCTTCCACTTTTTTGAATAGCCAATTTTAATTTTTCGTTTTGCATATCATTTTTGTTTTTCACCTATTTGTCAAGGTTTGTAAAATAAAAAAAGCTTACCGGAGTAAGCTTCTAATGTTATGGAAAGTATAAACACAAAACATCATCTGCTTACAAAGGTGGCAGTGTATGATGATGCATGTATACGTTATTTAAATTCATTTGTTTTTTATTTCGCTGCAAAGCTAAGGCATTGATTGGAATAGAGAAATTTTTTTTTGAAAAAACTCAAACACCGGTGTTATAAATTGAACAATAACCATTGCAATGAATGATAGTTGCAAAATATAGCAATCTTATAACAAGATATTTCAATTTATTCAATAAATTTGTAAGGAACCATTAAAAATAAAATTTATGAAAGCAAATATTGGAATCAACGATCAACATGCACAATCAGCAGCCAAAAAATTAAACCAGATATTGGCCGATGAATATGTACTATACACCAAAGTACGAAATTGTCATTGGAATATTGAAGGCAGTAATTTTATGGAAATGCACAAGTTTTATGAGGATATGTACAATGGTATTGATGAAATAATTGATGAAATTGCAGAAAGGGTAAGAATGTTGGGCCATTATGCTGAAGGAAGATTAAAAGATTTTTTAGCCTTAACCAACTTATTGGAAGAAGAATATACCAATAACCAAAAGAAACAATTAGAAAATTTGTTGAATGATCACGAAACCATGATTCGCAGTTTACGCAACGATATTGTTTTATTTTCTGACGAATACAAGGATTTGGGAAATGCAGATTTTTTAACCGGTTTGTTGAAAATGCACGAAAAATGGGCATGGTTTGTAAGAAGTTATCTTAAATAAAAGTTGAAGCAATTTTAGCGCATAAAAGCCGGGACACTACCCGGTTTTTTTGTGAAACTACTTTTTATGTGAAGCTGTTTTTTTACCGCGATGCTTGTGTTGGTGGGTTTGTGGTGGGTGGTGCGTAGGTTGTAACATTTTTTTGCGTAACAGATTGCCTAATAAAATAAGGGCAAGTGCAAACAATGCAAACAAAATAATAGGGAAATTAATGTTACCGGTAATGGTAATTTGTATTATAATCCAAATAGCAAAAATAATTCCTTCTGCCATAACAAGAATAGGATGAAATGCAATATGCTGTATGCAGCTCCAGGCTGCAATCAGGCTTCCCAAGCCAATAAAAACAACCAATAACCAACCCGGTGTGCTATAAGATGAAAATGGAGTGCCTTGTAAATCATCGTATGACAATCCTAATGAACGGCCACTGGAATCGTTGATTAAGCTAAATCCAATATACAATGCAGTAAGTGCTGCAATAATTAGTATAGCAATTAAAAATTGACGAATTGTTTTCATATAGCAATACAGTTTTAGTGAATGAATGAAATAATTATTTACATTATTTTATATACCCGGAAATGTTGATAGATAAAGTTACAATCCGTTGCTTAAAATTTCACAAATACTTAGAATTATTCTGTAGTACTATTTTGCTGCAACAAATATTGTATGGTATGTTCAAAATCTTCCTGAAATTTTTTATAATATTCACCTGAACCCGGGCCATAAAAGCCGGTATCTATTTTGGCAACTTTCCCATCTTTACCAATAAAGATAAGCGTTGGAAATACTTTAATGGACTGTAAAGCCGGTAAAGTTTTCTCTGTTTTCAAACTATCATTTACCGCAGCGCCTGTAATTAAAATGGGATATTGTACATTAAACCGATGCTGAAATTTTTCAAGACTGGCTTTTGATCGGTTAAAGTCAGTACTCAATTCATAAGCCAAAGCAATTACTGCAACGCCTTTATCTTTATAGGCATCATAAAACTTACTGAGAAATTGTGTTTCATCCATGCAGTTAGGGCACCAGGAACCCATAATTTGCAAAACCACTACTTTATTTTTAAACGCAGCATCCTGCAAAGAAACCGGATGATGATTTAAATCGGGAAAAGTAAAATGCAATGTTGTTTCACCGGGTTTCATATAAGTGGCAGCAATTGAATCGGGCAATTGTGCGTTTCTGTTTTTAACAGCAGAAAATTTTTCAGTAGCCGTAGCATCAGAATAAAAAAAGCCATTTTTTAAAATGCTGTCGTTTTCAGCAATGGCATGAAAAAGATAAGCATGGCCTCCATCAAAAGTAGAGAGCTTTAATGTATCGCCGGTTACAATTCCGCTCAGGTATCTGTAATCGCCACTGGGTGTTAAGAATGTGCCCGTTATAATATTACCGGTTTGTTTAAATTCGGCAATGGCAGGCCGTAAAGTTCCATTGGGTCTGGTGAATGTTACCTGCCATCTGCCCGATAAATTAGCGGAAGCAGGGCTTGTTTGTTGAAATTTATCTGGTTGAACCGTTGCTGTAAAAGGTAATTCAACAGGTATTGCAGAGGTTCCTTTTTTCCAAACCCCCTGCCATAAATCAGGTGCCAGTACTTTGGCTTTAAACTGCGATTCAAATACGGGCATCTGTATAAAAACAGAATCGTTTCTGAATTGAACACTGTCCACCAAAAATTTATCCGAACCATTTAACAGATACAAAACGGTTTTGTGCTGCAGGGTAGCTAATTGAAAATTAAATACTATAGTATTCCCATCCGGACGTTTCATACCTGCAGTCCAAATACTTTGGGCATTTACTTGTTGTGTAACAAAAAAAGTAATGAAAAGAAAAATTAAAATGAATTTTCGTTGCTCGTTTTGCATTATTGCTTTAATCATTGTTTTAATCATTGATTTGTGTTCAATAAAAATTGCTGCCACCAGAAACCTGAATTTTTGATGGTACGTTGTTGCGTTTTAAAATCAACATGCACCAACCCAAATGGAGCCTGAAAACCTTCTGACCATTCAAAATTATCGGTTAATGTCCATACATAATATCCTTTTATAGGTATTCCATCTTTTTTTGCTTGTAACAGTGTCCTTAAATAACTCTTAAAATATGCAATACGCTGCACATCATGAATCATACCATTGTGCAGTTTATCTTTAAAGCAGGCACCATTTTCAGTTATAATCATTTTATTTACATTCGGATAATCTGCGAACTGTTTTAAAATATTATAAAAACTTTTTGCATTAATTTCCCAGCCTAAATCAGTATGCGGTACTTTACGTTTGGCAGCTTTCACCTCAATAGCCTGCACATAAGGAATCATAGCCTGATGGGCTACCGTAACGGGAAAATAATTTTGAAGGCCGATAAAATCAAAATCAAATTTCATCCTTTCCGTATATTTCCATGCTTTGGTATATAGGTGCAATCGATCCATTAAAATAAAATCATCCGAAGGATAACCCATACCCAAGGCAGGTTCAATAAATAATCGGTTAAATAAAATATCAATTTTTTTGGATGCCACAATATCTTCTTTTTTTTCTGAAGCCGGTACAACTTCACTGCACGAAAATGTGGTTCCAATCATTGCGTCCGGCACCATTGCACGAACAATTCTGCCGCCTTCAGCCTGAGCCAATACTGCATTGTGTACAGCAGCAAAAAATTGTTGTATACCCGATTTTCCTGGTGCATGTTTACCCAGCATATATCCCAATGAGGTAAAGCCCATTGGTTCATTCAGAATAATCCACTGCTTTACTTTGTTGCCATATTCGTGCATACAAACCGTAACATATTTTGTAAACCATTTTAGTAAGGAATGAGAAGTCCATCCACCCTCCTTTTGTAATGCCAATGGTAAATCCCAATGATAGAGCGTAATACAGGGTGTTAACCCTAAAGCAATGCATTCATCTATAACATGATGATAAAAATGAATTCCTTCTTTATTCACAGAACCGGTTCCATTCGGTATAATTCGGCTCCAGGAAATTGAAAAACGAAATACTTTAAATCCCATCTGTTTTACCAACTGCAAATCATTTTTATAACGGTGGTAAAAATCGCAACACTCATCAGGTTTGGCATTCCCCTTAATTTTTCCGCTACGAATTGCAAACTGATCCCAAATGGAAGGGCCGCGTCCATATAAATTATGAGCACCTTCATTTTGTGCGGCTGCAATGGCAATGCCCCATAAAAAATCAGAACCAAAATCAGCTGCATTGAACGATGTAGATGTAGGTGTATACATATTAGTTTGAATGTCCTAAAATTCCATGATTATTTTGATATACACATTAAAATTTGATAAAAATAAATCAAACGTTTGTTTAAATCAAACATTTGTTTAAAATTTGCATTTTAATAGTTACACTATGAGTATAGACAAGAAGGAATTGATTATACAAACCGCCATTTCCCTTTTTTCAGAAAAGGGATTTGAGGGCACTTCAATTCGTGATTTAGCACAGAAAGCAGAAGTGAATCTTGCTATGGTAAACTACTATTTTGGTTCAAAAGAGAAATTGTTCGAAGCCATAGTAGAAGAAAAGGTTCGTTATATAAGGGGTCGTATTGAGGATTTGGAAAATGATAAAAACCTTAGTGAAATTGAAAAAATTGATTTAATTATAGAAGCTTATGTAGATCGCTTTTTATCCTATCCAGATTTTCATAAGGTGATGGAACAGGAAATGCTGGTTTCGCAGCGAAAAGATTTGCATAAGAAAGTGATTGAAATAGTAACGCAGAACATCAACAATTTTACAAAAATTATTGAAAAAGGTATTCGAAAAAAAGTATTTAAAAAGGTAGATGCTCCTCTCCTTTTTGCCAGCATTATCGGTACCATTAATCAGGTACTGAAATCGAAACAAATTTGTTGTGTATATATTTTCAGAGAAAGTAATAAAGATTTTAATCCTTACTCCGATGAACATTTTAGGAAACGACTCGTTACACACATTCAACAAATGGTTCATTCTACATTATTACAATCATAAAAAATAAATCATCAAAATACATGGAACAGCAAGCACAGGAACAAAAGAAAAAATCACCCATCAGATTAATTATACTCATTGCGGTTTTATTGATAGCAGGGTATTTTATTTTCGATAAAATAAAATTTGCACTAACCCATGAAACTACCGACGATGCTCAGGTTGAGGGGCAAATTACCCCTGTTTTACCCAGGATTTCAGGTTATATTAAAACATTGTATATAAGAGATTATGACAGTGTAAAAGCCGGACAATTGGTAGCAGAAATTGATGATGCAGATTTATTGTTGCAACTGAAAGAAATGGAGGCTACTTTGGCTCAAACAAAAATAGATATTGTAAATGCCAGAGCTACTTTAAATAATGCATTGGTTACTTTAAAAGTAAACAAAGGGAATATTGACTTAAGCGAATTAAGACTGAAGAAAGCGCAACAGGATTTGAATAGAGATAAAAATTTATTTGTAGCTGAAGCCATTACCAAAAAACAATTAGACGACACACAGTACAATTATGAAACAGCACTTCAGCAATATCAAAACTCGCATAGAGATTATAATGCGGCCGATAGCAGACTGGCTGTGTTAAGAGCATCAGTTGAAAAAGCCGAAGCATCTATTGCTGTGCAACAAGCAAAAATTGACCAACAAAAACTTAAATTAACTTACACTAAAATTTTTGCGCCACAATCGGGGAAAATTGGCAAACGAAATGTTAGCGAAGGCCAGTTTGTGCAAGAGGGCACCCCATTGTTTTCGATTGTTGACAATAGTACTTATTGGGTAGTGGCCAATTTTAAAGAAAACCAGCTTCGCCATTTATATAGGGGCAAAAGAGTTGAAATTAATATAGATGCTTATCCGAATTTAAAAATTACAGGAACCATTGCCAATTTAAGTGATGCTACAGGTGCCAAATTTGCCTTGCTTCCTCCAGATAATTCTAGCGGCAACTTTGTAAAAGTTACCCAACGTGTGCCTGTTAAAATAAATTTCGACAATATTGATCAATTCAAAGATTTATTGAGGGCCGGTTTAAGTGTATATGTAGTTGCTAATAACAAATAAAAAAAATTCATGGCTACACCAAAAGGATTTGCCCGTACCATTATTGTGTTAACTACCGTTACAGCAGCCGTAATGGAATTAATTGACACATCTATTGTAAATGTGGCTTTAAATGATATGAGTGGAAGTTTGGGCGTAAGTATAGAAGATATTAGCTGGGTAATTACTTCTTATGCCATAGCAAACGTAATTATTATTCCCCTAACCGGATTTTTAGCCGAATATTTTGGCCGTAAAAATTATTATCTGGTATCCATGATCATTTTTACAGCAGCATCGTACATGTGCGCCCAATCTTCCTCGCTGGTTGAAATTATTGCTTGGCGCTTTGTGCAGGGCATTGGAGGTGGAGCGCTACTATCTACCTCCCAAGCCATTTTATTTGATGCATTTGAACCACAGGATCGCCCAATTGCTTCCGGATTGTTTGGGATGGGTATTGTACTGGGGCCAACGCTGGGGCCAACACTTGGCGGATATATTATAGACCACGCTTCCTGGCCTCTGATTTTTATGATTAATATTCCTATTGGCATTATTGCTACCATGCTTACTTTCTACTTTATTGAAAAAAAGGAAGGCGAAGGGAAAAAGAAAAAATCCATACATATCGATTACAACGGTATACTATTGCTGGCAGCAGGTATTGGCTGTTTACAATTTGTATTGGAACGGGGTGAAGCAGATGATTGGTTTAGTAGTTCTGCCATACGTATATGTTCTGTTATTGCAGTGGTAGGTATAATAGGCTTTATTATTTATGAGTTAAGTATTAAAGAACCTGCTGTTAATTTAAGGGTATTGGGTAATCGTAATCTGGCATTTACCACCATTTTTACTTTCGTTGCAGGATTGGGATTATTTACTTCTGTATTTGTATATCCGGTATTGGCACAACGTATATTGGGTTTTACTGCATACGATACCGGCATTTCACTACTGCCCCCTACACTTGCTGCTGTCGTAATGCTGCCCATTGTAGGAAAAATAATGAGTAAAGGCGTATCACCCATTCCATTTGTTGTAGCAGGTTTTTTACTGTTTGCAGCTTATAGTGTATTAACCTCAGAAGTAAGTTCGGATGTAGGTAAATGGGACTTCTTTGTACCATTATTATTGAGAGCAATTGGCATTTCAATGGTACAATTACCACTTATTAATCAGGCAGTAGCCGGACTTGAACCCAAAGATTATGCTGCAGGTATTTCATTAAATAATATGATCCGGCAATTAGGTGGCGCATTTGGTATTGCCATGGCCAACAATTATATATCACACCAATATGCACAACACAGGAGTGATTTGGTAAGTAATATGCCATCAGGTTCTCCTTTACTATTACAGCGTGTGCAAATCATTGCACAGGATTTAATCAGTAAAACAGGCGCCAGTTTACAGGATGCAACCCATCAGGCTTATGGTTTTATCAATGCTTCAGTAGAAAGGCAATCCTATTACTTAGCTTATCTGGATACGTTTAGATTAATTGCTATATTTTTTGTAATGGTAATTCCTTTAGTGGCATTTTTAAGAGTAAAAAAACAAAATGCAGCAGAGAAAGCAGCGATGATGAAAGCAGCCAGTGAAGCGCATTAAGTCAACATCCAGTATTGTTTAAACGTACCATAACAATTGAATTAAAATAAGGAAAGATGAAAAAATATAATTTTTTAATATTATTTACTTTAATAGCTGTTTTTTGCCAGGCACAAGTGCAGGTAAACACAGAATTAAAAAATTTGATTAATCAATCTTTTACTTTTTATCCCAAAGTAAAAGAAGTAAATAATACCATTAGTACTGCACAACAAAAATTAGAACTTACCAAACTGAATAATATGCCGGAAATTACCGGTAATGCCAGTTATGCATATGTACAACCAAAAATCACCATCCCATTAGGTGGTACCGATTTTCAGTTTGCGCCTGTTAACAGTATGAATGCCAGTATGAATGCGCAATATGCATTATTTGATTTTGGAAGATTGAAAGCCAATATTGAAAAATCGAAAGATGAATTGCAAACTGCCACACATAATCTTGCAAATGTAAAATCGCAATTAGCCAATCAGGTTTCCATTATTTATTATAATATGGTTTATTTGAAAAAAGCAATTGCAATTCAGGATAGTGTTTTAAAGTTTTTAAATGACAATAAAAAAATAGTAGATGCAAAATTAAAAAATGGCGATGCACTTAAAATTGATGTAATGAATATACAAGCCGCAATTGATAATGAACAAAACAGAAAAGTTGATCTTCTAAATTCATTACAAAAGCAACTAAATTTACTGGCATATACTACCGGCACCAATTTTGAAAATGGAACAACATTCGATTTTGATTTAACAGCTACCAATAATATTGATGATTTAATCAGCATTGCACAAGCCACCAATATGGATTTTGTTATTATGAAAGATAAAATAAAAGAGGCTTTAAGCGATGTAAATATTGCCAAACTTTCCAATAAACCAATAGTAGGTTTACAGGCAGCAGCAGGTTACAAAAATGGATATGTTCCTGAAGTTGAAAATCCCCGTTTTAATTATGTTGCAGGTGTTGGAATCACCATTCCTATTTATAATGGCGGTAAAACCAAACAGCAGGTTAAACTGGCACAAAATATTGTAAAACAAAATGAATTGGCACAGGAAACATTAAATAATAATTATCGAAAAGATATACAGCAAGCCCTTACCGATATTAAAAGTAATATGGAACGAATTCAAAATACAACCGGACAAATTGAAGAAGCTGTATATGCAGAAAAATTAGCCGCTTCCCGGTTTTTAAATGGTACAGGCACCAATTTAGAGTTAACCAATGCCAGTACCAACGTGCAAAGGGCTGCTTTAACCAGATTGCAATATGAATACCAATTATGCCTGGCTAAAATTGAATTAGCACGATTAATTGGCTATAAGTATTGGTAATTTTTTTATAGTTGGG
This sequence comes from Hydrotalea lipotrueae, assembly GCF_019249625.1. Lineage (NCBI taxonomy): Bacteria > Pseudomonadati > Bacteroidota > Chitinophagia > Chitinophagales > Chitinophagaceae > Hydrotalea > Hydrotalea lipotrueae. Next base: position 338,308 of record NZ_JAESDL010000001.1, on the reverse strand, counting down.
TTTTGGTGAATTACGGGGCTGTATTCTTACAGCCCCTTTTTATAACTGTATCAAATTATTTTGCATCGAACCAAATTTTTGTTGTATCATTTGGATTTGCATTGTAATTAATAAAAATCTCATCGCCTTTATTAATTTTTTTTACAGTAGTAATCGTCATTAATGCGCTTTCAAAATCCATCGTATAATCAGCATTAGCATCATAATCATGATTGTATAAAGATAGATAGCCTAACCCTAATGCTGCCAGCTTCCGCGACCTACCCCACTCAAAAATGTAATTATATAACAAAGTTTGCTCTACAATCAAACGTTCCTGTTTACTAAAAACCAACACCGGTGAAATTTCAATAATGGTTCCGGATGGTATAACGGCTAAAGCAAATACTCCTCTCCCTCCTTTTGGGGAGGGTGCTATGATTAAATCTGGTAATATCATTTCTTATTCACTAATGCAGGCGAAGTTAGCAGAATTCAGTATCTCAAATTTTTTCTTCCTCTGTTAAAGGCTTAAATTGCAATATGGCTGAAATTTCAAAAAAAAATATTTCCAAAGAAGACCAATTCTTGCATTATTTGCAATCTGATAACAAAGAAGGGCTTTCCTATTTTTTAAATAACCTGCATATCAGCGATGTTGTTGAATTGGTAAACCAATTTCCGGATGAAGAGGCTACCATCCTCTCTAACATGTCTATTCACCGAGCCATCAATGTTTTTAAAATTTTAGATATTGCGCAACAGAAAGACATTATTAAAACCTTACCACCTGCCAAAACTGCTGAATTACTGAATGAATTGCCACCCGATGACAGAACTGCTTTTTTAGCAGAATTGCCCAATCATATTATTCGCGATTTAATTAAACTACTCAATCCAGAAGAAAGAAAAATTACATTGGCTTTATTAGGTTATCCGGAAGATTCTGTAGGCCGCTTAATGACACCCGACTATGTGTATGTATATGAATACAATACCATAGAAGAAGTTTTTGCTACTATCCGAAAATTTGCCAAGAATAGCGAAACCATTGATGTGATTTATGTCATTAACCACAAAGGGGAATTATTAGATGATATACGTATTAAGGATATTTTATTGGCAGTACCCAACGCTTTGGTTTCAGAAATTATGGATGGAAGAGTCATTACATTGAATGTACATGACGATCAGGAATATGCCGGTAAAATTTTTAAAATGAATAACCGGGTAGCTTTACCGGTAGTGGATGACAATAATATTTTATTGGGTATTGTTACCATTGATGATATACTTTGGGTAACCAATGAAGAATTTAGTGAAGACATACAAAAAATAGGTGGAACGGAGGCATTAGATGAGCCTTATTTGGATATCTCTTTTTTAAAACTCATCAAAAAAAGAGTAGGATGGCTTATCGTTTTATTTTTAAGTGAAATGCTAACTGCAACAGCGATGGCCTATTTTGCCGATGAAATTGAAAAAGCTGTTGTTTTATCCATATTTGTTCCACTCATTATGTCGAGTGGCGGCAACAGCGGCTCGCAGGCCTCTACCCTTATTATTCAGGCAATGGCAGTGGGCGAAGTTTCTTTAACCGACTGGTGGCGGGTAATGCGCAGAGAAATTAGCAGTGGAATTATTTTAGGAAGTATCTTGGGACTCATTGGTTTTATCAGAATTGCATCCTGGCATGTTTTAATGCAGCATGGCATTATTCAGAACTTATATGGTACCCACTGGTTGTTAATTGGATTTACGGTTGGGGTAAGTTTAATTGGAGTAGTTTTATGGGGAACCCTATCCGGCTCAATGTTGCCTATGCTGCTTAAAAAATTGGGGGCCGACCCTGCAGTTTCTTCCGCGCCTTTTGTGGCAACATTGGTGGATGTTACCGGTCTGATTATTTATTTCAGTGTAGCCTATCTTTTTTTAAGAGGCATATTATTGTAACAGCTTATACAATTCCATATAAACTTCCGCCTTTTGCAAAAATCGGATCGATTTTTTTTTGGATTTCCGGCAATACTTCAACCGGAGGAGCATGATGTGGTTTAATGCGTGCATCAATTACCAATGGTCCTTTGCAACCCCAATGTTTGTTTTCAATAAAGGCACCAATACCATGTATATCATGCGATGGATTGGAACGCGTAAAGGTAACCCACAAAAAATTGTTGAGGGTAGCCGCAGTAAATACACTGCTGTCACAGAATACAATACAAGCCACATCAGACAATGTATTCCATCTCTCTTTGAGTTGTGTTTCTAAAATTTCTAAAGTTTGTTTTGCTGCATCTGTATCTGTATAAGGCTGTGCTGTTATGGCAATAACCCCGGGTATTACCAGTTGCGCATTTTCAAAAGAATGGAGTTCTTTTAATTGAACAGGCACCTCAGTGCATAAGCGCCTAATTGGATTTCCGTATGCAGCAAATACTACCTTACTGCCTTTGTTGAATCCTGCTCCGCTGTAATCCAATGTATCAATACTGGTATTGGTATAAAAATGCACATCCCGGGTAAAATCAATTCGCTCCATTACAAACTGCATAAATTCAGGTACGTTAGATGTAGTTAACTGTTTGGTATCATCAGCAGTAATGAATAAAAATTTAGCCAGACTCAATTGGCCGGTTCCCAAAATATGATTGGCAATGGTTAAAATTTCCGCAGGCTCTCTGGCAGGATTAAATGGCGTATATCTTTCGCTGCCAATAGCCAGCAACAATGGATGTACACCTGCAGCATCCACTGCATGAATTTCACGCACACCCGGAATTTCCTTTGTAACAGCATTACCGGTAAGTTCATGAATTAATGCTCCAAAACTGGTATCTTCCTGTGGTGGCCTGCCTACAACCGTAAATGGCCAAATGGCATTTTTCTTTGCAAATACCTTATGCACTTTCATTACAGGAAATGGATGTTTCAAACTATAATAACCTAAATGGTCACCAAATGGTCCTTCCGGTTTGTTTTCTCCCGGCATTACTTCACCCGTAATTACAAAATCAGCATCAGTACTAATGGCAAATCCATCTACATAGGTATAACGAAATCTTCTGGCACCCAATGCCCCTGCAAAAACCATTTCGCTTATGCCCTCTGGTAATGGCATTACTGCTGCCAAACTATGTGCCGGCGGGCCACCCACAAAACAGCTTACTTTTAATGGAACGCCTTTTGCATTGGCTTTTGTTTGATGAATACCAATACCTCTGTGTAATTGATAATGCAACCCAATTTCTTTATTCCATACATAATCATTCCCTGTTAATTGAATGCGGTACATGCCAAGATTAGCATGCATAATGCCAGGTTGTTCAACATCTTCCGTATACACTTGCGGAAGCGTAACGAATGCCCCGCCATCATTGGGCCAGTGCCGTATTAACGGCAAATCACTGATTTGAATTTGATTAGCTAATACCGGCTTTAGAATGGGATTTTTTAAGGGCAATGCTTTCAATGCAGCCCATCCGGTGTATAAATATTTAAAAGGTGATTGTAGTGCTTTAATGGGATTATCTTTCAGCTCAATTAACTGTTGTACCAATTGAAAAGTATCTCGAAAAATAAATTTACTTCTTTCCACTGTTCCAAAAATGTTGGAAGCAGCTCTATACGGTGTACCCTTTACATTTTCAAACAACAATGCCGGCCCACCTGCAGCATGCACTCTTAAATGAATAGCAGCCATCTCCAAATTGGGGTCTACGGCTTCTTTAATACGCACTAAGTGACCATTTTTTTCTAAATCATTGATGCAGGCTTCTAATGTGGCATACGACATAACAGTAAGAACAATTGCTCTTTTACAAAGTTCTATGCGAAGTTACTGTAGTTTTCAAATGAACCATACAGTAATTCAACTTCTTTACTTTCAACATAATTAAAGAAAATATTCAATACTGACCAATATTGCGGCATTGCATTTTTTATAATTACTTTGCATAAAATAACTCAGTTGTATGAATACACGGTTAAGTGTCAATATTAATAAATTTGCCACTTTACGCAATGCCAGGGGTGGCAATAATCCCAATGTAGTCAAAGTAGCTATCGATGCACAGCTTTTTGGTGCAGAAGGTATTACTGTGCATCCGCGACCTGATGAACGGCATATTACTTACCAGGATGTGTTGGATATTAAAAAAGTAATTACTACTGAATTTAATATAGAAGGAAACCCATCTGAACAAAAGTTTGTTGAGCTGGTGCTGGCTGCTAAACCAGATCAGGTAACATTAGTACCCGATGCCACAAAACAATTAACCAGCGACCATGGCTGGGACACGATTCAACACAAAGATTTTTTAATAGATATCATCGGCACATTTAAAAAGGCAGGAATCCGGGTATCAATTTTTATAGACCCGGATTTAAAAATGGTAGAAGCCGCAGCCAAAACCAATACCGACAGAATTGAATTGTATACAGAAATGTATGCCCGTGAATTTGCTGCAGGAAAAAAGGAAATGGCTATTCAACCTTATCAGTCAGCTGCAAAATTAGCGTCCACCTTAGGTTTGGGTATTAATGCAGGGCACGACTTAGATTTATATAACCTTCACTATTTCAGGCAACATATTTCGCATTTGGATGAAGTGAGCATTGGCCATGCCTTAATTTGCGATGCATTGTATTTGGGTTTTGAAAACACCATTCAACTATATAAACGGCAATTACAAATTGCAGTATAAAAAAAATGATATGGAAACAGGAAACATTAAAGTAGGTATTGTAATGGGAAGCGACAGCGATTTGCCCGTAATGCAGGCTGCTGCAGATATATTGACACAATTTAAAATTCCATTTGAATTAACCATTGTTTCGGCACACAGAACACCGCTGCGCATGGTTGAGTATGCACAAAAAGCAAAACAAAGGGGATTAAAAATTATTATTGCAGGCGCCGGCGGAGCTGCTCATTTACCCGGTATGCTGGCTGCCATTACGCCATTGCCGGTTATTGGCGTACCCATCAAATCATCTAACTCAATAGATGGGTGGGACTCTATTTTATCCATTCTCCAAATGCCCAACGGTGTGCCGGTAGCCACAGTTGCCTTAAATGCTGCAAAAAATGCCGGTATTTTGGCCGCAGAAATAATTGGTACTTTTGAACCCATTACAGGTACTTTGGTAGAACAATATAAAATTCAGTTAGAACAGGAAATAAAAGAAAAAATTTCTAAAATAAAATCAGACTGGGTAAATCAGTTTGATATTTAAGACATTGCAATAATGCCCATTTGCTGCCCAAATGATTTTGAAGCTGCATAAATATGATGAAATAATTCAGGGCCATGTTTTCCATATAATACAGAAAAATTCTCCACACGCTCCTGCAGATTATTATTAGGAAATAATTGTGTTTTAATGTTGGCAATTCGTTGCATATCAGTTGCATATTTTCGCCTTTCTGCTCTTGCCATCTTTTTCTCTAATTGTTCAATTTTTTCAATGGCCCGATGCTGTAATACCTGAACATGTGTAGTTAAAGCACTATCTGCTTTAGCAGCATGCGCCGAAATGAGCGCATAAATAGCTCTGATTTGCGCTATCTCATCATTTAATGATAAAGAATAATCGCTATGTCTTTTTGCATATTCATTTTGCAAATGCAATACCGGTTTAAATAAATCTTCTACACTAAATTGCAACGAACGCCATATTTCCAACTGACGTTCTTGTATTAAAACAAACGAATTGCGTAACAATAACATAGGATAAGGCACGCCTGCCGATTCAAAAACCCGCTTTAATTCTAACCAATAAGCCAATTCGCCACCGCCACCAATAAAAACAATATTGGGTAACACAGTTTCCTGAAATAACCCCCTTAAAATAACATTTCCACTAAATCGTTCGGGATGCTGCTGCAGTTCTTCCAATATGGCTTCTTTACTGAATTGCAAGCCGGCTTTTTTTACAACAAATACATTGTTTTCACATTCAATACGTTCCCGATAGGTATCCATCAAATAAAATAAATTAATGGTGCGCCCTTGCGTTTGAATGGGATAATGCTGCTGCATTTCGCGGATAGTAGCTTCCACTGCCTGATGCGAAAATTGTTCGGACAATTCTTTAATGATAACCGGTTCAAATACTTTTTTTAAACGGGCATTATCGGGTATTAATATCAGCAAACCAAAATTAGCAAATAAAGTATGCACCAGTTCCAAAGTAGCCTGCTGTATTGTTTTACCTAACGTATAAGCATTGGCGAATAAAGTGCTTAATTGCTTACCATGTGGCAATACATCAATTTGTCCTTTTATTTCCGCTATCAGTTGCAGAAAAGACTGATCTACCTTCATCCTGCCTACTGCACCTGTTTGTTTGGTTTGCCAGGTAAGTTGTTTCCCATCAATTGTAATTGTCCCTAATTCATCCAAATCAGCATCTTCACTACCCATATAATAAAATGGAATAAAATGATATTGGGGTAATTGTACTTTTAAATAATCAGCCAGCTGAATAGCATGTATAATTTTGTAAATAAAATACAATGGGCCGGTAAAAATATTGGGTTGGTGGGCCGTTGTAATGGTAAAGGTATTTTCACTCAGAATAGCCTGCAAGTTATTTTGCTGCAGAGTTGTAAGTGATAAACCTGCAGATTGTTCCACTAAAACATCATACAATAATTGGCGATGATTGATAGTTTGTTGCCGCGCCTGAATGGCTGCCTGAATGCCTTCTATTGAAACGGAGTGTCGATAAAAAGGGCTTAAACCTTCATGTTGTTGAACATACTCTACTGCAATTTTAGAAAAAAAACCGGTGGACTCAATAGGTAAATAACTATACTGTGCTTCCATGTATGAATACTTGTTACTATTTAAAAAAATTGATGAGGGCAAACTGCTCAATCATTCAAATTCATTTTACAACACCAGTTCCCCTTCTATATCATAATCATACGCTTTTGTAATACGTACGTTAACAAATTCTCCAACAGAAAGTTTTTGATCAGTTGCTATAATTACTTCATTATCCACTTCAACACTATCAAACTCTGTTCTGCCTATATAGCGGCCTGCTTCTTTTTTATCAATCAATACTTTAAATATCCACCCTACTTTTTCCTGATTTTTTTCCAGACTAATTTCCTGCTGCACTTCCATTATTTCCTGTGCTCTTCGTTGTTTTACTTCAGCAGGTATATTGTCTTCTAAAGTATAAGCGCCGGTATTTTCTTCATGGCTGTATGTAAAAATTCCAACTCTGTCAAAGCGGTGCTCTTCCAGAAAAGATTTCAGTTCTGTTACATCTTCTTCCGTTTCTCCCGGAAATCCGGCAATTAACGTTGTTCGCAAACAAATACCCGGTACTTCCTGCCGTATGGTTTTAATCAATGCACTCATTTCTTCTTTAGTGCTGTTTCGGCGCATGGCCTTTAGCATGTTATTGCTGGCATGCTGCAAGGGCATATCTAAATAATTGCAAATATTTTTCTTTTCACGCATTACAGCCAACACTTCCAACGGAAATTTATTGGGATATGCATAATGCAGCCGAATCCATTCCAACCCTTTCACATCGGCCAGTTGCTTCAGTAAAACATGCAATGAACGTTTTTTGTATATATCTAAGCCATAATAAGTTAACTCCTGCGCAATCAGCATAATTTCTTTAACACCTTTTTTAACCAAGGTTTCTGCTTCTGCAACAATGGCTTCAATGGGTTTGCTAACATGGCTGCCCCGCATAAGGGGTATGGCACAAAAAGCACAAGTTCTGTTACAGCCCTCACTAATTTTAAGATAGGCATAATGTTTTGGCGTACTTAATAAGCGTTCGCCCAATAATTCAGATTTGTAATCGGCACCTAATTGTTTTAAAATTAATGGCAGTTCCATGGTTCCAAACCAGGCGTCTACTTCGGGTATTTCTTTTTCCAAATCGTTTCTGTAACGTTCACTCAGGCAACCGGTTACATATACTTTGTCTAATTTTCCCCTGCGCTTTAATTCTACCTGATTTAAAATTGTATCAATACTTTCTTCTTTGGCTTTATCAATAAAACCGCAGGTATTTACCACCACAATATTATGGTTGGTTTTAGTATTTTCATGCACTACGGGAATAGCCTGGGCCGATAACTGCCCACTCAGCACCTCACTATCCACCAGATTTTTACTACACCCCAGCGTAATAATGTTGATTTTATTTTGTTTCAGTGTTTTTGACTTCATATTGGGCGCAAAGGTAGTTTTTATTCCAAAGCACTTCATGAAGAATCAGATAATTTGGTAGCCAGCTTTTGTAATGCTATTAAACACCGGTTGCGTCGCACACTGCAACGTTCCCATCATTATTCAACAACGCTGCCGTAGAAAAATTTCGGACAAATATTTGGCAATGCACTTAATTTTGGCCAATATGGATACCCCGAACGATCAGCCATTCAACCCCATTCTTTCACCTCAAAAAGCTGCAATGTTTGAAAACCGCTTGATGAAGGTTTTTAAACACAAATATAAAATTGCAAAAAAACAAAATATTACCTGCTGGCGAGTTTATGATCATGATTTACCTGAATTCCCTTTTTGTATTGACTTGTATGAGGATAAAGTGTATTTAGCCGAATACCAGCGCAGGCACCAGATGACAGAGGAGCAGCATACGGAATGGTTAGAGGCTTGTGTTGCTTTGATAAGCAAATATCTTGGGATAGCCAACGAAAATATTTACATTAAAGAACGCAAAAGAAAGGCCAACCGAAACAATCAATATGAAAAAACAGGCGATACCAAACAATATTTTACTGTTACAGAAAATGGGTTAAAATTTTTAGTAAACCTAACCGACTACTTAGATACCGGCTTGTTTTTAGACCACCGCATTACCCGCCAAATGGTTCGCAACGAGGCTGGTGACAAACGTGTTTTGAATTTATTTGCATATACCGGTTCTTTTTCAGTGTATGCGGCAGCAGGAAAAGCTGCAAGTGTTACAACGATTGATTTATCGAAAACATATTTACAATGGGCTCAGGATAACTTTTCGATTAACCGATTGAAAAATGCAGACGCATTTCATTTTATACATGCTGATGTAAAACAATACTTAAAAACTTTACCACCCAACAGTTTTGATTTGGTAATCATGGATCCGCCCACTTTTAGTAACAGCAAAAGAATGAAGGATATTTTAGATATACAACGTGATCATGTGGAGTTATTGAATGATGTGCTGACTGCATTACCCACAGGCGGTAAAATATATTTCAGCACCAATTTTACCCGATTTGTGATAGATAAGGACAATATTAAAGCAGCTGCTATTAAAGACATTACAAGAGCCACAACACCATTTGATTTTGAAGGGAAATTAAAAAGATGGTGTTACCTTATTGTAAAGTAAATGTATAGCTTAGCACATTTTAATTTTAAAAGCAGCGGCACATTCTTTAATTTTACAAAATAAACAGCATGTCAATCAATTTTAAAAATTAATGTATGGAGTACACATATCAACAAACCACACTCTCAAAACATTTATCAGTAGGCGTTTTGGCAGGTTATCTGTTAACAATTTTCAATCTGTTTTACGATTTTTTATTGCGTTCATTAACCAATTTTACTTATTCAGAAATTGTAAATGTTTCGTCAATCATATTCTCTTCCATGTTGTTTATGATTATTGCCAGTTTAATATACCATTTCTTGTTTGTAAATTTTAAAATGGCCGGTGCCGCTATTTATATGATTGGTTTTGGAGTATTAACCATTTTTCTTTTTATAGCTGCCAGCCATATTGGCAACAAGTTTGCAATTCCAATTTATAATGATGCATTTCGTATGCAGTTTATGGGTTATGCAGGAATAACAGGCGGATTTGCAACATTGGTCATTCCTTTTATTTCCCGGGCATTCAAATACATATTTTAAACAATCCAATTGGAACATTATACTTCTGAATTACACAGTTGTTTTTGCTAATGCTAAAAAATGGCTGTGTAATTTTATTATCTGTGGCAATAGTAGTTGTGTTTCATCGTTTTGCAGTACAAATTGGCAGCGTTTTAATTTTTCATTTTCATCCATTTGTTGATTCATCCGTGCCAGTACGGCAGATCTTGTGGTTTTATCTCTTTTCATTACCCTTGCAATTCTTAATTCCAAAGGGGCTGTAAGCCCAACCATATAGTCCATTTCCTTATCTGACCCCGATTCAAAAAACAAAGCAGCTTCTTTAATTACGTAGGCAGATTGCTGTTGTGCCATCCATTGTTGGGAAAAAGCAATGGTTGCCGGATGTACAATAGCATTTAGGGCATGTAACTTATTTTCATCCTTAAAAACAATTCCAGCTAAATAAGCTCTGTTTAATTTTCCATGCAGATACACTTCATTGCCAAAAACTTTACGAATGGCAGTAACAACTGTAATATCTTTCTCCATTAATTCCTTTGCAACAGTATCTGCATCCAACACGGGTATATCAAATACTTTAAAAATATTTGCAACGGTTGTCTTACCACTACCAATTCCTCCTGTTAACCCTATTTTAAGCATGGTTAAAATTAGTATTTCTCTTTTGATATAATTGCATAAAAAACCCGGCCATGTTTGCACAGCCGGGTTTTACTTACTTAAATTAATTATTTTTTTTCGGCAACTGCAGTTGCTTTATTCAGTGCTGCTGTCCATTCCATACTAATGGCAGATTTTTCAATTTTTAAATAGCTGCCCGGGTTTACTTCAATTTGCAGGGTACCATCTTCATTTACCTTGTTAACAGTGGCATGTATGCCGGCAAGTGTAACAATTTTATCCCCTTTTTGCAGATTATCGATAAATTTTTTTTGCTCTTTGGCTTTTTTTGCCTGCGGACGAATCATGAAAAAGTAAAATACGGCAATGATGGCAATCATTAAAAACAATTGAATAGATCCACCACCCTGCTGTGGATTACCGGCCATTAAAATAACATTGAACATGTGATTCTGTTTTATAATTGATTAAATAGATACAAAGTAATGGTTAATGGTTGGCAACACTATCTGCAATAACCTGCCCTTCAAAAAACAAATAATGTTCCGTTCCATTTTTGGTATTGGTATTGGCAATAACCGTTTTACGCACATTTCCCACCGGCACATGTTCACTGTTAAACGCTGCTTCAATTAACCCTTCAGAACCCGGCATTATGGGATGTTCTGTATAACTGGTTACTGTACAACCGCATTCAGACCTTACATTCACCAATATTAATGGTTCATTACCGGTATTTTTACACCGAAAACGCACCGTAATATGTTCACCTTTAGGTATACCGCCAAACTGAACCGTGCTATCTAACCATTTTACCGTTGTATAATGAGCAGTATCTAATGCTGCTTTCATATCGGTATTCGCTTCTTTATGATGCGTACTGCAGGCGAATATAGCAAAGAACAATAAGGTTATAGTAACTAATGGGAATAATTTCATAGCTGCAAATGTATTATTGCCCGGATTTAAATTCTACTTTTTCAATTTTACCTACAAACACCAGCTCTTTGTGAATAGAATCTAAAATGCCATTTACAAAATGGCCGCTTTGCGGCGTACTATATTCTTTTGCAATATCAATGTACTCATTAATGGTTACTTTGGTTGGAATGGTTTCAAAATAAAGAAATTCACATACACCCAAACGCATAATAATCATATCTAATAATGCAATTCTTTCTGCATCCCAATTATTTAATTTGGGTTTAATGATGCTCAATGTAAAATCTTTTTTTTCTATGGCTGTCATCAGCAAATCTTTGGCAAATTTCCATTTATCTTCTGATAATAATTGCGGAAAATTGCTTGCCGCCGGTTTTTGAATGATTTCTGTAATGAATTGCATCATCATATCGCCATCATCCTGCCAATTGGGGAAATAATCCTCTACATGTGCTTCAAAATCTTCATTCGGTAAAATGAACTGATTAAAAATATAGAGTAAAATGGCTTTTTCCTTCTTTAAATCGCGACCTTGTTCCAGAATATAGGTTTTATACTCTGAAGAGACGATCATATTCTGATAAATTTTCTTTACCAGTTCCCTGTCAATCATTTTATCTGGTTGATTGGATTTGATGGCCTCCTGAATGGCTGGTAATTCTAAAATATTCCACAGGATTTGATTTCCTGCAATTTTAGTATTGACATTCAAATCTTCAAAACTGGTAATATTTTTACTGGCTTTTAAACGAGCATCCTGCTCTGCATACTTTGCAACTTCGGTTAAAAAATAAAGCAGGTAAACAAAGAGTTCGCCGGTTTTTTTAAAATTATTTTCAAGTTGTTGTACCGGATTTTTAAAGCACTCAGGATCTTTTGCACTCTCAATAATGTAGAGTAACTGCATTACTTTAACACGTATATTTCGTCTGCTAATCATTGCTGAAAGAACTGTTTTAGTGGCAGCAAAAGTAATGGTTTATACGTAGTTTCCAAATGTGATTGAGTAACAGATGTACACTTTTACAATATTACAATATAGGTATAAAAAAAGTCCGCTATTATCCTTCCCCGGAAATAGCGAACTTACCTCGCAAAATTTACATAACTATAGTACCAACTATGTTTTATGCCTGCACCACTTGCGAACGCAGTGAATTAATAATGGTACCTAATCTTGCAATCAAATAATCGGGTAATCCATTTTTCTTGGCTGCCACAACCACATCCTTAATAAATGAATCAAAATCATCGTTCATTGCTTTGCCATTCATACGTGGATTGGTGGCAGGATTATGGGCAGATACCATATCTTTCCCACCATAAGTAAAGTTTTTAGCACCGGTGCCTACACAGAAAAAATCAGTTAAATTCTTGCTCAAAGCCTTAAATCCACTCAAATTTCCGGATGAAACTTCCTGTAACAACACTTTAAAGTAGACATTAATGTTTGTATCGGCAGCAATTACAAAAATGGCGCTATCAACTACCGAACGAATACCCAAACGCCCTTTTTCAATCATGGCACCCTGAACTGCCGGATCAGGTACCATTGTTGTTCCACCTAATGAATCATATAAAGTTTTTGTCATCATAGGCGGTGTGGTGTCACTTTTTTTACACGAACTGCCCAATAAAGCGATGGCTGCAAAAAATGCGGTTACCAGAAATACGGTTTGTACTTTTTTCATTGTGTTGAATTTTTATTGTTTAAGAATGATTAAAAAACAGATTGAACCATTTGCACCAGCTTTTTCTCAGTTGAATTAGGCAATACCGGACAACCGGAAGCCATTTCTTCCGAAGAAGGTAAATAACGGCTGGCCGGTAGTGCCATTGATTTTGATAATTGCGCCGTTAATTGAGTGGCATTTATTTGAGCAGGATAAAAGGTAAACACTGCAATCCTGGTTTTAGTATTACATAAAACATGTGAAACCCCTTTTTGGGCATACAACCACTCGGTAATGGCGGCACCTTGTTGATCGGTTAATGGCGTTTTAAAATCTATCCGCGCCATTGCAATGCTGTTTACATCTATTTTTTGGGGCCGGGTCACCCAATAAATGTGAACAAATAAAACAACCACTAAAACAGAAAGGGTAATGGCCCCTATACGAAGTATTTTTGTTGTTTTCATAAATGACAGTTTAATGACACTTACGAATTGTGATTTCATTTGGATTGAAAAAAAGTTTTTTTTCTTTTATCCGGGCAGTCGATAATAAATGGGTTAGGGCGTGAAATTTTGACACTTAGTTTATTTCATGAAGGTTACTTAACCAAAGATTGCTGCCAAGCTGGGAAATTTACTGAAAAGAAAATAGGCAAAGTCTGCAAATTTGACTTGTTATGTCGCGGTGGCATAAAAATAGCAAGTAACGTTTCATTAAAATCAGTTTTCTTTTAACAACTAAAAATCTATAACGTATGGCTAAAAAAGTAAACGTTACTCCACTACATGACAGGGTAATTGTTAAGCCTGCTGCGGCAGAAGAAAAAACAGCAGGTGGAATTATCATTCCTGATACTGCAAAAGAAAAACCCCAAAAAGGAACTATTGTTGCTGCCGGGGCCGGTAAAAAAGATGAACCTTTAACCGTAAAAGTAGGCGATACCGTTTTATATGGTAAATATGCCGGAACTGAAATTCAAATTGAAGGAGAAGATTTATTAATTATGCGGGAAAGCGATATTTTGGCGATAGTTTAATCCATCAGCCATTCAAACATGCTTACCGAATGATGCATTAATTGCGAATCTTAGCCTTTTCCGAAAAAATATTCAAACAAAATATTTCCAAACTTTTAAAAAATAAAAGATGGCAAAACAAATTTTCTTCGACATTGAAGCAAGAAATAAAATGAAAAAAGGTGTTGATGTATTAGCCAACGCCGTAAAAGTAACATTAGGCCCTAAAGGCAGAAATGTTGTAATTGAGAAAAAATTCGGTGCACCTCAGGTAACTAAAGATGGTGTTACTGTTGCAAAAGAAATTGAATTAGAAGACCCTATTGAAAATATGGGTGCACAAATGGTAAAAGAAGTAGCTTCCAAAACCGCCGATCAGGCCGGTGATGGTACTACTACCGCTACCGTTTTGGCACAAGCGATTATTAGTGAAGGTTTAAAAATGGTTGCATCCGGTGCCAATCCAATGGATTTAAAACGTGGTATTGATAAAGCTGTTAGCTTAGTGGTTGAAAACCTGAAAGCACAAAGCCAAACTGTTGGAAACGATTCTAAAAAAATACAACAGGTGGCTACCATTTCTGCCAATAACGATGAAACCATCGGTAAATTAATTGCAGAAGCATTCTTAAAAGTAGGTAAAGAAGGTGTTATTACCGTTGAAGAAGCCAAAGGAACCGATACTACAGTTGATGTTGTAGAAGGTATGCAATTCGATCGTGGCTACATCTCTCCTTATTTTGTTACCAACAGCGAAAAAATGGAAGCAGAATTGCAAAATCCTTACATATTAATATATGATAAGAAAATTTCTGCCATGAAAGATATTTTGCACATACTTGAAAAAGTTGCGCAAAGTGGCCGTCCGTTATTAATAATTGCAGAGGATTTAGAAGGGGAAGCATTGGCTACATTGGTGGTGAACAAATTGCGTGGTACCATTAAAGTGGCTGCTGTAAAAGCTCCCGGATTTGGCGACAGAAGAAAAGAAATGTTGAACGATATTGCTATTTTAACTGCAGGTACTGTAGTAAGCGAAGAACAAGGATTTAAATTAGAAAATGCTGATTTAAGTTACTTAGGACAGGCTGCTTCTGTTACCATCGACAAAGACAATACTACTATTGTTGGCGGAAAAGGTAAAAAGCAAGATATAACCGCAAGAGTGAATCAAATTAAAGCACAAATTGAAAATACTACCTCTGATTACGACAGAGAAAAACTGCAGGAACGTTTGGCTAAATTAGCCGGGGGTGTTGCAGTATTGTATGTCGGCGCAGCTACCGAGGTGGAAATGAAAGAAAAGAAAGACCGTGTGGATGATGCTTTACATGCTACAAGAGCAGCCGTTGAAGAAGGTATTGTTCCCGGCGGTGGTGTTGCTTACATCCGCGCCATTGAGGTATTGGAAAACAAAATTAAAGGCCAAATTGCTGATGAACAAACCGGTATGGCCATTATTCGCCGTGCTTTGGAAGAACCCATCCGCATCTTAACTACCAATACCGGTGTTGACGGTTCAATTGTAGTGCAAAAAATTAAAGAAGGCAAAGGTGATTTTGGTTTCAATGCCAGAACAGAACAATACGAAAACCTGTTTAAAGCCGGCGTTATTGATCCTACAAAAGTTAGCCGCGTAGCTTTAGAAAATGCCGCATCTATTGCAGGTATGTTCTTAACTACCGAATGTGTAATTGCCGACAAACCAAAACCTGAGGCACCTGCAGCACATCCTGCACCCGATATGGGCGGAATGGGTTACTAATCCTTCTAACCATACAACATATAAAAATCCCGAAACGAATAGTCATTATTTTTTTCGGGATTTTTTTCCAATCAATCCCTTTATTGTTTCATGACAAAACAGTTGAACTATGAAATGGATACAATTGTGGAAAAAAGTTTTGGATTATTTTTTACTCAAGAAAGATGATGACTTTAACAATCCTTACCTCATTTTATGAGGTATTTTTTTATCCCCTAAAATAACGGGTAAACCCATCTGCCAATAAACCCAGCGCATAACCATAACTTACCATTACTACTACACCAAGAAAAGATACATCAGAATATAAAATCATTTTTAATGCCAGTACCGAATCAAAAATCATGAACAATGCAGCGCCGGGTATAAAAAAATTAATGACTAAATTTTTCTTACTTCTACTACTTAATAAATTAACCGTACTAACAGCCATTGTACTAATTATCAACATATATATTAGTATAGGCCATTTCATGCCTCCTAAATTGGCACCAATAAAGCGAAAGACTAAATAATTCCAACAAAACAAAATAGCCACACCAATAAATGCTTCCTGGCTATGTTTTAGTTCAGGCTGGTGCATTCTTAAAAAAGTAATGATGAAAAAAATGAGTGCAACAATAAATGCCACCATTCCGAAAATAAAGAAAAGGGTTTCTTTCCCCATTAACAAAATATCGCCTATTCAGGCAAATACGAACGCTAAAAACACAATGTTTTAGTATGTTTAAACAAATTATGTTTTGCGTTTAAAAAATAAAAAAAAGCAAAATGGGTATTAACAAGGGTTTAGTAAATATCCGCAATTGCTCTTTTTCTGTATGAATGAGGTAACAATCGGCCAATAAAAAAAACCAGAATACCAATATGCCATGCTTTTTAAGTAAGCGCATGCAGTTAATTTTAAGTGTATGCTACGAAAATAAGCCGATTCAGGAATATAATTTCTGTTTTAAAAAAATGTATGCTAAAAGTAAAGTAATGTCAGGTAGATACAATATGTAATACCTGATTTTGACATTTTAACCCAAAAAATCGATTTTTTATACCATAGCAGCAATTTTGAAAGCTTAAATATTACATTTGCGACATGTTAACCGAGGAGGAAGAAAAATTTATTGCTTATTGGTCTGCTAACGGGGAGAAGCAAAAAACCAGCGTCCGCACATTATTGAAAGGATTTTCATCAGGAATCAGTCTGGGTGCAGGCATCATTTTGCTGATAGCTGCCGGATGGTATGAACGTGCAGATATGGAAGCGCATACCAAACTAAATCCATTTTTTTTATTGTTGATCATTCTCATCATTTCAATAGTTATGGCTTTTTTGTACAGGAATTACCGATGGGAAATGAACCAGCAGCATTATTTAGAATTACTATCCAAAAAACGAAAACTTGAAAAAAACAATACAACAACTGGTTCTAACAACCCAAACAATTCTACTCATTCATAAAAAAACAATGATGGTGAAGCAACTGTTAACAGCCGCTTTTATTTCAGTAATCTTTTTTTCTGCCTGTTCAAAATCCAATTCCGGTGGAGGTGCTCCTTGCCAGTCAGCAACGGTAGCTTCAGAAAAAAATGCCATGGTAGCCTTTTGTGTGGCCAATGGCGTTACCTACCAAACTGATACCAGTGGCATTTTATATCAAATTATCACATCAGGAACAGGCGCAACCCCTTCACTCAATTCAAAAATATATATAACATATACCGGAAAATTATTAAATGGTACCACCTTCGATATGCAGCCCAATGCCAGTCAAACAGGATGGAATTTGTATTCACTGATTCAGGGCTGGCAAATTGCCATTCCGCTGATTAAGAAAGGAGGCGAAATTAAAATGGTTATTCCTTCTGCTTTGGCTTACGGATGTATTGGCAGTGGCCCGATACCCCCCAATGCGCCGCTATTTTTTGATGTGAATCTGGTGGATGTACAATAATTTTTTTTAAACAATTTTACTGTTGTTAATTTCTAATTAAATATCATTTTCATTCCCCTATCTTTGCCCACTCTAAAATTTTATAAACCCTTACTAGTATGCAACTGAAAGGTTTAGTGCGATTTTTTACGATTGCTCTTATTTTAATTTGTATTTACCAGCTCTCTTTTACATGGATTGTAAAGAGCCACGAAAGTGCCATGGAAGCCAAGGCCGAAAAATATGTACAGGCCTACCCTGCCCCATCAGTAAAATATCCTGATAATACTAACTTGCGGGATTTGTATGCCGATACTTTAAAACAGTTAAAAGAAGCTGAATACAAAAGGTTATTGGACAGTACCCAAGATTTTAAAATTGGGCCATTCGGTTTAACAACCTACCGCAGCGCAAAAGATAAAGAACTATTATTGGGTCTTGATTTGCAGGGAGGTATGAGTGTTACTTTAGAAGTACAGTTAGATGCTTTAATCAAATCGTTGGCCGATTATACCAAAGACCCACAATTTAATCAGGCTTTAGCAGCTGCAGTCAATAAAAAAGCAAATAGTGGAGCAGATTTAATTACCCTGTTTATTGATGAATACAAAAAAATTAATCCCAATGCACAGTTGGCACCATTCTTTGTAGCCAGAAGTAATGGCAAATTAAAATACAACACATCTAATGATGATGTTACCAATTATTTAAGAGAACAGGCTACTGCTGCTTTTAATAACACATTACGGGTTTTAAGAACACGTATTGATAAATTTGGGGTTTCTTCTCCCAATATCAACCCCGATCCTGCAAAAGGGATTATCAATGTAGAATTGGCCGGCATTACCGATCCGGAAAGGGTTAGAAATTACCTGCAATCTACTGCCAACTTACAATTCTTTGAAGTGTATACCGCCGAAAATTCGGAGTTAGTGAATGGTTTATTAAGTGCAGACAAAGCTTTACAGGATTATTTAAATGGCATCAAAGCTACTGATACTGCAAAAGCAAAATCGGAAACTGCACCTGTAGCAAAAACATCAGAAAAAACAGATACAACACAAACCGCTACATTATCGCAATTATCATCTGCTTCAAATAGCAATACCACTACAACCGATTCTACCACATTCAAAAACAATGAAAATCCGTTAAGAAGGTTGTTGTTACCCGGCCCTCAACCCTATCGTAATGCTACCGGCAAAGTAGTATATCCGGGTGTTATTGCCATGATTCAGGTAAAAGATACAGGCACGTTTAACAGGTACATCAATATGGATATTGTGAAAAGCAAATTTCCATCTAACCTCGTATTCATGTATGGTAAACCCGATAATACCAGTGATGATCCTAAGGCAAAAAATTTCCTGAATCTATATGCTATCAAAACTTTAGACAACGGACAGGCTGAATTAGAAGGTGAGCATGTTACCAACGCACGTCAGGATAATGATGAAAGAGGCCGTGTGGTAATCAGCATGTCAATGGATAATGTGGGTACCAATATCTGGGCAAAAATGACTGCCAGAAATATTGACAAACCTATCGCTATTGTATTAGATAATTTTGTTTACTCTGCACCCAATGTAAATGATGCTATTACAACCGGTAATTCACAAATTTCCGGCAACTACACTGTTAAAGAAGCACAGGATCTTGCAGAAATATTAACCAGTGGTAAATTAACTGCTCCGGCAAAAATTGTACAGGAGCAAATTGTTGGGCCTACTTTGGGAAGTGCAGCCATTAAAGGTGGTGCTTTGGCATTCTTTATCGCCTTCCTGGTTATATTCTCTTTAATGCTTATTTATTATAACAATGGTGGTTGGGTAGCCAATATTGCATTAATCCTAAACTTACTATTTACCATAGGTATATTGAGTGCATTAGGATTTACACTTACCGCAGCCGGTATAGCAGGTTTGGTATTAACGGTGGGTATGGCGGTAGATACGAACGTTATTATATTTGAAAGAATTAAAGAAGAACTTACCAAGGGTAAAAGCTATCAAAATGCAATTAACGACGGTTATAAACGTTCATTGGCACCTGTATTAGATGCCCACGTAACTACTTTGTTAACCGCTATTATTTTGGCTTATTTTGGATTGGGTCCTGTGTTAGGATTTGCTACCACACAAATTATCGGTATTTTATTATCACTGTTCTGTGGTATTCTGGTTTCCAGAATGATTACCGATATATACATGACCAGGAAGCGCCACTTTAACTATTTCACTGCCATCTCCAGAAAAATATTTAAACATTCTGCATTCAAATTTATTGAGTATAGAAAAATTACTTATATCATTTCTGCCATTGTATTTACCTTGGGAATTGCCTCTTATTTCAATGGTTTTGATGAAGGCGTTGAATTTGAAGGGGGTCGTAGCTATACCGTTAAGTTCGATAAACCGGTAAACCAGCAAAAATTAGCCGATGAATTGCGTCCTGTTTTGGGTGGTGAATTGCCGATTATTAAAACAGTTGGAACCAATAATCAGTTAAATATTACAACAGCTTATCTGATTAAAGAATCAAAACCCAATACTGATTCAATTATAGAACATACTATATTTGAAGGATTGAAGAATTATTTACCGGCCGGTACTACTTTCTACGATTTTGATAAAAAATACAAGCAAAGTTCTCAAACTGTTCAGCCTTCTATCTCAGATGATTTGAAAGCAGGTGCCAAAAAAGCAACCATCATTGCAGTGATTATTATATGTTTGTATATTTTCATCCGTTTTAGAGACTGGAGATATTCGCTGGGTACTATTTTCTCTTTAATGCATGATGTATGCGTTACTTTAGCTGTTTTCTCTTTCTTTAGAAAAATTGTACCATTCCCATTAGAAATTGATCAGCATTTTATTGCGGCCATCTTAACCGTAATTGGTTTCTCTATGAACGATACCGTAATTGTGTTCGACAGAATCAGGGAAAACAGTCACTTAATGAAAGGGGCCACAAAAGGAGCCATTATCAATAAATCAATTAATGATACATTGAGTCGTACCATTATGACATCATTAACCGTATTTCTCACCTTGTTAATATTATTCATATTTGGTGGTGAGGTTACCCGCGGATTTTCTTTCGCAATGTTAATTGGTGTAATTACCGGTACTTACTCTTCCATATTTGTTGCCGCACCTATATTGGTTGATATGGCAAAAGATAAACCACTGGGCGATTCTTCTGAAAAGAAATAATTGCAACATCAATATATTCAATTTAAAAACCTGTTGTACCCATGCAACAGGTTTTTTATATAATCAGTTGTAGAAGTAAAGCAGCCTAAATGTTCTACGTTAAAAGATTATTAAAGTATGCTCATATAATCGAATAGCCTGTATTATAATTAAATTTGCAATCGTGGATGTATTATTTAAAAATAGAATAAAAAATATTGTAGCAAAATTCCTCTTATTGGTAGTAGCCCTACAGGTTCTAAATTTCAGTATGGACTCTATCGACTTTCATCCGCATAAACACAGAAATACCATCAGCGACTTCAATTATTTAAATTCAATGGTAGAATATTTCGATGAAATTATTTTAGGCAATAAAGATGCCTTCCCGGAATATTGTAAACATAATGCAAGAGAATCACAAAACATCAAACATTTTGATGTAAAAATTTGCCAGCAACTACCTGTTAAATTAATTCCGCTTCAATATGTGAAGGATAATACTTACCGTAGAAGCAGAAATGAATTTTTTACTTTACTGATCATCCGCGAAATCACACCGCCTCCTCCAAAGCCATTCATAGCATAAAATTATTTTTACAATTATGGTGTGTATTTGGTTAAAATATTGGCAAATGCTTAGTATTTTAACGGATATAATTTATTCATAGAATATTACAGGTTGTATATGCAAAAACTAAAAACGATTTTTTTGTTTGGAGTAATATTGCTTTGTTCCCGTATTGCAATGGCACAATGGCAACCTCCCACTAGTGATACTGTTCATTTAAGTATAGATAGTGCTGAAAGTATCTTCTTGCAAAATAATTTGCTGCTTTTAGCCCAACGCTATAATGTAAATGCACAAAAGGCATTAATTATACAGGCCAAACTGTATCCCAATCCAAATATCAATATTTCGCAAATGATGCTGCAGCCGGTTTCAAAAAAAGTGCTGCCCTTTGGTTCGGAAGGCGAAATTCAGGCTACACTTTCACAAATGATTATTTTGGCCGGCAAAAGAAATAAGCAAATTAAACTGGCCGAAACCAATGCCAAATTGGCTGAATATCAGTTTTATGATTTAATGCGCACCTTGCGGTATACACTAAGAACCGATTTTTATAATATTTATTATTTAACGCAATCCTCTAAAGTATACCAACAGGAAATTCAATCGCTGCAGCAAGTGGTAAAAGCCTTTGAAGAACAGCAATCAAAGGGATATATTGCCGAAAAAGAAGTAGTTAGAATTAAAGCGCAATTGTACAGCTTAGAAAGCGAATACAACGATTTAATCAATCAAATTAATGATACAGAAAGTGAATTGCGGCTGGTATTGCAGTTAAAAGACAGTTTTATACAACCAGAAGTTAATGAAACCAAACTGGCAAAAATCAGCCCTGCCAAATATCCTATTGCAATATTAATCGATTCAGCTTATCAGGCCAGAACCGATTTAAAAATTGCAAAAGCTTACACAGACATGAATAAACAAAATTACGAACTTCAAAAAGCCTTAGCAGTGCCCGATCTTACCCTTCAATTAGGATACGACCAGCAAGGCAACTATATTCAAAACTTTAACAATATAGGTTTTGGTATAGATATCCCAATTTTTAACAGAAACCAGGGTAATATTAAATCGGCCAAATCGATGATTGATTACAGTGCCACTACCCAGAAAAGTGCTGAAGCAAGTATTGAAGCGCAAATATATCGGGCTTTGCAAAAGGCTTACGACAATACGGCATTGTACCAAAAAATAGATCCTGCTTTTGGAAAAGATTTTGACCGGTTGAAGGAAGAAGTTTTATCGAATTACAAAAAACGAAACATCAGCCTGCTCGATTTTTTAGATTTTTATGATGCCTATAAACAAAATACATTACAAATAAATTCTATTAAATTCAACCGCATCAGCGCATTTGAAGATTTAAATTATTATACCGGAACATCACTTTATTAAACCCTGAATTATTGATTTATGAAGCATATTTTTAAAAATAAATGGGTATTGCCCGCATTTATTATTGCAATTACTGCATGCAGCATGAGTGCCTGTAAAGATGAAACAGCAAAAAAAGAAACGAGGCTACAATATGTAATTCCCGACTCGTTATTGAAAACATTGAAAATAGATACTGTACAAAAATGTCCGCTCGTTGAAGCATTAACATTAACCGGAACAGTAGATTTTAATCAAGATAAGCAGGTAAATATCTATCCGTTGGTGAGTGGTAATGTGGAAGATGTAAAAGTACAGTTAGGCGATTATGTACAAAAAGGCCAGGTATTGGCTATTGTAAAAAGTAGCGAAATGGCCGGTTACAGTAATAGTTTAGTAAATGCAGAAACAAATCTGGCAGTTGCCAAGAAAAATTTAGATGCACAGCGCGACTTGTTTAAAAGCGGACTTGCTTCGCAATTGGATGTGAATGCTGCCGAAGCAGCTTACCAGCAGGCAGTTGCCCAATTAGAAATGGTGAATAGGATTTTAAAAATTAATGGCAACAATACACAGGGTAATTATGTGATTAAAGCACCTATCAGTGGTTTTATTGTTCAAAAAAATATTACCAACAATACAGCTATCAGAACTGATAATGGTAATAATCTTTTCACCATTTCTGATTTGAAAGATGTATGGATTTATGCCAATGTATATGAATCAAACATCAGTAAAATTCATCTGGGCGATCCCGTTGACGTTACTACCATATCCTATCCCAACAGAATTTTTAAAGGAAAGGTTGATAAAATGATGAATGTATTAGACCCGGCCAATAAAGTAATGAAAGTTAAAGTAGTATTGCCAAATAATGATTATGCATTAAAACCCCAAATGTTTGCAAGTATTTTAATTACCAATAAAGAAAATAAACAAGCCATTTGTGTTTCATCCAAAGCATTGGTATTTGATAACAGCAGGTATTATGTGCTAAAGTATCAGGGTAACGGTGTAGCCGTGATTACACCTGTAGAAGTAATTAATACGATTGGAGATAAAACTTATATCGCTTCGGGTATTGAAGTGGGAGATCGCATTATTGCATCGCAGGCCATTTTAATTTACGATACCCTAAACAATTAGTTTTCATTTATTTCAAACTAAAGCAATGATTAAAATATTAAAAAGCGTAATTGGATTTTCGCTTAAAAATAAATTTTTTATACTATTGGCATCGCTGGCTATGATCATAGTGGGTATTGTAACATTTAAAAATATGCCCATTGAAGCATTTCCTGATGTTACCAATACTGAAATCAGCATTATTACCCAATGGCCGGGCAGAAGCGCAGAAGAAGTAGAAAAATTTGTTACCATTCCCATTGAATTGGCCATGAATCCGGTACAGGATAAAGTGAGTCTTCGTTCCTCTACCATATTTGGTTTATCGTATGTTAAACTGATATTCGATGATAATGTAAAAGACCCACAAGCCCGTCAGCAGGTAATGAATTTGTTGGGTAATGCCAATCTTCCTGCCGGCGTTAATCCTTCAGTTCAACCTCCTACTGGGCCTACCGGCGAAATTTATCGCTATACTCTCAAAAGCAATATCAGAGATGTAAGAGAATTAAAAACTATGCAAGACTGGGTCATTGATCGTCAATTGCGCTCCGTTCCCGGCGTTGGCGATATTGTAAGTTTTGGCGGAAAAACTAAAACTTATGAAATACAGGTAAACCCGGAAAAACTCACCAATCTGGGTATTACTCCGCTCGATGTATTTACTGCTGTACAAAAAACAAATATTAATATTGGTGGAGATGTTATTATTCAAAATAACCAGGCTTTTGTAGTGCGAGGTATTGGTTTATTGAATGATATTAATGAAATCAAAAACATCATTATTGAAAACATCAACGGAGTACCGGTACTGGTAAAAGATGTTGCTAATGTTGAAATTTCCAACTTGCCCCGCTTAGGCTGGGTAGCTCGTTCAAATGGCTTGATAAACAAAGATGGAACAAGAGTTGAAACCGATGAACCCGACGTGGTAGAAGCCATTATCTTAATGCGAAAAGGTGAAAATCCTACTAAAGTATTGAATGCAGTTAAAGATAAAATAGATAAACTGAATCAGTTTATTTTACCTGCTGATACACAAATTGTTCCTTATTACGATAGAACTGATTTAATTAATTATGCAACACATACTGTACTGCATAATTTGGTGGAAGGCATATTGCTGGTTACCTTATTGGTTTCGCTCTTCATGTTTAACTGGCGTACAACTTTAATTGTTTCCATTATTATTCCCATGGCCTTGTTGTTTGCCTTTATTTGTTTGCGCTTAATGGGCATGAGTGCCAATTTGTTATCATTGGGTGCAGTTGACTTTGGTATTATTATAGATGGTGCGGTCGTCATGGTAGAAGGTATGTTTGTAATACTTGACCATAAAGCCAAAGAAATGGGTATGGAGCGATTCAATAAAATTGCCAAACTAGGGTTAATCAGGAAAAATGGAGCCCAATTAGGAAAAGCTATTTTCTTTGCAAAAGTGATTATTATAACAGGCCTCTTACCCATTTTTGCTTTTCAGAAAGTGGAAGGGAAAATGTTCTCTCCATTGGCTTATACATTGGGTTTTGCCTTATTGGGTGCACTGATTACTACACTAACACTGGTACCTGTTTTAATAAACTTATTGCTTAGAAAAAATGTGCACGAAAAACACAATCCTTTTGTAGAAGCCCTCACTGGTTTTATGCAGAAAGGATTTGCAGGTGCTTACAAAAGAAGAAAATGGGTTGTACCCATTGCATTGGTAATTATGGTAGGTGGTCTTTATTCTTTCAAATACCTGGGATCTGAGTTTTTACCTGAATTAGATGAAGGTTCTATCTGGTTAAGGGTACAAACACCTTACAGCATTTCCTTAGATAAATCGGTTGAAATTTCAACACAGATTCGAAAAATATTAATGGGATTTCCTCAGGTAAAATATGCCGTATCACAAACCGGCCGTCCAGATGATGGTACCGATGTAGCAGGTTTTTACAACAATGAATTTTCTGTGATGCTGTATCCAGAAGATTCCTGGAAGCCGAACATCACTAAGGATCAATTGATTGAAGAAATGAACAAATCCTTATCCAATATACCAGGTATTGATCTAAATTTTTCGCAGCCCATTATGGATAATGTAGAAGAAGCTGTTTCCGGTGTAAAAGGTTCCATCAGTGTAAAAGTATATGGTGATTCTTTAAATTATATGGAAGGCAAAATTCAGGAAGTATATAATATTTTAAAAAATGTTCGTGGCATTACCGATTTGGGTGTGATCCATAACATTGGGCAACCGGAGTTAGATGTAAATCTTGATCAGAACAAAATGGCCATGTATGGCGTTGCCACTGCCGATGCCAATGCAGTGGTTGCTATGGCCATAGGTGGTTTAGCAGCCTCAACATTGTATGAGGGTATTAAAACATTTGATATTCGTATTCGCCTTCCGGAAAATTTCAGAAAAACACCGGAAGATATTGGGAACCTTTTGGTGCCAACACAAAGTGGCTCTAAAGTGCCCATTAAAGAAATTGCCACCATCACAGAAAAAACAGGCCCCTGCTTAATTTTCAGGGATGATAACCAACGTTACTCTGCACTTAAATTTTCTGTACGCGATAGAGACATGGGCAGTACGATTGCAGAAGCACAGAAAAAAGTTGATCAGGCTGTTCAATTAAAACGTGGTTACACCATGGCATGGCAGGGCGATTTTGAAAATCAGAAAAGAGCCGAACATAGACTGGCACAGGTAGTTCCCATCAGCTTATTATTAATTTTTCTATTGCTGTTTACCATGTTTGGCAATTTAAAAGATGCCGGGCTTGTCTTTTTAAATGTGCCTTTTGCAATAGTGGGTGGAATTGCAGCACTGCATATAACGGGTACCAATTTCAGTATCTCCGCAGGTATTGGTTTTATAGCCTTATTTGGTATCTGTATTCAGGATGGGGTTTTACTGATAACGGTATTTAAGCACAATCTTGAAAACATAAAGGGTGCGTCCAATACATTATACTCAGCCATTAAAGAAGGGGTTAAATCGCGCATACGCCCTGTAATGATGACCGCCTTAATGGCAGCCATTGGTTTATTGCCTGCGGCCATTTCGCATGGTATTGGTTCTGAAAGTTCCAGACCTTTGGCCAGAGTTGTAATTGGAGGTATTTTATGTGCCATGATCTTCTCGCTATGGGTATTCCCATTAATCTTTGGATGGGCTTACAGAAATGTAGATAATAAACATAAGTCACTTACAGATAATGATAATTCTACTGAAACAAAGAGCTAATGCTCTATATTAATTTTAGTAGAAATTAAAAGCCGCTTCTTATCTTCACGAAGCGGCTTTATTATGCTCTATTGCTTCCTCATCAAAAAACTATTACATGAATACAAAATGGAAATATTACCTCTTTTTATTTTTATTACCATTGCTATTACAGGCACAAGAGCCGCAACAACAATCATTGCTCTGGCGCATATCAGGCAATCATCTTCCAGCCAATGCCTATATCTTCGGTACCTTCCACTTATTATGCCCTAATGAATTTATACTTCCAGATACCATTTCCAGCATCATTCAAAAAGTTGATACCGTTTATTTTGAAATTAAATTAGACGACCCTGCTCTATTTAATAACATGATGCAGGAAATGACCATGCAAAACAATCAAACACTTAAAAATTTTGTATCCACACCTGCTTATGATTCTATGAATCATATTTTTCAAGAGAAGACAAATATTAATCTCAGTTTTTTTCAATTTTATAAACCCATTCTAATTACTTCGTTCTTATATCCTGCATTAATGGGCTGCACTCCCATTTCTTTAGAAACTTCTATTCAAAAAATTGCAGAACAGTATCATATTCCAATTGAGGGTTTAGAAACAGCCGGTTTTCAATTTAAAATATTGGATGACATACCTTACCAACAACAAG
Organism: Hydrotalea lipotrueae; assembly: GCF_019249625.1. Lineage (NCBI taxonomy): Bacteria > Pseudomonadati > Bacteroidota > Chitinophagia > Chitinophagales > Chitinophagaceae > Hydrotalea > Hydrotalea lipotrueae. Next base: position 310,328 of record NZ_JAESDL010000001.1, on the reverse strand, counting down.
CCAATGTGTTAAAAGAAACGCTGCTGCATTTCAATCGGTCGAAAATAGAACTTATAAATATGGTGGCAATGTACAAACGTATGAACATAGATAGCATTCAACAAAGTCTGACCACGGAGGATGATTTACTACAATATCAAAATGAACTGGTGGTTCAGCGCAATAAAAATTGGGTAGCCAAAATAACACAATTAATGCAAGCAACTTCCTGTTTTATAGCTGTTGGTGCCGGACATTTAGGTGGAAATGAAGGATTAATTGCATTATTCCGTAAACAAGGTTATGCTGTTGTGCCAATATTATTCCAATAAGAATAGATGCTATGATAACTGATGAAAACGAATATTTTTAAAGTAATTTGAAACAGTTCACTTTGCATGTAGTACCTTCCAATCTATATTTTAATTTTTATGAGAAAATTGATCAGCTTTCTAAGTTTCATTTTGCTTTGTACCGGCACAACCAAGCTAAATGCGCAACCTACTTTTATTAAAGATAGTTTAAATACCTACATTGAGCAGGGCATGCAGGACTGGAATATTCCCGGTTTAGCCATTGCGATTATAAAAGATGGTAAAATAATAGTAATGAAAGGCTTTGGCGTAAGAGATGTTACAACAAAAGCGCCGGTTGATGAAAACACGCTTTTTATGATAGCCAGTAACTCAAAACTATTTACAGCTACCTCACTTGCACAATTGGCTTATGATCATAAGCTTTCGTTAAATGATAAGATTATAAAATATTTTCCCGATTTTCAATTGTATGATTCTGCCGTAACCAAAATGGTAACCATTCATGATATGCTATCGCATCATTTGGGTACCAAAACATTTCAAGGCGATTTTTCTTTTTGGGACAGCAAAAATTCGCGGCATGAAATCATGTACAAAATGCGCTATTTAAAACCATCGGGTACTTTCAGGCAGGATTTTGGTTATTGCAATAGCTGCTTTTTAACTGCAGGTGAAATTATACCAAAAGTTACCGGAAAACCCTGGGAAGTTTATGTATACGATAGTTTAATACAACCATTAGGAATGGAGCATACACAAACCTTAGGCTATGGTATCAGCAGAATGCCCAACGCTGCTAAGCCACATACGACTGCATTCGCGGGCAAACTACAGCTGCTCCCCTACGATCAGGTAGATAATTTAGGCCCGGCAGGAAGTTTGTTAAGTTGTGTTTCCGACCTTTCCAAATGGCTGATGATGCAATTAGACAGTGGCAGGTATAATGGCAAAAGAATTGTTCCCTGGGAAGTTCTAAGAACAACCCGAGATATGGCTACCATCATCTCCAGCCGTAAAAGAGGTGATTCACATTTTAGTGGTTATGGACTCGGTATATTCGAAACTGATTATCATGGCAAACAGATTTTCTGGCATACCGGTGGGGCATTTGGATTTGTAACCAATACCTGTTTTGTTCCCGAAGAAAATCTGGGTATCACCATTCTTACCAATCAGGATAATCAGGATTTTTTTGAATTACTACGCTATCAAATTTTAAATGCCTATTTAAAATTACCTTTTGAAAATTTAAGTAAAACAGTATTGCCCGGATTTTTAGATGAAGAAACAAGGGAAATAAAAAAGATAGATGGATGGAAAGATCGAATTAAAGGCAATACACCACCGTTACCTTTAAAATCCTATACCGGTCAATATGAAAATACATTATATGGAACGATCACTATTTCTGAAGAAAGAAATAATCCAGGCAATTTATTGATCAAATTCAACAGCCATCAAAACTTACTGGCAACACTGCAATATTTGGATAATGATGAATGGCTGCTCACATATAACAACCCGGCTTTTGGCGTTTTTACCACTTCCTTTTTAACCAAAAATAATACCGTAACAGGCATTCCAATTAAAGCCAGCGATTTTGTTGAATTTGATCCCTATCTGTTTATAAAAAAATAATGTAACCAGCAGTAAGTAATTTTATACCAAGCAATCATTACATTTGAATACCAACCATCAAAACGAACATTATGAAAGTTGCCAAACTACTGTTTTTACTAATGCTGCCTTCACTGGCATTTGCGCAAAATGAAACAAATACCATTAATACTTATGCAAATGCTCTAAATGATTCGGTAATTGCCTGGCGAAGACATTTCCATCAATTCCCTGAATTATCGAACAGAGAATACAATACAGGCGCCTACATTGCAGCTTATTTAAAAAAATTAGGATTAGATGTACAATATCCTGTTGCTAAAACCGGTGTAGTGGCCATCTTAAAAGGCGGCAAGCCCGGCCCCGTTGTAGCATTAAGAGCTGATATAGATGCACTACCTGTTGTTGAACGCATTCAATTGCCATTTGCCAGTAAAGTTACCGGAGAATATGAAGGCAATAAGGTGGGCGTAATGCATGCCTGTGGGCATGATTCTCATATTGCTATTTTAATGGGAACGGCTACAGTGCTTACAAAAATGAAAAATGAAGTACCCGGTACCGTTGTTTTCATATTTCAACCTGCCGAAGAAGGCCCTCCCGGTAATGAAGAAGGTGGTGCACCTTTAATGATTAAAGAAGGGGTAATGGACCATCCGAAAGTAGATGCTATTTTTGGTTTACACATCAATTCTCAAACCGAAATCGGAAAAATAAAATATAAATCTGGAGCTACCATGGCTTCCAGCGATTGGTTTACCGTAAAAGTAAAAGGTAAATCATCGCATGGCTCACAACCCTGGAGCGGAATTGATCCTATTGTAATAGCTGCACAAATTATTCAGGGCTTTCAAACCATTGTAAGCAGACAGGAAGAATTAACCAAAGCACCTGTTGTAATTACTGTTGGTAAAATTAATAGTGGTGTGCGCAGCAACATTATTCCGGAAACATTAACAATGGAAGGCACCATTAGAACTTTAGACAGTAAAATGCAGAAAGATGTGCATGAAAGAATGATACGCACTGCAGAAAAAATTGCAGAAGCATCCGGTGCTACTGCAACAGTTTCTATTGATACAAAAACAGAAGTTACTTACAATAGCCCCAATTTAGTGAAAGCAACTTTACCGGCATTAGAACTGGCTGCAGGGAAAAATAATGTATCAGAATCTGACTGGACTACCGGAGCCGAGGATTTTTCTTTTTATGGTGATAAAGCGCCTGCATTCTTTTTCTTTTTAGGTGGAATGCCTAAGGGAATGGATCCTGCTAAAGCGCCACCACATCATACTCCGGATTTCTATATTGATGACAGTATGTTGTCTGTAGGTGTAAAAGCTTTTTGTCAGATTGTATTTCAATATGCAAACACACACAAATAATACAAACATAGAATGAAATTTTTGGGCAGGATTTTTTCCAGATGCTTTGCAGTTATTATGCTTTTGGGTTGCAACATTCAGTTAAATGCTCAAAGCCTTCGCTTTTTTTCAGCCGATAATCCAAAATTTCAATATCTTGGGAGAATAGATTTTAGCAATCCGGCGCTTCCTAAATATTGGGCGCCGGGTGTGTATGTAACAACTTCATTCAATGGCTCATCGTGCAAATTCATTGTGCAGGATGAAGTACCCAACCCCAATGCCCATAATTATGTTGAAGTGGTAATTGATAATTACATTTATCATCGTATTCGTTTACAGCAAAAAAGAGATACACTTTCTTTTTATAATTTAAAAAATGGTGCTCATAAAATAGTGTTGTGTAAAAATACAGAAACCAATATTGGTTACATGGAATTTGCAGGGATGCTTTGCAATGCATTGCTTGAACCACCACCATTACCCAACAAACGGATAGAATGTATTGGCAACTCCATAACCTGCGGTACAGGTAGTGATCAATCGGTGGTGCCTTGCCATGCAGGAGTTTGGCAAGACCAGCACAACACTTATTTTGCTTAGGCCCCACAACAGCAAGAAACCTGAATGCACAGTGGCATTTAACCGCTTACTCGGGCATTGGATTGGTGCATAGCTGCTGCAATATTGCATTTAATATTAAAAACATATTTAATCAATTAAATCTCCAACCGAACGGAATTCCATGGTAATTTTCAAAATATCAGCCGGATGTTGTAACCATTTGTTTAGGTCAAAATGATGGCAAACAAGATTCTGCTTACTATTGTAAACAATATCTTTATCTTTTGCAAACTATCAGAACTCAATATCCGAACGCGCAGATTATTTGTTTATCCAGTCCGATGGCGGATAGTAGTTTGAATGCAAATTTACAACGCTACATTACTGCTGTGGTTCAAAATAACTGGTGTGTGCAAGATGGAAAAATCAGTAAATATTTTTTAAAACAGGCTTATAATGGCGGATGTGATAATCATCCCGATTTACAACAACAACTGATTGCAAAACAACTTACCGATTATATTGCAAATGATCTGATGCACTGGAAGCAAATCGCTTTTCATTAAGCACGTTTCCCAAATAACAAACTGCCAATACGCACCATATTGCTGCCACATGCAATGGCAATTTTATAATCGTTACTCATTCCCATAGAAAGAATGGTGAAATCTGATAACTTTTGATATTTTTTTTTACAGCTTTCAAACAAATGCTTCAAATATTGAAACTCTGATTCAATTTGAGATTGATTTTCAGTAAAGCTTGCCATACCCATTAATCCCTTTAACCGAATACTTGAAAAAATACCTGATTGAACAGTTGATAGTATTTCGATTAGTTCCTCCGCATTCAATCCAAACTTTGTTTCTTCTTTTGCAATATAAATTTGTAATAAACAATCAATAACCCGATTACATTTTTGCGCTTGTTTATTAATTTCAGCCAGTAAAGACAAACTATCTACCCCATGAATTAAATAAACAAAAGGTGCAATGTATTTTACTTTGTTTTTTTGCAAATGACCAATAAAATGCCATTGAATATCAGTTGGCAGTTTAGTAGCTTTATCTACTAACTCTTGCACATAATTTTCACCAAAGTCTTTTTGGCCTAAATGGTATAAAGTTAAAATATCTTCACCCGGTTTGGTTTTACTTACTGCAATTAACCTGGTATGCCTTGCATTTAATTCTTGTAGAATATTTTGATATGTTTCAATAGCTACTGCCATAATACAAAATTAAGGATGTGCCTGATTGTATTGTTGTTGCAACAAAAGATATTCTAATAACAAAACAATATTGTATGCTGGTGAAAAATAATTAAACTGCCCAATATTCAGTTTTTCAAATATCATTTTAAAAGGATTAGGTAATATAGAACACATATTGGCCTTAAAAAATACAAATTGATTATTCCTAAAAAAGTTTTGGATTTGAGGTACACCCATTTTTAAGGGAGCATTAATATTTTCACCCCATCTTAATAAAGCGGTTGCAACAATTATTTTATCAAAATAATTGGTAGATGGATTTGATAACATTTGATGCGCTGTTTGCACGAGTACAGGTTTAAATTCGTGAAGTAAATCAAAACCAGACAAACTCATTAAACGGGCCAAATGATATAAAACTACCGGAGTTCTTTGATAATGTGGGGATAGGATCGCACTGCTTTTTAAAATGTATTTTTTTTCAATACTTATTTTTAAAAGTTCTACTGTAGCACTATCTGCTTTTGCGAAAAGTAAATGATAGTTCTGAACAAAATAGAGTATGTTGGCCAACACACATACATCAAAGTCAATGGGCATTTTTTTTCCAAACCATGTAGAATATGCCGGTAATTTTTTAAGTGACTTCTTTGTATTGCGAATTATTTTACCATTTAAATGATTGGTATATTGTTGCATCAGTAAATGTACTGCACTGGCAGAAGTGCTATCTGTGCCTAAAGCCAACAAATCAATTACCGTATCATCCATATCATCGGGAAGCGCCATAGATCGGTTCATCAGATTTAAACAACCACCATTCGGAAATACTTCAGGAGGATAGGTTGACCAGAAATTATAAGTATTTCTCCCCGTTTTATTTTTAAATTTTTTGAAAGCAGGCTTTGCACGTTCAATGATGGAATCAATTAAAATTTTATCGGCACTGTCTGCTAAAGGATATAATTGTTTTAGAGTGAATACAATGAGTCCCGTAAAAAATATATTATCATCTGGTTTAGATATATTGTACCGGTATGTTCTGTATGATGGAAAAGTGCCTGTTGTAAAAAACTTTGCAGACTGCACCTGTTGTTGAGCTAATAAATGAATCAGCATGTGAGCACTAATCGTATCAGTTGATGCAGCCATCAACCCGGTTGGCAAATGGCTGCAAAAAAAGATAAATAGTATGAAGCTGATTTTTTTCATTGCAGTTATATAAACTTACTCAAATAACTGCAAAAAAACGGATTTGCTTATTTTAAAATATTTCTGCTAATTACAATCCGCTGCACCTCACTGGTGCCTTCATAAATTTGGGTAATTTTTGCATCACGCATCAATCGTTCAACATGGTATTCTTTCACGTAACCGTATCCACCATGAATTTGAACCGCCTCAACAGTAACCCACATGGCCGTTTCACTCGCATATACTTTGGCCATTGAGCTGCTAATGTCATAATTCATTCCATGGTCTTTTTCCCAGGCAGCTTTTAAACAAAGCAAACGGGCAGCATCAATACGGGTGGCCATGTCAGCAAGTTTAAATTGAATGGCCTGATGTTTGGCAATTTCTTTTCCAAAAGCTTTTCTTTGTTTGGCATATTGCAATGCCAGTTCATAAGCCCCACTTGCAATACCCAATGCCTGAGATGCAATGCCAATTCTGCCACCTGCCAGTGTTTTCATGGCAAACTTAAATCCAAAGCCATCTTCCCCAATTCTATTGGCTTTAGGCACTTTTACATCATTAAACAAAATACTATGTGTATCGCTGCCCCTAATACCCAGTTTATTTTCTTTGGCACCAACTGTAACACCTGGCCAGTTTTTTTCAACAATAAATGTATTGATACCATGCGCACCTTTTTCAGGATATGTTTGAGCCATTACTAAGTAAACGCTGGCACTTGAACCATTGGTAATCCAATTTTTTGTACCATTCAATAAATAGTAATCACCCATATCTTCAGCAGTTGTTTGCTGTGAGGTAGCATCACTACCCGCTTCCGGTTCACTTAATAAAAATGCGCCAATATATAGTTCACCATCTTTTTTCCCCTGTGCAAGCGGTGTGAGGTATTGTTGTTTTTGGGCTTCTGTACCAAATTCCTGTAAACCATAACATACTAAGCTGTTGTTTACACTCATACACACACTGGTACTGGCATCAATTTTACTAATTTCTTCCATGGCCAAAACATAACTAATGGTATCCATTCCTGCACCGCCATATTCTGGTTTTACCATCATGCCCATAAAACCTAAATCGGCCAACTGTTCTATTTGTTCTTTCGGAAATTTTTGGTGTTCATCGCGTTCAATTACACCGGGTAAACAATGGTTTTTGGCAAAATCACGAGCAGCTTTTTGAATCATCAAATGTTCTTCGCTCAACTTAAAATCCATAGCGTTTAATTTAATGCACACAAAAATAAGCTAACGATTGTTAGTAACCATTATTTGTACAAAGGAATTTTATTTTCAATTGTTACATATACTTTTTTTGAAGATTGTAAAGTACTAATCTTGCCGGTGCGGTCATGCCGGGTGTTGTATCCTGCAGAAAATGACGTTTAAAAGCAATAATGGCTGCAGCAGTATCTTTTACATTATAACCAATAACCCTCAATGCCGTTAAGGTATTAAATGCATCGGGTATAGTGTCAGTAATTATTGCATCATACCAATTGCCAAAACCATGTTGCGCCAATAATTGCCATGGGAAACGGTAGTTGGGATCGTTTTTACGTGTGGGTGCAATATCGCCATGCCCAATAAAATTGGGTGTTGGGATATGATATATTTGTTTTAAACGGCTTAACAAACTTAACAAACTGTTGATTTGTGCACTGTCAAATGGCTCAAAGCCATTGTTATCTAATTCAATTCCAATAGAAGATGAATTGATGTCTTTATCATTTCCCCAACTGCTTACTCCTGCCTGCCAGGCTCTTAAATAATCGTTCAACATATGGTATACTGTTCCATCTTTACATATTACATAATGTGCACTAACCTGTGTTGCAGGTTTGGTAAAGGTTTTAAGTGTTGCAGGACAGCTATTTTGTGCGGTATGATGTATAATAACGTAATTGGGTTTACGTAAATTAAAGTTGGTGGTTCCAACAAAATAAGGTGGCTGTTGAATGGTATCATTTGCAGGAACTGCAGGAATTATTTTTAGCTGTCGGCTAAAACGAGATACTTCTTTTTTATAGGTTCTGTTGGTTAACTGATAAGGATTGCGGGAACAAGCACAGATACCAACTATAAAAGTGCAAAGAATAAGATATTTTTTCATAACCAATTAATATTTATAACAAATAGCATTAATGTTCATTCCTGCACCTACAGAAGCAAAAAGAATGGTATCGCCCGGCTGAAGATGGTGATCCGGAATTTGCCCCTTCCGAACCCAATCTAATAATGTAGGAATTGTTGCAACAGAACTATTGCCTAATGTATGAATACTCATGGGCATAACACAGGGTGGTAATTCATGTATGCCATATAACTCATACAATTTTTTAACAATGCCTTCATCCATTTTTTCATTGGCCTGATGGAGAAAAATCATTTTTAAAGTTTTGATATCCACTCCACTTTTATCTAAACAATCTTTCATAGCTGCGGATACATAACGCATGGCATATTCATACACTTTTCTTCCTTTCATTTTAATGAAACGAATACGTGGATCAGAATGCGGAAAGTTAGATTTACCCATATATAAATAATCTAATTCTTCTAATGCATGCGACTGGACACTGTAGGATAAAATACCCACAGCTTCATCTGTTTCCTTTGCACTTACAATACAGGCTCCTGCGCCATCTGAAAATATCATACTATCCCTGTCATAAATATCAATTACTCTCGATAAGGTTTCCGCACCAATTACTAAACATGTTTTTGCAACACCTGCTTTTATAAATGCATCGGCCTGAATAATACCTTGCAGCCAACCCGGACAACCAAACACAATATCATAAGGAATACATTGTGCATTTTTAATTCCTAAACCGTGCTTTACTCTTGAAGCCAATGCAGGCATGGTATCTGTTTGTATGGTATGTTGAATAACATTACCGAAATTGTGCGCCAGGATAATTTGATCGATGGATTCTTTGTTAATTCCGGCATCTGCAATAGCGGCAGTGGCTGCTGCAATAGCCATATCAACATTATTCATATTACCCGGTGCATAACGCCGTTCTTCAATCCCGGTAATATTTTTAAATTTTTCGGCAATAATATTAGATGGCAAAGCGATGGGTTGTCCATTTTCATCATAAAAATGGTTTACATAAAAATCTTTATTCGATTTTATTACCTCAGGTATATAACATCCCGTACCGGTAATTACTGTTCGTAATGCAGGCATTATAGTTGGTATAATAGTGAACTTTAAAAGTAAGGATAGTTCACACACAAAAGTACAGACCTTAAAAAATTATTCAGGATTGTATCTTTACCCAAAAAAATATATGTCGTTATATTTAGGCAGAACTGTTTTTGGCAATCCGGCCAATCAGGATAATGTTTTAACAAAAGAAGATGCCATGCAACTAATGCAGGCTTGGGTATTGAATCCTAAACTGCAATTGCACATGTTGCAAGTAGCCCATTTAATGCAATGCTGGGCTGCAGAAATTGAACAACTGCCTGAAGCAACACAATGGAAATGGGAAATGGCGGGATTATTGCATGATGCAGATTGGGATCAGTGGCCTGAACTGCATTGCAGCAAAATTATTGAAGAGTTAGAAATCAGAAATATTGATCCTGAAATTATACATGCCATTGCCTCACATGGGCCTGCACATTTTGGGATAGTACCTGAAACCAGAATGGACAAAATGCTGTATGCATTTGATGAACTTTCCGGATTAATACATGCATATTCTTTAATGCGCCCCAATGGTTATGAAGGCATGGATGTAAAAGGCGTAAAAAAGCGATTAAAAGAAAAATCATTTGCAGCAAATGTTTCCAGAGAAGATATACAAGATGCATGCACCCGTGCCGGTGTACAGTTGGATGAACTGATTGCTTTTATTATTGCTAAACAACAAGCGGTTACGTTACCTTAATACTTTTATTGTATTAGGTAACATTTTTCACAATAGCATCAAAAGAACGAATGCCCAATACCTTTTCGGAAATAAAGCCTTCGGCATATTCCACTCCTATTCTTTTACCCAGCATCATAGCTCTGGCTTTTACGGTTTCTAAAAATTGTGGAGATGAAATATATGTTTGAGGTTCATTTAAGTTTACATCGGGTTTATAAAACTGGGTAGCATATGCCAATACTGCCTCAATTTTTTGGGACATATAAGCAGATATATCTATAACAAATGATGGTTGAATAAACCGGTCTTGTATATAATGAAAAACATAAGTTGGACGCCATTTTTCCTGTGGTATTTCATTATCTGTTGTTTCAATTTTTCGCAGCCCTGCTAAAAATGCTGCATCAGCTACTAATTTTGCGCTTCGACCATGATCCGGATGACGATCTTCAGGTGCATTACATAAAATAATTTCGGGTTGATATTTTCTAATAACGGTAATTACTTTGCGCAGATGAGCTTCATCATGTACAAAAAAACCATCGGCCATTTCTAAATTTTCTCTCACTAATACACCCATTATTTCTGCAGCTTTTGCAGATTCCTGCAAACGGGTTTCTGCCGTTCCGCGGGTACCTAATTCACCTTTTGTTAAATCTACAACACCTACTTTTTTCCCTTCTGCAGCTGCAGCCATAATGGTGCCTGAACAACCTAATTCCACATCATCGGGATGTACACCAAAAGCTAAAATATCTAATTTCATCTTTTACAATTTTATTCAAACGTTACAACTTTCAATCATTTCAACAGTATTCTATTTGAAAGGTTGCATATTTATTATAAATTTAAGCAAAGCTATTGTTCAATAAAACAAAAAACCCAGTCAGTTTAAAAGACCGGGTTCTTGCTCTATTCTCACGTGTAAATTAACTTTTCTTCGCATATCTTTTCTTGAACTTATCAATACGGCCTGCAGTATCTACCAATACATTTTTGCCGGTATAAAAAGGATGCGAAGTATTAGAAATTTCTAATTTAATTAATGGATATTCATTGCCATCTTCCCATGCAACAGTTTCTTTAGAAGCAGCAGTTGAACGACTTAAAAATGAGTACCCGTTACTCATATCTTTAAATACCACTAAGCGGTAACTTTCGGGATGGATACCTTTCTTCATAATGAATGATTTAGGTGGTACGGTTTGGCCGTACGATTATTAATTTTTTTTGAGGGTGCAAAAATAAGGGTTGGGTAAGTTTTTACCAAAATTAAGATGGTTGTTACACAATTTTTTAGCATTTAGATGAGTAAAAACTCCAACAAACCTCTATATTAAGCTATTAAACTGTCAGAAAAACCAAATTTATTTAAGATTTCATGTTTTCAAACTGAAGTGGAACACCAAAATCCTGCTCATTACACAATTTAATAACCGCCTGCAGGTCATCAATTTTTTTACCCGTAACACGAATAATGGTATCCATAATAGCCGCTTGTACTTTTAAACCGCTGTCTTTGATTGATTTTACAATTTTTTTGGCATTATCTTGCTTTAGGCCATTTTTTACGGCCACTTCTTTTTTGATCACTTTTCCGCTTGGATAAGCATCTTTTTCAAAATCAAAAGCATTGGCAGAAATACCTTGTTTCATGCCACGGCTAATTAAAATATCAATCACCTGCTTCATTTTCATATCGCTTTCCACCTCCAGCATAATTGTAAAATCTTTTTTATTAAGTTCAATGATTACCGGAGAATCTTTAAAATCGAAGCGCCCCTGAATTTCTTTTTTAACCGCATTGATGGTGTTATCCAACAATTGTAAATCTACTTTACTGGCTATATCAAATGAAGGCATAATAATTTTTTTACAAAGATAAAAATATGCCGCAAATATTGATGATTTACATCTGGCAGAACATAAGTCAGTTATTTTATAAAATACTGCTTCGGTTTTGGAGTACTTATGTTTTGCATCTGAGCCAATAATTGTAATTGATTGGCAGTTCGCACTAAATTTTGATCTGCATAACTACAGGCATAATAACAGTTATGTTGCAAATAATCTGTTAAGAACCGCAAGGCCTGCATATATGTCATTATCTGGCCAGAATACAACAAATGTTCGTTCTCAAAATCAGTCAACACATGCACCATTGCTGAAAGATACCCTTCGGTTACAGCTTGCAAAAAATCAGGTCTTACTTCAATCAATGAGATATCTTTTTCTTCTTCGCCAACCGGACTTAAATAGGTGCGCATCATATCACCCATATCACTGAAAAAAAATCCGGGCATTACTGTATCTAAATCAATTACCGCCACACCTTTTCCTGCTTCATTGAATAATATATTTGAAATTTTTGTATCATGATGCATGGTTCTTTGCAGACAAGTATTTTTGTGAATGAAATAATTGAACTTTTCTATAATTTGTGTTTGTCCGGCAATTTGAGTGGCATATTTTTGAGCCTGCTTTTTTAACCCATCATCAGCCTGTTGCCAGGCTTGTTTAAATTGCCAATAGCGAAATGAAAGATGGTGAAAAAAAGGGATGGTAATTTGTAAATGATTGGTATTGAAATGTGCCAATGCTGCGGTAAACTTTCCAAATTGCTGAGCAGCTTCAAATGCATCTTCCGACCTTGATAAGATTTCCTGGGTATGTGAACCTTGAATAAAAGGAAAAACCCGGTAAAATGTATTGTCAACAACCATCATTGTTTTCCCATCAACATTTGCAATCGGGCCAACAAATAAATAATCCGGCGCTTCTTTAAAAAAATAGGCAGCAAGCATTTGCAGGTTTACATCCATTTTTTCCGGATGTGGAAAAACATGGGTATTGATAGCCTGCAAAATAAAATCACCAGTATTGGTAATCACTTTCCAGGTATGATTAATGAGTCCGTCAGATATTTGCTGAACCTGAATATTTCCTGTCCAGTTATATTTCTGTTGAAGTTGTTGTAACAGATGAGGTGGTAACATGTATCGGATGCTTTGGCTTATAAAATTCTCTAAATATTAAACGAAGGTTAGGATCTTTTGTAAAATAATTGTAAATCCAGTTTATAAAAACCTGAATCCTGTTTTTTACACCTACTAATAGAAAGAGATGCAATCCCATCCATACCAACCAGGCTAAAAATCCACCAAAATGTAATCGGGGTTTTGGAATATCTACCACCGCTAAGTTTCTGCCAACTGTTGCCATACTTCCTTTGTCGTGATATTCATACGGTTGAGGATTGCCGGGGTGTAATAAATTTTTAGCCAATTGCAGCCCTTGTGTTATTGCTACATTCGCCACCTGTGGGTGACCATGCGGATACAGTGGTGTTTCCATATAAGCTACATCGCCTACTGCATAAATATTCGGTACACCAATTACTTCATTCAATCGATTTACTTTTATACGATTACCATGCACAATAAGGCTTTCGTCAAGCCCAGTGGGTACATTACCTTTAATACCTGCTGCCCAAATTAATGTATTAGAAGCAATACTGTTACCGTTGTTTAAAACTACTGTTTCGCCATCATAATCAGAAACAGATATTCCGGTTAACACATCCACTCCTAATTTTTTTAAATATTGCTCTGACTGAATCCTGCTTTTTTCAAACATGGCAGCCAGTGTATGTACATTATTTTCAATCAGAAAAATTTTCATTAACGAAAAATCTAATTCAGGATAATCTTTCGGTAATATCAAATTGCGCATTTCGGCCAAAGCACCACACAATTCCACCCCCGTTGGCCCGCCTCCCACAACAACTACCGTTAGCAATTTTGCCAAAATGGCTCTGTCTGTGATTTGAAGTGCTTCTTCTAAATTGTGCAGAAAACGATGACGTAATTGCAACGCCTCAACAGTACTCTTCATGGGTAATGCTGCTTCCTGAATTTTTTTATTGCCGAAAAAATTGGTGTCGGCCCCTGTAGCAATAATAAGTTTATCATAATGAAAATTACCAATATCTGTATGCACTTTTTTAAAATGCGTATCGACGGATAAAACGTTGGCCATCCGAATATGTATATTGCTACTGTTCTGAAACACTTTTCTGAGCGGAAAAGAAATATTACTGGCATCAAGGCCAGCAGTTGCTACCTGATAAAATAAAGGTTGAAACTGATGGTAATTGTATTTATCCAAAAGCAATAATTCAATCCCTTTTTGATTGTTGAATGTTCGTGCAATTTTTAAACCTGCAAATCCTGCTCCAATGAGTACCACTTTCATAATGATTCCGTTTATGATGAATAATCAGTTGCTTGCCACACTCCGCTGCTTTTGTAAAGGTACACCTGTTTAAAAGGGTTCATTTACCTTTTCAGAAAAGAAAATCATGAAAACATTGCTGACATGCATCAATATCCCGATGATGATAGTACTGAATGTGTTATCTTTAAATCAACAAATTACTACTTCAGACAAACTAAATTTTTTATTGTGGAAAGAAGAAATTTTTTATCGCTGAGTTCTTTAGGATTGACTGCATTGGCTATGCCGAAAAACAGGCTGTCGGGCTTTGCCGGGCCGGTTAAAAAACCAATTGTTATTGCTACCTGGGATGCGGGTATTGCCGCCAATAAAGCCGCATGGCTTATTTTAAAAAATAACGGACGTGCATTGGATGCAGTTGAAAAAGGGGTAATGGTTACTGAATCATCCATCAATTGTTGTGTAGGGTTAGGTGCCAATCCTGACAGAGATGGCTATGTTACATTAGATGCCTCTATTATGGATGAAAATTTTAACTGCGGTGCGGTTGCCTGTTTGCAACGCATTAAGCATCCCATTTCAGTAGCCAGAAGGGTAATGGAGAAAACACCTCATGTTTTATTGGCTGGTGAAGGAGCCCAACAGTTTGCCATTGCCGAAGGCTTTATTTTGGAACCGGAGCAACTTAGCAATGAAGCCAAAAAAGCTTATGAAAACTGGCTGAAAAAAAGTGAATATAAACCTATTATCAACATTGAACGGAATGAAGGAAAAACTTCTTTTGTGCCCACTTCGGTTCCCGCAAAATTAGAAACCGGACAATGGAATCATGATACCATTGCTATGTTGGCGTTAGACAGTGCCGGCAATTTAAGCGGTAGCTGTACCACCAGTGGTCAGGCCTTTAAAATGCATGGCCGTGTAGGCGATTCGCCGCTAATTGGTGCCGGCTTATTTGTGGATAACGAGGTAGGCGCTGCTGCTGCTACCGGCCAGGGGGAAGATATCATTAGAATTTGTGGTTCGCATACAGTGGTTGAACTGATGCGGCAGGGATGGCCGCCGGAACAAGCCTGTAAAATGGCGGTTGAAAGAATTGCAAAAATTAAAGGCAGTAAAGCAAAAGAAATTCAAATAGGTTTTGTGGCTCTGAATAAAAAAGGAGAATATGGCGGCTATTGTTTACAGAAAGGATTTAATTATGCAGTTTGTTTTGCAGATGATAAAAACTTTTTAGAAGACGCAAAATTTATATTACCATAAATGAAACTAATTGAAATAGCGGTTTTCTCAATTGAGTCTGCTATCGCTGCTTATAAAGCCGGTGCCAATCGACTTGAATTATGTGAAAACTATGAAAATGGCGGCACTACTCCTTCCTATGGATATTTAAAAACGGTTCGACAAAAGATTGATCTGCCACTTTTCGTAATGATTTGCCCAAGAGCCGGAGATTTTGTGTACACTGATGCAGAGTTTGCAGCCATGCAGGCAGATGTTAAACTTTGCAAGCAAATGGGTTTTGATGGCGTAGTAATTGGCATTTTAAAAACCGACGGCAGTATTGATATAGCAAGAACACAGCAATTAGCAGCGTTGGCTTACCCAATGGAAGTTACCTTTCACCGGGCATTTGATCGGTGCAAACAACCATTGGAAGCCATGGAAAATATTATTCAATGTGGTTGTCAGCGTATTTTAACCAGTGGACAACAGCCCAATGCTTTATTGGGAAAAGCATTAATACAAAAACTAATTGTAGCAGCGTCAGACAGAATTGTGATTGTGCCGGGAGGAGGTATTAGAAGCAGTAATCTGGAGGAGTTGCTTTTATTTACCGGAACAGATGAAGTGCATAGCAGTGCAAAAAAATTGGAACCATCGCCCATGCAATTTTGGGTAGATGCCATGCAGGACAAAAGCGAAAGAATAATGGTAGATGCATCAGAAATTGCAGCATTAAAACAAATACTGCAACAATGTTAACACATGCTAATTAATTTTTACAACCCATAATCATAAGGCATGGCAGTGGATAAGCCCATCCAGTTCCAATCACCAATTACCCAATAATCAGAAGATG
The DNA here is from genome assembly GCF_019249625.1 of Hydrotalea lipotrueae. Taxonomy (NCBI): domain Bacteria; kingdom Pseudomonadati; phylum Bacteroidota; class Chitinophagia; order Chitinophagales; family Chitinophagaceae; genus Hydrotalea; species Hydrotalea lipotrueae. The sequence continues at coordinate 293,872 of NZ_JAESDL010000001.1, read as the reverse complement.
GAAAAGAATATCCGGTATTGGCAATATAAACCGGATTATCAGAGAAAATAATGTACGAATAGCTTTCTGCTAATGAGCTGGTAAATGGATTAAACCCATTGGATCTGTCAATCGGTTCCCATGCATCTGTTTTTTTATATTTTACCTCCATAATGTGCTGTGAGGCCAATAATACAGCAAGATTATCTTGATTCTTTTTCAGGAAATTAGATAACAAATTCTGTGCACCGGTTGCAGCAACATCAACAAACTTTTTCTTAACAATGGTATTTCCTTCTTTTAAAGATTGCATACCTGTTGTATTTTTTTTATTAGCAACAGCACTGGCATAACCAGATTCATTTTCAAAAATGCGTTGTATAAATTGAACAGTAAAACCATTTTGATGCAAACTGTCATTATACAGGCTTTTCCAAAAAGCAATCTGACTGGTTGGATAGTTTTGTTTTCTATTTTCTATCCATTTATTTTTAATATCTAAACTTTGTGAATGCAGCGGCTTAAATGCAATCGTGCCATCATACACCATGTCGCCATTTTTATTCATCTTAAAACTTTCCAAATTCATCAATAACATATAACCCAGCGCCTCATTACTCACCATGAGGGGGCCATCAGCCAGCACATCTAAAATTTGTGTAGAATCGTTCCATTTAAATTTCAATGCATCAGAATTCAAAATTTCACATTGAGCAGCATAGTCCGCATGGCCCATAAAAAAGTTTTGGAATAACTGAAACCACTCTTTCCCATTTGCAGTACCGGAACCTATCCATACATTAAAACGGGCAGTATCCAACTGCGTCATTTCAAATCGGATTTGCGTTGGAATTTTTTGAGTGGTAATATGATAAGTTAAGGTTTCAAAACCTGCTTTGGTAGCAATCAAATCAGCTTCAATACCAGTAATATTATCCAAATCAAACTGACCGGCACTATTGGTGATGGTAAGATAGGTTGACTGATTCACATAAATATATACACCACTAACTGGCTGATGTGTAACAGCATTGATAACTATACCTTTAAGGGTATAGGCCAATGCATTCCGGCTGATTATACAACCTAAAATGATACAAACTACAATAGCAGCAATACGTTTCATAAAAAATTTAAGTATTGTAGATGCTGAAGCTCGCAGGTAAGCCTGATTATCCGTTTGCTACCATCATCTGTTCCTCATATCGTGGTGATGATATTAGTACAACATTCTCACTTTAATGGTATCTTTTACCTCTTTTAATAATGCCGCTGCTTTATTAGATAATTTTTTATCTACATCCAATACAACATAACCAATGGCATCATTTGTTTTTAAGTATTGGCCAACGATATTAATATGATGACTCGCCAAAGCACTATTGATGGCACTTAATACACCAGGTTTATTTCTGTGAATGTGTAAAATACGATGTGCGCCATCTATAGGAGGCAAACTAATGGCAGGAACGGTATGTGAGCCATTGGTAATACCTCTTTCAAGGTAATTAAACAATTTAACACTTACATCTTCACCAATGTTTTCCTGCGCTTCTTCGGTGGAACCACCAATATGTGGCGTTAGAATTACATTGGGTAACCCCTGCAAAGGCGTTTCAAAATGATCGCCGCTTTTTTCTGGTTCCCATGGGAATACATCAATGGCAGCTCCGCCAACTGCACCGGCTTTTATTGCTTCTGCCAACGCTTTCAAATCAACCACTTCACCACGTGCATAATTAATTAAAATGGTGCCCGGTTTAAAATTTTTAATGACCGCTTTTGTAATCAGATTTTTGGTTTGTGGTGTTTCCGGAACATGCAGGGTAATAATATCGGCTATACCCACCAATTCTTTCATGCTTTTACAGGCAATGGCATTACCTAATGGCAACTTGTTTTCAATATCATAAAAACGAACCTGCATACCCATTGCTTCGGCCAAAACGCTTACCTGCGAACCAATATTTCCATAGCCAATAATACCCAATGTTTTACCCCGTAATTCAAAACTGCCCTTCGACTCTTTGAGCCAAATACCTTCATGAGCTGCTTTATTTTTATCCGGAATTCTTCTTATCAACATAATTGATAATGCAATTACCAATTCGGCCACACTTCTTGTATTGCTGTAAGGCGCATTAAACACTACTACCCCATTATCGGTTGCTGCTTTCAGGTTTACCTGATTTACGCCAATACAAAAACATCCTATGGCCTGTAATTTTGTTGCGGCTTTTAATACATTTTCTGTTATTTTGGTTTTAGACCGAATGCCTAACAGATGTACATTTTTTACCGCATCTATTAATTGTTCTTCACTTAAAGCACCATTTAATTTTTTAACGTTTACATACCCGCTTTGTTTAAAATATTGCACTGCTTTATCACTGATGTTTTCTAAAAGCAGTATGTTAATTTTTTCTTTGGGGTAACTGGTTGGGTTGGTTGTTTGCTTATTCATAGCTGCTAAATTAAATTATATTCTCCAATTAATAGTTGATGCAAATTTTACTTTTGTTTTTGCTTAACGAAACTCGGCACATTATCCTTTATATTTGCGCCTTTTGAAACCATTGAGGCATGCACAAATTATTGATACTTTCATCTCTGTTTACATTGTTGTTTTTATCCTGCAAATCGCAGAAAGAAAAAAATGCCATACAGCAAGCTATTGCACCAGTTACTTTTCATTTCGATACACTGACCCCGCAACAGAAACAAGCCTATGCAAATGCCATTTCCTCATTGTATAAAAAAAATTTATTAGATAAAGATTTTAATGGCGCCATTTTAATGGCGAAGAACGGCGAAGTGGTTTTTGAAGATTACAATGGTTATTACAATTTTAAAACAAATGAAAAAATAACACCCGATGATCCTTTTCATTTGGCCTCAATTTCAAAAACTTTTACTGCCATGACACTTCTGCGATTATGGGAGCAAGGCAGAATTGAACTAACCGATACCATACAAAAATTTTTCCCAAGTTTTCCTTATCGTAATATAACCGTAACTGATTTACTATCGCACCGAAGCGGACTTCCCAATTATGTTTATTTCATGGATGAAAAGAAAGCAGTGGTTTCTTATGCAAGAAACAAAAGAGGGAAAAGAATTAAAATTGTACATCTGGTTCCTTCCGGGAATGAAGTAAAAGGCTTTCAAACCAATCAGGATGTATTAAACTATATGATTGCACATCAACCCGCTATCCTTTCCTTGCCCAATAAAAAATTTCATTACTGTAACACCAATTATGCACTACTGGCATTGATTATTGAAAAAATTACCAAAATGCCTTTTCCGCAATACATGAAAGACAGTGTGTTTAATGTTTTGGGCATGAAGCATACGTATGTATTCAGTATTGCAGATACCAATCGGTATATACCTTCTTTTCAACCCAATAAAGCACCATTTAAATTAGAAAAATTAGATTGTATTTATGGTGATAAAAATGTGTACAGTACGGTAAGAGACATGCTTTTATGGGATAAAGCCTTGTATGAAGGCAGTTTTGTAAAACCACAAACACTCTCAATGGCATTTGAGCCAAGAAGCCTTGAAATTAAATCGAACCACAATTATGGTTTGGGATGGCGTATGTTGTTAGATGGCAGTAATGGCCCAATTATTTACCATAATGGCTGGTGGCATGGCAATAATACCGTATTTACCCGATTAATTAATGATACGGCCACTTTAATTATATTAGGAAATAGGTATAATCGAAACATTTACAGTGCCAGAAAAATGACTTCAGTTTTCTCCGGCCAGTCAGACACTTCCCGCATTGAAGAATAATTTGATGATTTAGATTTTTTGTATTTGATTCTCATCAGATTATTGTTTTTTTGTAGATAATTCCCTGAATTTATAATACATTCGGGTCTGAATAATAATGAAGCTTCGCCTATTCATTTTAGTAGCATTTCCTTTTTTCTTTGTTGCAGCATCAGCACAACAAAGACCCTATTATACGCAATACATTTTAAACAATTTTATTATTAATCCGGCAGTTGCCGGAATTGAAAATTATACCGATGTAAAATTGAGTCACCGTATTCAATGGGAAGGTTTAACAGATGCACCTGTTACTACTTATTTCACCATTCAGGGGCCATTGCATAAAAGCAGCTTTCCTGAAAAAACTGCAACCGGCTACCATACCCCTGGCGAAAACCCTCGTGGCAATGCCTATTGGCGAAATTACACCAGCGCACCCGCCCATGCAGGCGTTGGTTTAACCATTCTGAACGACAAGGCCGGATCACTGAACCGTTTTGCTGCTTATGCTACTTATGCCTATCATGTAGGATTAACTCCTAACACCAATTTGTCTGCCGGAATATCAGCCGGCATTTCGCAACTCAGTTTAAATACGTCCAATCTAAATTTTGCTGTACCGATTGATCCGGCAGTAACCAATGCCAACACCATTAACCGGATAAAACCGGATATCAGTGCCGGTTTGTGGTTATATGCAGCCAATTATTTTTTGGGATTATCTGCACAGCAAATGATTCCCGACCAGATTTATTTTTCCAATCATCCTGTTGGTATTGTTCCGGGCAAATTGGTGCCCCATTTGTTTTTTACCGCCGGCTATCGGTATAGCCTTTCTGACGATATCAGTGCACTTCCTTCCTTCCAAATCCGATATATTCTACCATTGCCATTGGGGATAGATGTGAATGTGAAATTGCAATACAAGGATTTATTGTGGGCAGGCGCATCATTGCGTTATAAAAATGGATTTGCAGCCATGTTAGGCATCAATTTAAATCAATCTGTAAATATTGGTTATTCATATGATTACACTACCTCAGCATTAGGAACTATTAGTAGTGGTACCCATGAAATTTTGATTGGCTTTTTATTAAACAATCGTTATGCTGACTGGTGCCCCAGAAGACTGTGGTGAGCGATATTAAATTTTATCATTTAATTGAATGAAACAACATCATAGGCAGTATCATTCATGATGGGCAATGGCTCTTCAAACCCATCAGATTGATTAGAAAACCAATACACATAATCCTCTTCAGGCATTTCATTATTAGCAGGATTCATAATCAGTAACATAAAATATCCAGGCTCAAATTCTTTGCACCAATTACTTTTTTGTACTTGAACCAAAAACACCTGACATGCAGAAATATTTAAAATACAGGCATTTTCATTAGAAATGTATTGATGAGCCATAACGGGAATGAATTGATGTATGGATTGTAACTCAATCTGTTGCTGTTGCATTTGATACAAGAGTGCTTTCATCCACCATTTCAGAGCAGTAGTCTTTATTAAATGCCGTTGATGTTGAATACTTGCGAAAAATTTCAGTGCATGCTGGTTTATATCATCTGCGGCAAACAATTTTAAAATGGATTGTGAAGTAGTGAGCCTGAATAGATTAAAATATATTTTAGCACTATTTTGTTGGTTTGAATTTGTAGAAAACAAATTTTTTGTTTGAATGAATGAAGTGCCTTCAGGCAATGTTGATGCAGCTTTATTTTCTGTTTGAACAACAGGCAAAGACTGGTCAATAATCAGGTTTGAAACAGGCACAGTTACTTTAGGCAGATAGGAAGTTGCAGATTTTGAAACAGCAATCATTTTCTTGTCTGAATGTAGCTTTATTTTTTGTTTTTTGTATGTACGATGTACAGGTTCCATTGAAATTTTAGAGGGCTGAAGAATACTATTCTTATCAGCAACTGTATGAATAAATAGTTGATTTTGCTGCACCATCTCATTCGGATGCAATACCACTAAAGGCTGCGTTAATTGCATGGTATACACAAATACAAACCCTGCCATCATGAAAACTAAAACAGACAGCCATCTAAATACCAAACGACCTGAATATACTGCACGCTTATTCGCATACAATATATGTTTAATTCGAAACAACAATTCACCCTTATGCTGCACAGCCGGCATCGATAAAACGGGCAAGGAATAATTTTGTGATATTCGGGCTAATTGCAACAAGGTTTCAGCATACAATAACGGTTCATACTTTTGTTGCAACACATATTCATCACAACAAATTTCTCTGCTGCGTTCCATTTCCTTCACCAATAATCTGGCAAAAGGATTAAACCAGATGATTGACTGTAACAGCTGAACTAAGATATTGATGAGATAATCATTCCGCTTAATGTGTGCCAACTCATGCAACAAAATTGCTTCAACCGCTGTAGTTGACAAATGTGTAATTCCTGCAATCGGCAATAAAATAAATGGTTTAAAAAATCCAATAGTCATGGGGCTTTTAATACCTGAAATTATAAAAAGTCGAATAGACTTTTTTAAATGCAGCCACTGTTTTTTTGTTTCAATAAACTTTATAAATTCTTCCGGTAACGGTTGCAATGTATTTGCTAATAAATTTTTATGCTGCCGAAAAATTAATGGCCATCTAATCAGCTGTACCACCAACCATACCATATAGATTCCTGCTATTGCATTAAAAACATAATAAAAAATGGGTTTATTTGTTGCCTGGGTTACCCCATTTAAGGACTCAACAATAAAAACAGACAGTATTAATTGTTGATTAGCAACCGGATCAGCAATTGAAAGATAATGTATAAAAGAAAAAATAAAGAGAATGAAAACACCTGCAATGGCCATTATCGCAACATTGTAATGCATTGCAACTTTGTTGGGAAATAATATTTTAAAGAGCATAAACAATAACCAGACAATACTACCCTGCAGTACATTCCAAACAATAGCTGCTCCTAAATTGGTAAAAATAGCAGGTAACATGCCCATTATTTTGCACTTTTCAAATTATCCAATAAAGTTTGTATTGCCTGTAATTCTTCTGCATTGGGCTTATTTGTACCCAAAGCCTGCATAACCAAAGCAGTTGCCGAACCCCCAAATAAACTGTGTATCATTTTTCCTACTAACTGTTGCTGGGTGTTTTCTTTGCTTACATTCGGCTGATAGATATGTGTCTTATTTTGATCATTTCGAATCACCAATCCTTTCTCATACATAATTTGCATGAGTTTTAAAGTAGTAGTGTATCCGGAATCTTTGTGTAAACTTAGCACTTCATGCACTTCTCGAACGGTGGCATTACCCTTTTGCCATAATATCTGCAAAATTTCTAACTCACTTTCGGTAGGTTTTATTTTTTTCATATTTACTTGAGAATTTTGGGTGTAAAAACGAACAATCCAACAAAATCTATTGAACTGATAACTTTATCACTAAAACTTGGTATTCAATTTCACAATCATTGAAGTTGGTACGATTTCATTCGTAAGCAATTTACACAGCTTCGCTGTAAAAGAAAAGATAAAATAAGTTTAAAGCTTTTTTTCGGCAGAAGCCTGCCTTTTACGCAATTCGCTGGTAGTTTGTCTGCTGCCATCATGGCTCCAGCCGGGAGGACCAAATAGATATCCCAGAATATGTTGTATGCGGCGCGATTTTCGAAGATCACCCACAATTTTAATCCATTCAAAAAAAGCAATTCTAATTGGGTTAAACGTATTTACATTTTTGGGAAGGCCAAAAGTTGGGGTAAAAACTTCTTTCTGAAAAGTACCAAACATACGATCCCATATAATTAATGTACCGGCATGATTTTTATCTAAGTACAAAATATCGCTACCATGATGCACACGATGATGGGAAGGGGTATTAAAAATATACTCAACCCATTTGGGTAATTTTTGAACGGTTTGGGTATGAATCCAAAACTGATATAACAAGCTTATCGATTGCATTAGTAAGATCATGACGGGATGAAATCCTACCAGTGGCATCCACGACCAAAAAATGAAAGAGCCGGTTAAATTACCTGTCCAAGTTTGTCGCAAAGCAGCAGCCAAATTATAATGTTCAGAAGAATGATGTACTACATGGCTTGCCCAAAACCAACGTACGGTGTGTGCCATTCGATGAAACCAATAATAGCTAAAATCATCTGCGAAAAATAACAACACCCAAGCCCACCATGCCGTATAGGGTATGGTAAAAATACGATAGGTGTATAGCCAGGAGAAAAATAAGAGTATAATGGCTTTGGTGAGAATACCGGTAAATAGATTCCCTAAACCCAATACTATACTGGTGGCAGTATCTTTAACATGGTATAATTCCTTTTGTATATGATATGCATACACCACTTCTACAATAATCAGCAGAATAAATGCAGGAACAGCGTGTAATAATATATTAGGGAATTGCGGCATAGCATATCAAATCAACCTCTAATATACACATATCACGGCAAAAAAAATTTTGGGTTAGTTATTTTAGAAATGCCTTATATTTTTCCATAATAGCTTCAGATTGCTCCTTGCCATTGATAAATATTTTGCTGTTGCGAATTTCTAATTTAACATCATTACCTTGTATTACACCATCATTACGCAATTGCTGCATCAATGCATTCATTGTGTTATCACTTCCGGTAGAAAACGAACCCTGCCCTAAAATTTTTTGTGTACTGTCTGAGATGGAAATTTCAATGGTTTGCGCTTTAACTGTATTGGCGTCTGACTGATGCAAATGGGCCAATGTAGGTGCAATCACCAAAGAAACAATGGACATCAATTTAATTAAAATATTCATTGACGGGCCTGAAGTATCTTTGAACGGATCACCAACTGTATCGCCGGTAACTGAAGCCTTATGAGGCTCAGATTTTTTATAATGCATTTTACCATTTATTTCAACTCCTTTTTCAAAAGATTTTTTAGCATTATCCCAAGCTCCACCTGCATTGTTCTGAAACATACCCATTAAAACACCACTTACAGTAGCACCCGCTAAAAATCCGCCTAAAGCTTCAGGTCCTAAAATAAACCCAATTAACAAAGGTGCAATAATAGTAATTGCTCCGGGCAACATCATTTTTTTAATGGATGCTTTGGTAGAAATGGCAACACATTTATCATATTCCGGCTTACCGGTTCCTTCCATAATGCCTGGAATATTCTTAAACTGACGACGAACCTCTTCTACCATAGCCATGGCAGCCTGGCCCACCGCACGAATAGCTAAAGAAGAAAAAATAAATGGAATCATGCCGCCAACAAATAAACTGGCCAACACTTTTGCTTTATAAATATCAATACCATGCATTTCATAACCATTGTTGTTAATCACTCCAACATAGGCTGCAAACAAAGCCAGCGCAGTTAAAGCAGCCGAAGCAATCGCAAAGCCTTTTCCGGTAGCTGCCGTTGTATTACCCACTGCATCCAACACATCTGTTTTTTCACGAACATCGCCCGGTAATTCGCTCATTTCTGCAATACCCCCTGCATTATCTGCAATTGGTCCAAAAGCATCAATGGCTAATTGCATGGCCGTAGTTGCCATCATGCCTGCAGCAGCAATGGCTACACCATATAAGCCCGCACAGGCATAAGCACCCCAAATACCTCCGGCTAAAACCAAAATGGGTAAAAATGTACTTTCCATTCCTACGGCTAACCCGCCAATTACGTTGGTTGCATGTCCGGTAGATGACTGTTTAATAATACTAAGCACCGGTCTTTTGCCCATTGCAGTATAATATTCAGTAATAATACTCATTAAAGTACCTACCAATAATCCTACACCAATTGCACCCAAAACACCCCAACGGGTAAATTCAAGTCCGCGTAACACCATTGTTTCCGGTAAAATATAAGTTACCAAACCAATACAGGCCAATGCAGTTAAAACAATACTGCCCCAGTTGCCCATATTTAGCGCTTTTTGAACATTGGCGGTATTTACGCCGGCATGTTCACTTATTTTAACAAAGAAAGTTCCGATAATTGAAAATAAAATTCCCACACCAGCTATTACCATTGGTAATAGGATGGGGCCATATCCACCAAAGTTGTCGTGTGAAATGGTTTCCTGACCCAGTACCATTGTAGCCAAAACGGTAGCAACATAAGAACCAAATAAATCGGCACCCATACCAGCCACATCACCCACATTATCACCCACATTATCAGCAATAGTTGCCGGATTGCGTGGATCATCTTCAGGAATACCAGCTTCTACTTTACCCACTAAATCGGCGCCAACATCTGCTGCTTTTGTATAAATACCACCTCCTACACGGGCAAATAATGCAATACTTTCAGCACCTAATGAAAAACCGGTTAACACCTCAATGGTTTTAATCATTTCAAGGCTGGTTGAAGCAGCATCTGGCGCAAAAATTTGCTTTAAAACCAGAAATAAAGCACCAAGACCCAATACAGCCAATCCTGCTACGCCTAATCCCATTACAGATCCGCCGGTAAAAGAAACTTTTAATGCTTTAGCAAGGCTGGTTCTGGCTGCTTGAGCAGTTCGAACATTTGCTTTAGTAGCAATACGCATACCAATAAATCCGGCTACAGCACTACAAACAGCACCTAAAATAAATGCAATGGCAATACTCCAATTGCTATTTGCGTTACTCTGTGCCATAAATGCCAATAAAATGGCAACAAAAGCAACAAAATAACCCAATACCTTCCATTCTGCCTTTAAAAATGCCATAGCACCCTCAGCGATATACGTGCTGATTTCTTTCATTCGGGGTGTACCGGCATCTTGTTTGGCTACCCATTTAAATTGAATAAGGGTATACAGCAAACCTATAATACCCATGATTGGAACTGCATAAAACAAATTGTTCGTCATTAGCTTTGGTTATTAGTTTAAGTAAAACATATTTATATGTTAAGGGCAACAAAAATAGGGGAAAACAATAAAAATTATTTAAAAAACGGCATAGTATTCCCTCTTTTATCAAAAATCAGATAATAAAATTAGCTGCATACTCCCAACACAATATTCAAAATTTTTGCTATATTATCTTTTTCATTTCGTTAAATAATATTATTTTAATAGTTAATATATTACCAAAAAAGTAAAAACCTACATTTGCAGCACAAACATTTGCCATGATGAATATTAAAAAAAATGTGTTAGAAACCATTGGGAATACACCAATGATTCAATTGAACAAAATTGTAAAAGATTTTCCTTGTACTGTTGCTGCCAAAGTTGATTATTTTAACCCCGGTAATTCTATCAAAGACCGTATGGCTTTAAAAATGATAGAAGTAGCTGAGCAGGGAGGCAGATTAAAACCCGGAGGAACCATTATTGAGGGTACCAGCGGCAATACAGGTATGGGTTTGGCATTAGCGGCCTGTGTAAAAGGCTATAAATGTATTTTTGTTACCACCGATAAACAAAGTAAAGAAAAGGCAGATATTTTAAAAGCCGTTGGTGCAGAAGTAATTGTTTGTCCTACCAATGTTTTACCCGAAGACCCTAAAAGTTATTACAGTGTTGCCAAAAGACTAAGTCTTGAAATTCCCAATGCCTGCTACATGAATCAATATGATAATTTGGCCAACAGACAGGCACATTATGAAAGCACAGGCCCTGAAATTTGGGAGCAAACTGATGGGAAAATAACTCATTTAGTATGTACGGCCGGAACAGGTGGCACCATTACCGGAACGGCTATGTATTTAAAAGAAAAAAATCCAAATATCCAGGTTTGGGCAATAGATGTATATGGTTCGTTGCTGACGCATTATTATCTAACGGGAGAAGTAGATATGTCGTATGTACACCCTTATATCAGTGAAGGTTTTGGAGAAGATTTTGTTCCCAAAAACTACGATATGCGTTTCATTGATCATTTTGAGCAGGTAACAGATAAAGATGGTGCTATTATGGCCAGAAGAATTGCCAAAGAAGAAGGATTATTTTGTGGGTACAGCGCCGGCAGTTGTTTACAGGGCCTCATGCAATTAAAAAACCGATTGAAAAAAGATGATTTTGTGGTGTGTATTTTCCATGATCATGGCAGCCGGTATGTAGGTAAAATATACAATGATCAATGGATGATGGAGCGCGGTTTTTTAGAAGTAAAAACATGTAAAGACATTATCAATGGCAGGGCACACAAAAAATTAGTAACCATATCTCCGCAACAAACAGTTGCAGATGCTGTTGCATTGATGGAAAAATACGATATTGAACACATTCCTGTGATGGATGACAATCAAATTAAAGGCGCTGTAAGTGAAGGAGGATTATTTATCAAAATGTTTTCGAATCCGGAAATCAAATCGCAAATGGTTGAAACAGTAACAGAACCCTCCTATCCTATTGTAGACATTGCCACACCCATTGAAAAATTAGGAGCACTCATCAATAAAACCAACGGTGCCGTATTGGTGAACGATGAAAAAGGAGATTATCACATCATTACCAAATATGATATTTTGCAAAGCCTTGGCCGTTAATCACTTTTTAAAATTATATTATGCTCTCAGCACAGCACGAAGTTTTTTTAGAAGTTGCCAAACAGAAAAGCTTTTCGAAAGCTGCTGAGGAAATGTATATCTCTCAACCTGCCATCAGTAAACATATAAAGCAACTCGAATTTCAATATAAAACCAAATTATTCGATCGGCGCGGAATGTATATTGAACTAACCCCAGCCGGTGAACTTTTATTTGAAAGGTTAACAGAAGTAAAACGTATTCAGGAACAAACACTTTTCGACATCACCACCCTTTCCAAAGCAATGGAGGCAGAAGGGGTTTTAAAATTAGGAGCCAGTACCACCGTGGCTTTATATATTTTACCAAAAGTATTATCCATATTTCATGAACAACATCCTAATTTAACCATCAGTTTATTGAACCGAAATACAGAAATTGTTTTGGATGCCCTCCTGAATAAAGAAATTAATCTGGGTATTATTGAAGAAAAAGGACAATTAACCAATGTAAGTTATTTGCCTTTTATAACCGATGAAGTGGTTGCCGTTTGCAGTCGGCAAAGTATCTGGGCCCAAAAAAAGAATTACCAGGTAAAAGATTTATATCAGATGCCTTTAGCCATCAGAGAACGTGGAAGCGGTACTTTGGCAGTTTTAAAAAAAAATCTGGAAAAACATAAAATACAACTCAACGATTTAAATATTAAAGTAAGATTAGGCGGAACTGAAGCATTGAAGAATTTTTTAATTGAATCTGATTGTCTGGGTTTTCTGCCACATCGGTCTGTTATCAAAGAGTTAAAGTATGGTGAGCTGAAACAACTGCACTTTGAAGGACTCAGTATTGTACGTAACTTTTATTTCATTCAACGTAAGGGAGAAACCAGCAATTTGAACAAATTATTGATTAAAACAGCACAATCTGTTTATCACAAATAGTTATAGCATATAACGAATTTGCATTCATTTGGTTATAACATACCTGTAGTTTTACAGTGTGAAAACAGTTAGTGAAACAATTTCAGGAGCCAGCCATCTTACCTGTTCCAATTGCGGTAAAATATACAATATACACCAGCAGCAAACCTATGCATCCTGCTGCAATCAACCTTTATTTACCCAATATAATGGCATCCATCCTGCTAAAGAAAATTTAGTCAACCAACCCCATCATTTATGGCGCTATGCTGCCATGCTGCCCGTATTTGATGCAACCAACAGAATTAGCCTGGAAGAAGGATTTACACCCATGCATACCCTCCATAAATTTTCCGCAAAATATGCAGTAAACCGGCTTTATTTAAAAGATGAAGGTGTAAACCCAACAGGCTCTTTTAAAGCAAGAGGTTTAAGTGTTGCCATCTCTAAAGCAAAAGAACTGGGCATTGAACATTGCATTATACCAACGGCCGGTAATGCAGGTGGTGCCATGAGTGCCTATTGCGCAAAGGCAGGGATACAAGCTACGGTGGTCATGCCAAAATCGAGTGCCATGTTGATTAAAGAAGAGGTTCAAATGTTCGGTGCCAAATTGATTGAAGTAAATGGCTTTATTCATGATTGCGGAAAATTGGTACAACAAATAGCAGCCGAAACCGGCGCATTTGATATGAGCACCATGAAAGAACCTTATCGGTTAGAGGGCAAAAAAACCTTAGGTTATGAAATAGCCGAACAACTCAACTGGCAATTACCCGATGTCATTATTTATCCCACCGGTGGCGGTACCGGATTAATTGGTATGTGGAAAGCTTTTGCAGAGATGCAGCAAATGCAATGGCTCAATTCCTCCAAAAAGCCACGAATGGTTATTGTACAAACAGAAAATTGTAATCCCATGATACAAATGATTGAAAAAGGCAAAAAAAATGAATCCTTTCAACCAGGTTATTCAATTGCCAATGGTTTGGTTGTACCTACTCCTTTTGCAGAAAAAAGCATGTTGCGGGTTATTCATGAAAGCAAAGGCACCGGCGTTACTGTGTCTGAAAATGATATACAACAAGGTATTCGGGAGATAGCCCGAACTGAAGGTTTGTTACTTTCACCGGAAGGGGCTGCCGCCTTTGCAGGATTTAAAAAATTAGTAGAAAAAAATTGGATAGAAAGCCAGGAAAATGTTTGCATTGTGAATACCGGAAGCTGGTACAAATACCATTAACGGCTTATCAAAATCAACTATTTTGAAACTAAGTAATGTTTAAAGAAGATAGGCATTTGCTTAGTTTTGTTGCATGTATTTTTTTTTAAACAACTCGGCACTTCCTTTACCGGGATTAATTGCTCCCAAACGAATTGTTTCGCTGGTACCCTCGCAAACAGAACTATTATTTCATTTAGGATTAGAAAACGAAGTTGTAGGGATCACCAAATTTTGCATACATCCGGCACATTGGCGTAGCAGCAAAACAATAGTTGGTGGAACAAAAAAACTGCATCTTAAAAAAATAGAGCAATTATCTCCCGATTTAATTATTGCCAATAAAGAAGAAAATGAAAAGTCGCAAATAGAAGCTTTTAGCCATATTGCTCCGGTTTGCGTTACAGATATCAACAATTTGCAAGATGCCTGTTCTATGATATTGCAATTGGGTACTATTTGTAATAAAGCAGATCCTGCTAATATATTAGTGATGCAAATTCAACAAAAATTTGCGCAAATTGTAGCCATTACGCCTGCCTTAAAAACAGCCTACTTTATTTGGAACAGGCCATTTATGGTTGCTGCATCTAACACATTCATCAACGAAATGCTGATGCAATGCGGATTTGAAAATGTGTTTGCAGACCTCAACAGATATCCTGAAGTTTCAGCCGAACAAATAAAAGCTGCACGACCTCAATTAATACTACTTTCTTCAGAGCCTTACCCGTTTAAGGCAGAACATGTTCAATATTTTCAACAACTCATTCCATCTGCTTTGATATTACAGGTAGATGGGGAAATGTTTAGCTGGTATGGAAGCCGATTGCTGCAAAGTGCACCCTATTTTCAGGCACTTATTCACCAAATACAAAAAAAATAATAAGATGATTGAATGCTGTATAGCAATGCTAACAATTGTTTTTATGAACTATCAGTATCTTTGCCCAAGGATGAAAAAAAACGGTAGTATTGAAAGTATATTTATCATCCATAATACGTAAAAAAGAACGTTATACAAAATTGATTGAACAAACTAACCAACAACAAACCATTTAAAATGAAAAAGTATCAACCCGGAGTACTATTTGGCAATGCGCTTGCAGCATTATATCAGGATGCAAAAGAAAATAAATTTGCAATGCCGGCAGTAAACTGCATTGGCACCAATTCTATCAATGCAACTTTAGAAACAGCCGCAAAAGTAAATTCACCCGTAATCATTCAGTTTTCCAACAGTGGCGCTCAATTTATTGCAGGAAAAGGAATGCCCAACGATAATTATCAAGCCAATATTGCCGGAGCTATTTCTGGCGCATTACACGTACACAATGTTGCAAAATATTATGGTGTTCCGGTTGTTTTACATACCGACCATGCTGCAAAAAAATGGTTACCATGGGTAAGCGGATTAATAGATGCAGGCGAACAATTTTATAAAGAAAAAAAACAACCGCTTTTCAGTTCACACATGCTGGATCTTTCAGAAGAAGCATTAGATTATAACATTTCCACTTCAGTTGAATATTTTAAAAGAATGCAACCACTCGGTATGAGCCTTGAAATTGAGCTGGGTGTTACAGGTGGTGAGGAAGACGGTGTGGATAATTCAGATGTAGAAAACCACAAATTATATACTCAACCCGAAGAAATTGAACAGGCTTATGTAGCATTACATAAAGTAGGTAGCTTATTTACCATTGCTGCCGCATTTGGTAATGTGCATGGGGTTTACAGTCCGGGTAATGTTCATTTAAGGCCGGAAATTTTACACAACAGTCAGGTATACATTCAACAACAACTGCATACTGCCGAAAAACCGGTTTACTTTGTTTTTCACGGTGGCAGCGGCTCGCCCAAATCGCAAATACAAGAAGCGATAGGGTACGGTGTAATCAAAATGAATATTGATACCGATATGCAATGGGCCTTTTGGGAAGGTGTTTTAAATAATTACAAAAAGAACGAAGGCTATTTGCAAAGCCAGTTAGGCAACCCCGAAGGTCCAGACATGCCTAACAAAAAGCATTATGACCCACGTGTTTGGTTAAGAAAAGGAGAAGAAAACTTCATTCTCCGTTTACAGGAAGCATTTGAAGATTTGAATTGTATTAACCGAAATGCATAATTGAATAGCATTGCAGTAGCCACCTGAAATTCGGGTGGCTATTGTTGTTTTTAGGCCTGTAAACATATTTTATGTAAGATTGCCACAACCAAATAAGCACTGTTTCATGAAACAACCTTATTTTTGCTACCTTCACCCACCCGATTGAAGTACATACTATGCCCATGATTTACGTTTCCTTCTTCAGGCGGGATAAATATTTCATGGGCATTGTACGTAGCAAAAGCAGATATTAAAATGATAGCCATGAAAAAAGAATTTGAAGAAAATATAGAACAGAACCTTACCGGAGATGAAGATAAAATGAAAGATGACGAGAGCATTAAACGAAGTTGGTTTAAAAGAAGGAAAAAAGGAATTTTAACCTCTACAGCAGACAAAAAAGAAACCCCGGAAGGTTTATGGAGCAAATGCCCCAATTGTAACTATATATCTACCACAAAAGATTTAGAAGAAGAATTATACGTTTGTCCCAAATGTAACTATCATCACAGAATAGGAAGTGATGAATATTATGATATTTTATTTGATGAACAACAATTCGAGCCACTTTTCGACAATATTATCAGTAAAGATTTTTTAAACTTTACCGATTTAAAAAATTATCAACAACGTTTAGACGAAATCAGGTCAAAAACCAATTTAAAAGATTCGATGCGTGTGGCTGTGGGTGCAGTGAAGGGTAAAAAAATTGTAATAGCCTGTATGGATTTTGAGTTTATTGGCGGTTCATTAGGTAGTGTAATGGGCGAAAAATTCAGCAGAGCAGTTGATTATTGTATTGCACACCAATTACCTTACATGGTTATTTCAAAGAGTGGTGGTGCACGTATGATGGAAAGCGCATTCAGCCTGATGCAGTTAGCCAAAACAAGCGGCAAACTTTCGCAGCTTAGCAATGCCAAACTACCTTATATTTCATTGTTAACCGATCCCACATTTGGGGGTATTTCTGCCAGTTTTGGAATGCTGGGCGATTTAAACATTGCCGAACCGGGTGCTTTAATTGGTTTTGCCGGCCCAAGGGTCATAAAAGAAACCATAAAAAAAGACTTACCTGAAGGCTTTCAAAGAAGTGAATTCTTATTGGAACATGGTTTCCTCGATTTTATTATTGACCGGAAAAACCTGAAAGACAGAATTGCTGAATTAATTACACTGTTTAACAACTAACATCCATTATTTTACTGAATAGCATACCTGCTTTTACTGAACAAGCTTGCAAAAAGAAAGATAGATTATGGCGAAAGAAATGACCAACAGGCAGGCCTATTTTAACTACTATATTGAAGACAAGCTAGTAGCAGGTATTGTTTTACTGGGTACTGAAGTAAAAAGCATTAGAGAAGGAAAAGTTAGTTTTAATGATGCCTTTTGTGTTTTTGATCATGGTGAATTATGGCTTAGGGGTATTTATATTGCAGAATATAGATTGGGAACCCATAACAATCATTTGGCGGTACATGACAGAAAATTGCTATTGAAAAAAAGAGAATTGAAAAAATGGGAAATGAAGTTAAAAGACAAAGGTTATACCATCATTCCACTCCGCATATTTTTGAATGAAAAAAATCTGGTTAAAGTAGAAATTGGTTTGGCAAAAGGAAAAAAATTACACGATAAAAGAGACAGCATTAAACAAAAAGATGCAGAAAGAGAATTGAAAAGGTACCTGAAATAATTTCCTCAACTATATTTTCGCTGGGGTTTATCATCCGGCTCTTTTAATTGTTCCAATCTGCTTTCTTCCGTAGGATTATTGGTTAAAAGAACTGCAACACTCCATAAAACAACCGCAATAATGATAGAACCTGCTATTTCATCCCACTGCAGCCAATATCCCCACCATGCATAAATGGCAGCCCGTTGTGGCCTGGTAGTATCATAAATCACCGCAACTTTTTCTCCCTCCCGTAAATTGCGCAAAGAATACGCTGCATTTACATGATAATTTGATTTTCCGAGATCAAAACTTGCAAAGAGGGTTTGCCGGTGCGTAATACTATCTGTTTGCATATGAATGGTTCCAACCGTCATTTCACCATCAAAATAATCGGGCTGTCGGGTAAACAGCATATACAGCACCAATATAACTACATACAAAATAATGACAAGCTTATACAATAATTACTATTTAAATCTTCAAAAAAATAAATTCCAAAATTATAGTGAAAATAGAAAAGCCATTCTTTTTTTTATAGAAACCTCTAAATCATCATTACAAAATTTCTTATTCCTGCCCCACAAGCAATACCCTGAAGCTGCCCGGCAGCATTGCTGGTCTTTTTCCGGGTACAGATTTATGATCAATTGCTGCGGCAGGCAGAAAAATATGATGTGTTTTTTCGCTTACTGCAATGGTTCTGGCCGTTTTCATGGTTGGAATGGTATTCAACACCGCATAAGTATCTGCCGACACAATAGAAAGCATTCCATCTTGTCCGTTTGAAGCATATACCTGCCTCCAGGTTTTATCGAATGCAACCCCATCACAGCCGGCACCAATGGGTACCATTTTTTTTACAATGCCATTTCTTGCATCTACAACTGCCATCATTTTATTACCGCATCCGGCAAATAAAGTATGTGTGGCTGCATCATACACCAATCCCGTAGGTTCTTCTGCCGGGGCAATACTCCAATGATGCATTACTTGATTTGTAGCACCATCAATCAACACAATTTCACTTTTATCTTCAATATTTACATATAAATTTCCTTTTTCATCAGAAACTGCAGTTTCAGGTTTACCGCCAACAGGAATGGTAGCAATTACTGTATTGGTAAAAGGATCTATTACAGAAATATCTTTACTTCTTCCATTACAAGTATAAATTTTTTTGGTAATTTCATTATAAAAAATGGCATCAGGATTTTCACCGGTTGCAATAGAATCTTCTACTTTTAGTGTATTTAAATTAAACACATACACATTATTCAAACGTCCATTGCTGGTATAGCCCTTATTCAATGCATTTACAAAAGCAACACCATGTACCCCAATTGTGTTTGGAATAATCCCAATGGAATCACCCGATACTGCATTTAACACATTGACTTGTATACCGTGTGAAACAAATAAACGTTGGGTTGCATCATGAATGGCTATATAATCCCACCCGCCTGTACTTTTAATGGAATATGCTTTCAGTACCTTTAAATGTGTATGTTGTGCCATACCTAAGTTGAAAAAAAATAAGATGGCAATAACAATACCTCCTAATTTTACAGAAAATTTATTTTTGCGGTGATTTAAAACAATTGGGAAATTCATATCTTGTAATTTGTTGTAAAAATCAGATTTTACAATTGATTTATCTAATCCATTTTAAAAAAGCAGAAATAAATTTTCATAAATACAGACTTATTGAAAATTTTAAAATTTATTTTATTTTCGTGTCAATATGAAGAAAATTGAATTGGAAATTGTTGCTTTATCTCACAGCATTACACAAACACATTCGTATGCAGTTGTTTTAGGTGAAGTGAATGGTTTGCGAAGACTGCCCATTGTAATTGGCGGTTTTGAAGCACAGGCCATTGCTGTTGCATTAGAGCATATGAAACCCAGCCGTCCGTTAACACATGATCTCATGAAAAACTTCATGAATGCATTTAACATTGAATTACAGGAAGTGATTATTAATGATTTACAGGAAGGAATTTTTTACTCCAATCTGGTATGTTTTACTGAACACGATACCATTGAAATTGATAGCAGAACCAGCGATGCACTAGCTTTAGCCGTTCGGTTTGGCTGCCCCATTTATACTTATGAACACATTTTACAAAATGCAGGTATTTTAATGGATGATACCGCATCAGAACCGAAAAAAATGGAGGCAGTTGGTGTGGAAGACAACAGCAATGTTTCTGAAAATGATTTATCTAAAATGGGGCTTGAGGAATTGCACCAATTATTAAAGGAAGTGTTAGACCACGAAGATTATATAAAAGCCATAGCCATTCGTGATGAAATAAACAGGAGAAAATAAATCAACATACAATTGCGCTTTCAAAAAAACTAAATCAATGGTTGTTTTTCCAAATTGTAAAATCAATTTAGGTTTATACATTACAAAAAAAAGGGAAGACGGCTTTCATGATATAGCTACCATTTTTTATCCTATTCAATGGAAGGATGCTTTAGAAATCATTCCAAACAATGCAGCTTCGGATAATTCTATACATTTCACAACGTCTGGTTTACCAATACCGGGCAATCAGGAAAATAATTTATGCATCAAGGCTTATGAATTATTAAAGAACGATTTCCCAAAAATCCCTCCCATTCACTTGCATTTACACAAAGCCATACCTATGGGTGCAGGTTTGGGTGGCGGTAGTTCAGATGCAGCAGCGGTTTTATGCCTGCTGAATGAATATTTTGAATTGAATATTACCCAACATCAGTTAAGTAAATATGCTTTACAATTAGGTAGTGATTGTCCTTTTTTTATTTTCAATCAACCCGCCCTGGCTACCGAAAGAGGTGAAACCTTGCAACCCATTCACCTGCATTTAGAGGCTTACAGCATTGTTTTGTTGCACCCGTCTATTCATATCAGCACAGCCTGGGCATTTCAGCAAATAAAGCCACAACTGCCCGAAACAGATTTGTTGTATGCCATTGACCAACCGATTGAAGCATGGCCAAACCAACTTTTTAATCAATTTGAAGCGCCGGTTTTTAAAGCCTATCCGCAATTAGAGCAATTAAAAATGGAATTGTATGCTAATGGCGCATTATATGCAGCCATGAGCGGCAGTGGCAGTACCCTTTATGGCATATTTAAAAAAGGAACCATTCCAAAGCTAAACATACCGAAAAACACTTTGGTTAAAATTGCATAAATATTTTTTTCAAAGCAATTTTGCCACTGAAAATAAATTTCCCGGTTTAAATTCATGCTTCAATCTAAAAAAAATATTACAAAAAAATCCGGAGCCATTTCACAGCATCAATATCAATTGTACATGAAGAAAATACTTTTAGCCATTTATTCTGTTTATGCGCTCATTGTATTTATTATATTAATGTTCTTTGCATTTCCCTTTGTAGCCATTGCTTCTTTTTTTGGTAAAGAAGGAGGTGATCGGGTGTATACAATTGCCAAATTGTGGGGCATTATTTGGTACGTATTGATTGGCATACATCATAAAAATTATTATGAATTAACCTCTACACAAAAAAGGCAATATATTTTTGTTGCCAACCACTCCTCGTACATGGACATCCCTGCTTTGGTGCGGTGTATGCAACAACCCTATAGGGTATTGGGCAAATATGAAATGGTTAAAATTCCCGTTTTTGGTTTTATTTATAAATGTGCCGTGATTTTGGTTGACAGAAGCAGTGCAGAAAAAAGAGCCAAAAGTTTTCAGGAATTGAAACATGCATTAACACAGGGCCTTTCTATTTTTATTTTTCCGGAAGGAACCTTTAATGAAACAGGAAAACCGCTGAAAGAATTTTATGATGGCGCATTTAGGATAGCCATTGAAACCCAAACACCCATTCAACCTATTATTTTTTTAGATACTATTAAACGATTGCCTCCTGAACATTTATTGCAACTAACACCCGGTAAAAGTCGCGCTATTTTTCTGGAACCCATTGAAGTAAGCAACTATACCACAACAAATGATATTAATATATTAAAAAAAATAGTGTATCAAAAAATGGAGGCTGCAATTGTGCAATACAGAACACATCCGCCAATGTTCTAACCATGAAATCGCATAAATGAATTAACTTTATTGTTTCCAGATGAGATATTTTTTATGAAACGCTAAAAGTAACAGCGAGGAAAAGCCATGAGTGAATTTGATCCATCAAATAATATTCCGTTCTCTTCTATCCCATTGGTTTATTGTGATGTAATTATTCCAATAAGCCTACCCAACACATATACCTGGGAGGTTCCGGAACACATTCAAAATACCATACAAATTGGCATTCGTGTAGAGGTTTCATTGCGGAATAAAAAATATGCAGGCATTGTAAAAAGAATTCATCACAAAAAGCCGGAATTATTTCAACCCAAACCCATTATTAATATTTTAGATGAAAACCCCATACTTTATCCCATACAACTGCAATTCTGGGAATGGATGGCACAATATTATTTGTGCAGCGAAGGCGAAGTAATGCAGGCTGCTTTACCTGCACATTTAAAATTAAGCGGCGAAAGCATTGTTATATGGAATGAAGGTTTTGAAATGGATAGTACACAGCTAACAGACGATGAATTTTTGGTTGCAGAAGCATTGGAAATTAGAAAAGAATTGCGTTTGCAGGAAATACAACAAATTTTATCCTCCAATCATGTTTATCCGGTCATCAAAAAATTGATCGATAAAAAAGCATGCTTTATTTGGGAAACACTGCAGGAAAAGTACCGTCATAAAACTGAAACTTACATTACACTTCAACCACAGTACCAGGCTGAAGCAGACCTGGAAAAATTATTGAATGAATGGAATAAAGCACCCAAACAATTGGAATTGCTGCTGGCTTATATACATTTATCCGAAACCGAAGGGGAAGTTACACAAAGCAATTTACTCAAAAAATCAGGTGCAACTGCTGCACAGTTAAAGGCTTTGATTGAGAAAGGAATTGTTCAGGCACAGAAAAGGTCGGTAGACAGAATCAGGCAATTGCCCCAAAACATTTATATAGATTTTACATTATCTATAGCACAACAACAAGCACTCAATTCCATTCAAAAAAACTGGGAAGAAAAACAGGTTTGTTTGCTGCATGGGGTAACCTCCAGTGGCAAAACTCAAATCTATATTCAATTAATAAAAGAAGCTATTGATGCGGGCAGGCAAATATTATATTTATTACCCGAAATTGCCTTAACAGCACAAATCATCAGAAGATTGCAAAAAAATCTGGGCGGATATATTGCGGTATATCACTCAAAATTTAATGCGAATGAAAGAGTTGAAATATGGAATAAAGTAAAAAATGGTGAAATTGCTGTAGTATTAGGTGCACGATCGGCTTTAATGCTGCCCTTTAAAAATTTGGGATTAATTATTGTTGATGAAGAACAGGATTCCAGTTTTAAACAACAGGATCCTGCACCACGATATCAGGCAAGAGATGCTGCTATATTCTTTGCATCGTTATGTAAAGCAAAAGTATTGTTGGGAAGTGCAACTCCATCTATTGAAACCTATTATAATTGTAAACAGGGTAAATATGGTTTAGTAGAATTATTGGAAAGATTTGGTGATGTAGCCTTACCAAAAATTCAAATAGTAGACATCAAAAAAGCAATGGCAGAACAAAAAGGAAAAGTAGCATTCAGTGCAGCATTAGTAAACCAATTGCAACAAACACTCATTGAAAAAAAACAAGCTATTATTTTTCAAAACCGGAGAGGCTATTCTCCTTATTTAATGTGCCAAACCTGCGGCTGGATTCCGCAATGTAAACACTGTGCCGTTACCCTTACCTACCATAAAGCTAAAAACACGTTAGTATGTCATTATTGCGGAAGCAATTACCCGGTAATGCAAACCTGTGTTGTATGCGGCAGCCATGCATTTACACAGAAAAATTTTGGAACAGAAAAAATAGAAGAATTACTGGCAGAAGCTTTGCCTACCGCTAAAATAGCCAGGATGGATTTGGATTCAGTAAAAGGAAAAAATGATCATGACACACTGATTAAACAATTTGAACAACACAAAATTGACATTTTAGTGGGTACGCAAATGGTAGTAAAAGGTTTAGATTTTGAAAATGTGCAATTAGTTGGAATTATTGACGCAGATAGTATTTTAAACTTTACTGACTTTCGGGTAAATGAACGTGCCTTTCAATTAATGGAACAGGTAAGCGGTCGTTCAGGCAGAAAAGATGGTAACGGCATTGTATTGGTGCAGGTAAGCAATACACATCATCCTGTATTGGCTTTTGTGCAGCAACACCAGTATGAAGCTTTATATCAATTCGAGATTGAGAGCAGGAAAGTCTATCACTATCCACCCTATTCAAGATTAATTAAACTAATATTCAAACATAAAGACAATCCGATAGCGAAACAGGCATCTTTTGCAATGCTACAATTATTAGACCCTACTTTTCATCCTTATATCAATGGGCCTGCAGTACCTGTAATAGAACGCATCCGAAATCAATATATTTGGGAAATACTATTAAAGCTACCCAAAAACCAAACCATCATTTCACAATGCAAACAAGCTATTATGCAGTATTCAGGAACCATTCAGGCACAAAAACAATTTAGAAGTGTACAAATAATTGTGGATGTAGATCCATACTAAATGCGCATTTATTTAAAACTTAATACACCAATAATGCCATACACAGAGCATTAAAAATTTATTAAACTCACCTGTTTATAAATAGGATTGGTAGTGTAGAAAATGCTAAATACTTTTACAACTTTTTAAAGCCATACTAAAACCCTCTCAAAATGATTAAAGCCGTATTTATAGATATTGATGGAACATTATTAAAAAGCGACCATACCGTTAGCGAAGTCACCATTCAAACCATTAAACAGTTGCAGGAAAAAAATGTGTTGGTGGTATTGGTTTCTGCAAGGCCACTGCATGGTATTTTACCCATTAGTAAAATTGTTGGATTAGAAACTGCACCCACCATTAGTTTAAACGGTTCTTACATAGCGCAAAACAATAAAGTTATTTTTCAATCTTCCATATCCACATCGGTTACATTAGCATTGCATGATGCAGTACAACCCTACCATGTAACAACACTTTATTATCAGGAAAACAATTGGTTTGCAGAAAACAGTTCACAATATACCATAGCTGAACAAAAAATTACCGATGTTCCGGTAACCATTCAGCCGCTTTCGCATACAATTGAACAATGGAACCGCGAAAACACAGGACCTAATAAAATTATGATGATTGCTGATGCAACCACCATTCAAACCATTCAGGAAAAACTGAAACCATTATTTGCTGAAACCTTAAATATGTTTACCTCTAAACCCATTTATTTGGAAGCCATGCAAAAAGATGCTTCTAAAGCAAAAGCGGTATTACAATTAATTCAGGAATATCATATTACAACTGATGAAATTATTGCAATTGGTGATAATTTTAATGACCTGGAAATGATTGAAATGGCCGGTACCGGCATTGCAATGGGTAATGCACCGGATGCAGTAAAAGCAGTAGCAAAATATGTTACTGACACCAACAACAATGATGGTGTGGCTAAAGCCATTCAACATTTTTTAAACCAATGGTTCTAACCATTAAAATACAAGTATAATCTATCAATTTTTTATGCAAATCAGTCGCAATATTTCACTACAACCCTATAACACATTTGGTATTGAAGCATTAGCTGAAAATTTTGCAGTAATTGAAACCATTGAAGATATTGCAACAATATCTAAACTAACAAAGCAATACCAACAATGGCATCTACTGGGTGGCGGCAGTAATATATTATTTACAGATAATTTAAGCGGACTTACCCTCTACAATCAGGTTAAAGGAATTTTCATTGTTCAGGAAGATGAAACCACAGTTTTGATAAAAGCATTTGCCGGTGAAAAATGGAATGATTTGGTTCAATTTTGTTTGCAACACAATTTTGCAGGGGTAGAAAATTTAAGTTTAATTCCCGGAAGTGTGGGAGCTGCTCCTATTCAAAATATTGGGGCTTATGGAGTTGAATTAAAAGATGTATTGGAGTATGTGGAAGCCTATCATTTAGATAAACACGAAACAGAAATCTTTTCAAATAAAGCATGCCGGTTTGGTTATAGAGACAGTATTTTTAAGCAACAATATAAAAACCGTTTATTAATTGTAGCCATTACACTTCGTTTAAATAAAATACCCAAATTGGTAATTGGGTACGGAAGTTTGCAACAGCAATTAGAAAAAATGGGCATTGTAAAACCCACTATTCAACAAGTAGCGGAAGCTGTAAATATAATTAGAACGAATAAATTACCAGACCCCGCTAAAATTGGGAATGCCGGCAGTTTTTTTAAAAACCCCACTATCTCAAAATTCAGGTTACATTTATTGAGTGAGCAATATGCTGATATTCCCGGTTTTGCTTTAGATGAAATGAATTTTAAAATTTCTGCTGCCTGGCTGATAGAACAAGCCGGGTGGAAAGGAAAGCGGGAAGGAAATGTTGGGTGCAACCCATTACAACCATTGGTGATTGTAAACTATGGCGGTGCAACGGGAAAAGAAATTTACAATTTTTCAGAAGCCATTATTCAATCGGTAAAACAAAAATTCGGAATTGAATTAGAACGGGAAGTCAATATCTGGTAAGCATTTACCGAATAATCAATACCGAACCAGAACGCAGCGGTGTTCCGTTATTTAAGTTGATGATGTAATAGTAGGTGCCTATCGGTACCGGCTTGTCGTTATAGGTGCCATCCCAGGGTTTACCATAACCTATTGTATGAAAAATCATTTGCCCGTTTCTATCAAATACACTTACATCTGCTGTAGGATAAGTATATAGGTCTTTTATTTCCCAAAAATCATTAATGCCATCACCATTGGGCGAGAATGCATTGGGCACACTTATTTTATTATACACCCTTATAAATGTTTTACTGACAGCTTCGCCACAACCCTGCTGCGATACTACATGAAGTGTATAAATAGTATCTTTAATGGGATAAACCACCGGATCCAAAATATTCGTATTTGAAATATTATAATCCGGAGTCCAGAAATACTGAATGTCATCACCTGCAGCACTTCCATTCAATTGTACCTGATCTCCTTCAAAAATGGTAAAGCTTTTACCCGCTGCTGCCACCGGTAAATGTAAAATATTCACCATTACACTGTCGGTTCGGTTGCAATTACCATTGCTTACCGTTAAATAATACATGGTACTATCGGCAGGCGTTGCAGTGGGTTGTGGTATGGTATCAGAAGATAAATTAGCAGCAGGCACCCATTTGTATTTTTCTCCCCCACTTCCTCTTAACACAACACTACTGCCTGCACAAACCGTTTGCGAAGAACCTGCATTAGCCAACGGTATGGGGCTTACGCTTACAAAAACTGAATCGGTATTGGTACATCCCAAAGCAGTAGTAGTATTTACATAATAGTAACCTTCATTTTGATTGGTTAATGGAAAGATAGAGAAGGATGGTTGTGTTGTTTGAAAACCGGAAGGACCTGACCATAGAAATTGATTACCGGCGCTACTGGCAGATACCTGTAACTTATCGCCCAAACAAGCAGCATTATTGGTTTGTATGGAAATGGAAGGCTTAGGTTCAACCCCAATGGCATAGGCATTAGAAGCCACTCTGCATGCCGGCAGTTGAATATTATTACCCTGTGCTACCACAACGCGGTATTGATAATTTCCTGCAGGTGTTGGCAAACGAACATAATTGTTGTTATTAGCTCCTGCAATATCCTGCCAGTTTCCATTTACATAAGTTTGCCATTGGTATTGGGTATTATTAAAGCCGGAAGAAACGGTACTATTCAGTAAAATATTTCGCTTGTCGGTATCACAAATATTGGTATTAGTAGTTTGGCCATTATTGGTAACAGTAATTAAGGGGCCACAAGGTCTAAAAGTAATATCATCCAAAGCCAAATCATTACCACAGCCACCAGGTGCATTATTACGCATACGAATCACCACATTACTGGTATTATTAGGCGTTGAAAAATAAAAACCATATTGCCGCCATAATGGTGTAATGGAAGTAGGAATATCGCCTGTTGAGTATTGTTGCAATACTGTGCCGGTTGTTGTTTCAATACTAAAGGTAACATTGGCTAAAATTGGATTGCCATTGCATGCAATACCTGTATTTAAATTCAATACCCACGATGCAAACTCATAGGTTGTGCTGCCGCATAAACCCTTTACGGTATCTACATAAAAATCGCCGGGATCATAAGATGCGTTGATGAGCATCATATAACCATTTACATCATTGGAAGTATGGTCTTCAGTTAAACGAAACCAGGTATTGCCAAAACAACCATTGGTAGCATTTGCAATGGTATAATAGCCGTCTTTCGGACAATCGTTCGGAACATAAATATAATTGGTAACACCAAAGGGCAAGGCAGTACCCGGATTATTGCCACTGCCAAAAGTGATGTTGATAACAGGATCGCCCAAACTGCCCGAACACAATTGTGCATGTAACCCACCGGCAAGTAATGTAAAAAAAATAAAATATACAATCTGTTTGATGGGCACGAAAAATTTTATTTATATGCAAATTTGCATTATTAATTAAAATCATCCTCATTCAAATCGTCATCATCTCCAAAATTCATTGCATTTAAATTCATGATACTTCCCATTAAATCTTTAAACTCAATTTTTCCATCCAGCATTTTCTTACTAATGAGCGAATAGCCTGCCAGTCCATGCAATACAAATTCCATCAATAGTGCATTTTCTTTTTCATTGGCATAATGAAAATATTTTTTTATCAAAGCATACAAACCATCCACTTTGTATAATTCTGCAATTTTTTCACTATCTTTCATATCTGTCAATAGATCTATATGGTTACCTGCATCAAACCAACGGATAATGGCTTTATAGGGATTTTCTTCTGTTTTTTCTTCCGTTGATTTTTTACCGGCGGGCTTTTTCTTTTTTAACATTTCCGGGTTAGGGAAGTATTGAATAAACTGGCTACGGATTGCTCTGTCAATTAAATTCAGTGCAACCTGATAAGGCCCTTCCTGTTCACCTTCATAAACCAATTCAATTTTACCTGTGATAGAAGGAATGGTTCCCATTAAATCACTAATCCATACTTGTGTATGTTTTTCATTAAAAATAATAGCACGTCTTTCAGCGCTGCTTATTGCATTTTCAAAAGCGGCAATGGTTAAACGGGCACTCACCCCACTTTTTTTATCAACATATTCATTGTTTCTTGCTTCAAATGCAATTTGTTCCAATAATCGTTTCATTAAATCGCTAACGCTAACTTTTTCAACCTGTTCGGGTAAAATTGCAGCCTCCTGTTCGGTAATGGCCAATGCGGTTTCAATATTTTTAGGATAATGGGTTAAAATCTGGCTTTGTATTCTGTCTTTTAACGGTGTAACAATGCTGCCGCGGTTAGTGTAATCCTCCGGATTTGCGGTAAAAACAAATAAAATATCCAGTGGCATTCTTAATTTAAAACCGCGTATTTGGATATCGCCTTCTTCTAATATATTGAACAAAGAAACCTGGATGCGTGCCTGTAAATCAGGAATTTCATTGATGACAAAAATACCCCTGTTACTTCTAGGAATGATACCATAATGAATCACTCTTTCATCCGCAAAATTCAATCGAAGATTGGCCGCTTTAATAGGGTCAATATCACCAATTAAATCTGCAACACTTACATCAGGAGTTGCTAATTTCTCACCATATCTTTCAGATCGATGTAACCAGACAATGGGCATATCATCTCCATATTCTGCTAACTGATCTTTGGCATATTTGCTGATGGGGTGCAGTGGATTATCATTAATTTCACTACCTGCAACTACTGGAATATATTCATCCAGCAATTGCACCATCTGCCTGGCAATTCTGGTTTTGGCCTGCCCTCTTAACCCTAAAAATAAGATATTGTGGCGCGATAATAACGCCCGCTCTGTATCTGGTATTACCGTATCTTCATAGCCATAAATACCGCTGAATGGATTTTCTTTGGAATGAATTTTAGCAATTAAGTTTTGCCGAACTTCTTCTTTTACTGATTTAGAAATGTAAGCTGATTTTTTAAGAGCACCAAGTGTTGTAATTTTTTTATAATCTGTCATCTGCTATTTTTTTCCTATTGTATGAAATCAATTAATATAATGTTTTGTTTTTCCCACTTTCAAAGTCTTTAAAAATAAAGGCACCCAGTTTATCTAATCCTGCAAAGAATGCCTTACCCTGATTCATTTCGGTAAACTCCTGCACAAATTTTTGCAAATAAGGGTCAGATGCAATCATAAAAGTGGTAATTGGAATTTTTAATTTTTTACACTGAGCAGCAAGATTAATGCAGCGATTTAAAATTTTTCGGTCTATCCCAAAACTATTTTTATAATATTTTTTCCCAACTTTTAAACAGGTGGGTTTTCCATCGGTAATCATGAAAATTTGTTTATTCGGATTCTTTCTTCTGCGCAATAAATCCATCGCAAGTTCCAATCCTGCAACGGTATTGGTGTGGTATGGGCCTACCTGCAAATAGGGCAAATCTTTTATTTCCACCGTCCACGCATCATTGCCAAATACAACAATATCTAAAGTATCTTTTGGGTATTTGGTAGTAATCAATTCGCTTAATGCCATGGCTACTTTTTTGGCCGGTGTTATTCTGTCTTCTCCATATAAAATCATGGAGTGAGAAATATCAATCATTAATACGGTAGAAGTTTGCGTTTTAAAATCGGTTTCTCTGATTTGCAAGTCATCTTCATACATTGAAAAACTTTCAATACCATGATTGATTTGTGCATTGCGAATACTTTGTGTAAAATCAATTTGCTCTAACATATCTCCAAACTGAAATGGGCGGGTTTCGGGATTAATCTCATCGCCCTGTCCGGGTTTGAAAGTAGTGTGGTTGCCCGATTTAGATTTTTTTAATTTTCCGAAAATTTCTTCCAGACTTTTTTTACGAATAGTTTGTTCACTTTTAGAAGTAATTTTAAAACTACCGGTAACTGTATTTTCTTCCAAATAACCATTTTGTTTCAATTCTTCAATAAAATCGCCCATACCATATTCGGGATTGGTAAGCTGATATTGTTTATCTAACTCATTCATCCATTGCAATGCTTCTGCAGCATCACCATTGGTATAGGTGAGTAACTGCATGAAAATATTGAGCAATTGTTCAAAAATTGATTGCTGATTTTCGGAAGGATTGAACCCGATAAAACGATGACCTTGCATGTGTTGTAAACTACTTAAAAAAACGTTACAAAAATATTAATACATGTAAATGATTCTCATCTAAAAGCCCCATCAGAATACTATCTATTATGAATTAACAATTTAAAAGTAATATAGTTAAAAAAAGACCGGCTTTTGGAGCGGTCTTTTCAATTTATTTAAAAGAATCAATCTATTTTTGGGGTACGGCTTGTTTTAACTTCCCGCTATCCATTCCGGGTAATTTTCCATTTTCCAGTACCGGTAATTTAGGATTGTACATTTCTTTTAACTGTTCTAATGCTTTCAAATAGCTTTCGGCTGTTTGTTTATCATCGGCCATATTTTCTGCATTATTTCCCGATAAACTGTTGTAGAACATAATTTGCTGTTCTAAATCTTTTTTAACGGAAGCGCTCACTTTTGCGGCCAGGGTAGTATCGCCGGCACGGTAACAGGCATCTAAGAATTGTAATGAAATTCTATCATGGTAATTAGCTCTGCTTACCATACCATAAGGGAAGTTTTCCTGTAACATTCCCTTATCTGCTTTTTCCAATACTTCTCTGGCTTCCGCTTTACGGCCTTTATCGGCCAAATCGCTGGCTAATTCGGCATAAGCCTGACGGATAGTTAGTAAATGCCTTCTGTTTTCTTCATCAAAATAAACATTCTTTACATCAGCACCACCAAATGCAAATTTATGCAACAAGTTATTTTCCATGGTATCGGTATTGATGTATTGGTTCTCAACAGGAACCAGTCTATACGATAAGCCATCCTTTCTTAAATACTTTTGGAAACCCAAGTCGCTGAAGTAGCCGGTAAAGTAAATGGGGCGTTTCCATTTATTGGCTGCGATGATATTCAGCATGGCAATATCATTCTTCATTAAAGTGCCACGTGGTATTTCAAAACGAAGTTCTGAAACAACTGTATCTCCCGGGTTAACGGTACCGTTTTTATGCACCAATGCTGTATCAACCGGAATTGATACTTTGCGAACCGGGAAAGTATTGATAACATCTCCACCACCACGATCCACCATTTTATCGGGATCATTACTGCCCACATAATTCTTCATTAAATCGTACAAATCATAATAACGATCTTGCGGAATGTTGGGTTTGGGTTGGTATACAATATAATCACGCTTTCTGCCTTCAATTTGATCAGCAGTATATATTACATCAATGGGATTACTCTCATTAATTTTATAACGCAACTCATTAATATACCAGTCAATGCCCAGCAGACTATAGTTAATAACACGAATGTCTTTTCTGATTCCTTCCACCTCTTGTGCATACCAAAGCGGATAGGTATCATTATCACCAAAAGTGAATAAAATGGCATTGGGTGCACAACTTTCCAAATAATCTTTGGCCAAATCTCTGGCTAAAGTTTTTCTGCTCCTGTCATGATCATCCCATTCCTGTTGCGCCATTACGGTAGGTACGGCTAATAAACATAGTAAGGTAGCGAGAATAGCGGCAGTTGATTGTGGTAATTTTTTACTGAACCATTCAATCACCTTCATAACACCCAACCCAATCCATACAGCAAATGCATAAAAACTGCCAACATATGCATAATCTCGTTCACGAGGCTGATTACCTGCCTGATTCAGATAAATAATAATGGCAATACCGGTAAAGAAGAATAATAAAAAGTTGCTGATAGCATCATCCCCTCTTTTTTTGAAATGGTAGAATAACCCAATTAATCCTAAAATAAAGGGTAATGCGAAAAGTGTATTATGGCCTTTACTGTTTTTAATGCTATCGGGCAATAAACTTTGGTTACCATAAATCAGGTTATCAATAAAATTAATGCCCGTAATCCAGTTCCCATCTCTAACATTTCCAATAAATACGCCCTGTACATCATCTTGTTTGCCAATAAAATTCCAAGCAAAATAGCGGAAATACATCCAATAAAACTGGTATTGCACTAAAAAGCGGAAATTATCTAATTGATTTGGAGTTCTGTCATATTGTACTTGTCCGTTTTTATCCCTGTATTTCTGTATGCCTAAAAAACTGGCATAGTAATCGGCATGATATTGATCGTTACTGGCATCCCAAACACGGGGAAATACCATTTTATCATCGGGCATGTACACATAATGACCATCACGACCAATAGTCACGTATTTATCCTTCCCTTTTTGGTATTTCATAGCCCCTTCTTTATAATCAACAGGGCTGGCAGTAAATTTTTGTCCGTATAACAATGGAAAATCACCATACTGATCGCGACCCAGATAACCAACCAGACTTAAAGGATTGTCTACATTATACATATCAATGGCAGGATTGGCATTACTGCGAATCATAGTAGTTAAATAAGTACTGTAACCCAATAAAACAAATGTAAAGCACCACAAAGCCAATCGTAAATACGCCCAGTTTTTCTTTTGTGCAAAACGCAATCCCCACCAAATTAATCCGACTAATGCAATAAAAAAGAAAGTAAATCCGCTAAAAAATGGCAAGCCTAAATTGTTCACGAAAATCCGGTCAAATACACCGGCATATTTAATAGAATATTGAATTACAAATATTTGTACCACACCTGTTAAAATACAGCCGATCAGGAAAAAGATATAAATGCCTGCATAATATTCTTTTTTCTCTTTGTAAATTTTTTCTATTAAATACAAAATACCAATGGCAGCCAGTGTACCTACAATCATTAAAGCTGCAACCGTATTATCGGCAGGAACATTATCACTTGCATCGGCAGATGCGCCAATTAAAGCAGCAATAAATGCTAAAAAGCCACCGGCAATAACCAATATTAAAAACCATTTGCGAATAGCTTTAAAATTAAACTGCTCTCTTCTGCGGAAATAATAAACCATTACCACTGCAGGAATATTGAGTAAACACAACAAGTGTACACCAATAGATAATCCAATTAAAAAGAAAATCAATACTAACCAGCGATCAGCACCAGGTTCATCGGCAACGTTATCCCATTTTAAAATAGCCCAGAAAACGATTGCACTAAAAAATGAACTCATCGCATATACTTCACCTTCCACGGCACTGTACCAGAAGGAATCGGTAAATGTATAGGCCAATGCCCCCACTACACCTGCACCCATAATACTCCATATTTGAGTGGTAGTCATTGTATCATTTACACCAACTTTGGCAATTCTTCTGGCAAAATGCGTAATGGTCCAAAATAAAAACAAAATAGTAAATCCACTGGCCAATGCACTCATTACATTCACTGCTTTAGCAGCTGTAAGTGGATTGTTACCAAATAAAATAATGAAAAGGCGCCCCAACATCACAAATAAAGGAGCTCCGGGTGGATGCGGGATCTGTAACTTGAAGCTGCTACTTACAAATTCGCCACAATCCCAAAAGCTGCCATTCGCTTCAGTAGTTAGCACATAAACAGTACAGGCAATTAATGCAACTGCCCAGCCTACCAAATTATTGGTCTTTTTAAAATTCATGGGTTTCTATTTTTTTAGAGCGGAGCAAACATAGCTTTTTAATAGGAAAATTTAAAATGCTTTGTATAATACATGCTACTTTATTATGAAATTTAGGTTTAAATAGTTTGAATGGATGTTTTTATACTGAAAAAAATGCACTTACCACACAACTTTTAGTTTTGAACACAATGAGTTTTAACATATTATTTTTAACCTGAGAGATGGGAATAGCACGAAACATTACTATTTTATTACATTAAAACTAAACAAAAGAGTGGTAATGAAGAGTAATGATAACCCCGAAATGAAAACAATATCTGCAATATTTTCGTAGAACTGACTTCTTTCTGTTTTATTTCGGATAGAAATGAACGATAAAATACAACTGGCCATAAATAACACAATGGCAATGGTGGTAACTTCATCAATAAAAGTTTTATCTGAAATATTCATCACTTTTAAAGACGCCAGTAGAATAAAACAAATACCCAATAAATTAGAAGATGCATTGAGAATATGTGGTGATTTTTCACTGTTACTCACTAAAAACTGATTTATATCAAAGCAAATTAAGCTATTTTGAACTTTAATAAAAAGTTATTTATCGCCATTCTAACAATACAATGAGAGGCTGATTGCAGTATAAAACACCTGAAGAAAAATATTTCCGGCAGCTTATATTTGCGGCATGGAAAAGCAGCGCTCGGTAGCCTTACACACATTAGGCTGTAAATTAAATTTTTCTGAAACCTCTACCCTCTCCAGAAGGCTGGAGCAGGAAGGTTTCCAAAAAAAATCGTTTGATGACATAGCGGATGTTTATGTCATTAACACCTGTTCAGTTACTGATAATGCTGATAAAGAGTGTCGGCAAATTGTGAGAAGAATACAACGGAAAGCGCCGGATAGTTTTGTAGTGATTATTGGTTGTTATGCTCAATTAAAACCGAAAGAAATTGCTGACATACCCGGGGTAGATTTGGTGTTAGGCGCAGCAGAAAAATTCAATATTGTGCAACATATTGAACAACTTACAAAAAACACCGGATCTGCTACCATTTACAGTTGTGATATAGAAACTGTATCCGGATTTAATGCAGCATTCTCTATCAACGATCGCACCCGCACTTTTTTGAAAGTACAGGATGGATGTGATTATAACTGTTCATTTTGTACCATCCCTATGGCCAGAGGCATTAGCCGAAGCGATACCATTGCTTCCGTAATTAAAAATGCTGAAGCCATTGCCGCAAGTGGTATTAAGGAAATTGTGTTAACCGGTGTTAATTTGGGCGATTTTGGGAAAGGGCCGGATGGCAAAAAGAAACAGGAGAATTTTTTTCAGTTAATTCAGCAATTAGATCATATTGAAGGAATTGAAAGATTTAGAATTTCTTCTATTGAGCCCAATTTGCTATCTAACGAAATTATTCAGTTTGTTGCAGGCAGCAAAAAATTCATGCCGCATTTTCATATTCCATTACAAAGTGGAAGTGATAACGTTCTCGGATTGATGCGCCGCCGTTACAAAAGAGAAATATATCGTGAAAAAGTTCAGGAAATTAAAACCCTGATGCCGCATTGTGCCATTGGTGTAGATGTTATTGTGGGTTTTCCCGGCGAAACGAATGAAGCCTTTCATGAAACACACCAGTTTTTGCATGAATTAGACGTGAGTTACCTGCATGTATTTACCTATTCAGAAAGGCCCAATACTTTAGCCATAACAATGGATGGCATTGTTCCCATACACATTAGAAATGAAAGGAATAAAATTTTACGTAACTTATCCTTTAAAAAATTACAATACTTTATCGCCCAACAAAGTGGTGCCAAACGAAAAGTATTGTTTGAAGATGCTGAAAAGAATGGCATGATGGAGGGCTATACCGATAATTATATCCGCATACAAACACCTTACAGAAAAGAATGGGCCAATCAAATTGTTGATTGGGAAATATAAAAACCATAAGCTGATAGATACACTTGCATTCTGCGTATGGTTATTATTGAATAACAGGCAAATTATATCAGCTCAATTACCATGGCACTTGCCCCTCCACCACCATTGCATATACCCGCTGCTCCAATTTTACCCTGATGTTGCTTTAAAACGTTCAATAATGTAACAATAATTCTCGCACCACTGCAACCCAACGGATGCCCTAATGATACTGCACCACCATGTACATTTACTTTTGATGCATCTAATCCCATTTTTTGGATATTCACCAAACCTACTACTGAAAAAGCCTCATTAATTTCAACAAAATCAATATCCTTCATGGTTAAACCGGCTTTTGCAACAGCTTTAGGAACTGCCAGACTGGGTGTGGTTGTAAACCATTCCGGCGCCTGTTCTGCATCAGCATAAGAGCGAATGATAGCCAATGGTTTTATACCCAATGCATCTGCCTTTTCTTTACTCATTAATACCACTGCTGCGGCACCATCATTCATGGTAGATGCGTTGGCAGCCGTAACGGTACCCTCTTTTTGAAAGGCCGGTTTTAAAGAAGGTATTTTATCGAATTTAACGTTAAAAGGTTCTTCATCTTTATCAATAATAACAGGATTGCCATTGCGCTGCGGTATGCTTACCGGCACAATTTCATCAAAAAATTTACCTTCCTGTATGGCAGCCTGACTTCGATGATAGCTTTCCATAGCAAATGCATCCTGTTCACCTCTTGAAATATGGCATTCTTTGGCACATAGCTCAGCTGCATTACCCATGGCATAATTATGGTAAACATCCACCAGTCCGTCTTTGGCCAAACCATCTATTAAAGTACTATCACCATATTTGTTACCCCAACGCATATTGGGTACATAGAATGGAACGTTACTCATGCTTTCCATTCCGCCTGCCACTACCACATCAGCATCGCCCAATAAAATATCCTGAACACCTTGTGCAATAGCCTTCATACCACTGGCACAAACTTTATTTACAGTAGTACAAACCACTTTGGGTGGCAAACCTGCAAATATAGCAGCCTGCCTTGCCGGTGCCTGGCCAACATTGGCTTGTAATACATTCCCCATATAAACATGTTCCACCGTATCGGGGGCAATGCCTGTTTTTTCAACTGCAGCTTTAATAGCAATGGCACCTAATTGTGTGGCAGATAACGACTTTAAACTTCCACCAAAGCTACCTATCGGCGTTCTTATAGCCGATACAATGTATACTGTTCTTTTTTCCATGTTGCAATATTTGCACAAAGATACAATTAGCTAACAAGCGTTAGTAAATAAATCATAAAAATTTTGAACCTCACAGCAACACAATATTGAATTAATCATTAAATAATTCCGGTTGTTGCTGATCGGCAG
Organism: Hydrotalea lipotrueae; assembly: GCF_019249625.1. Taxonomy (NCBI): domain Bacteria; kingdom Pseudomonadati; phylum Bacteroidota; class Chitinophagia; order Chitinophagales; family Chitinophagaceae; genus Hydrotalea; species Hydrotalea lipotrueae. The sequence goes on along the minus strand of NZ_JAESDL010000001.1, from coordinate 255,620 downwards.
GTGGTGCTACCTCCCAATGCATTTGAATGGCTTTTGCATAATCCATCAATTTTGCGCCAACTGATTTCCAGCCGGTTACTTCTACCATTTTAGAAATCTTAAATTTTGCTTTTCGCACTTGAGCCCCCTTTCCGGTTTCAACAGTTAAAATGGGCTCCTCTTCAGTTGTTACAGTTTCAATATAATTATCATCGCCCTCTTTGATAAATAAAAATTTGGTTTGAAGTGTTGATGTTTCAATCCTAAAGCGCTTTACCGTAAATTGGTTTTTTGTTGCATCTTTATAGATAGCGGTAATGATTTTGTTGGGATCAAACTTTTCAATCAAAATTATTTTCTCTGTATCAAATCTTTGGTTGAGCTCGGTATTGGTAATTTCATAATTACCATCTTTATAAATCACCAAAATATTTTCATCTTCAAAACTGCCTAAATACAATCCTTTTTCATCAGTATTTAACCGGCCAAATTGCTGATCAAACCAAAGTTTGCGCCCTTCTAAAGTGCTTTTTCCGGCTTCTTTAAATTTAACGGTACGTATGGGATATTTGGTTACAATATTTCCCTGACTGGATCTTCCTTTGATTTCAATTTCTGCAAAATAAAAATCTAATTCTTTGTTACGGGCACTGCAGTTGGGGCTTAATATAATTTTAACCACTTCTGCTTCACCATTGGGATTAGCAGAAAAATATAGCACCTTACTTTTATCGCTTCCTTTCGTTAAATCATATTCTTTATCTCGGGTAATGCCGGTAACATTAAAACGTTTGGCATAATTAACACCACTTTCACCATCAACATATATCATGTTGTAAGTAGTGCGTTCATCGTTTTTAGTAAATACGGCTGCATGTAAAATATCTTTACCTATAAAGTTTTTTTCACCTACCCGAATTACCTTCATGATCCCTCTTCGGGTAAACACAATAATATCGTCAAAATCTGAACAATCGAACAAATATTCATCTTTTTTAAGGGATGTTCCAATAAATCCTTCTGCACGATTCATGTACACTTTGGTATTAGCAATGGCTACCTGTTGTACTTTAATAACATCGAAGGGTTTTATTTCGGTTTTACGTTCTCTTCCCTTACCAAATTTTTTTAATAAATTTTCGAAATACTGAATGGTGTATTCGGTAAGATGTTCTAAATGATATTGTACCTGATTCATTTCTTCCTCAATGGCTTTAATTTGACGGATGAGTTCATCAATATCTAATTTGTAAATTCTTCTAACCGGCTTTTCGGTTAATTTAATCACATCTTCACGTGTTACGGCACGCTTTAATTGTTTTGAATAAGGCACAAAAGCTTTTTCAATAGCCAGTAATACATGTTCCCAGGTTGGATATTTTTTCTCTAATTCCTGATAAATTTTCTGTTCAAAAAATATTTTTTCAAGTGAAGTGTAATGCCATTTATCATTTAATTCACCCAGTTTAATTTGGAGTTCCTGTTGTAATAAATTTTTGGTATTGTCAACCGCTTTCTTTAATAATTCAGTTACAGAAATAAATGCGGGTTTTTGATCAACAATAACACAGGCATTTGGAGAAATACTCACTTCACAATCAGTAAATGCATACAAAGCATCAATGGTAATATCAGGCGAAATACCGGGAGCCAGATCAACCTGAATTTCAACATTTTTGCCGGTGAATTCTGTTAACTTTTTAATTTTTATTTTACCCTGATCATTGGCTTTGGTAATACTTTCGCAAAGTTGTGAAACTGAAACGCTATAAGGCACATCGCGAATGATGAGTGATTTTTTATCAAGCTCTTCAATTTTACAACGCACTCTAATTTTGCCACCGCGTTTGCCATCATTGTAATTGCTTACATCAATCATCCCACCCGTTTGAAAATCGGGATAGAGTTCAAATTTTTTTTCTTTGAGATATTTAATGGATGCCTCACAAATTTCGCAAAAGTTATGGGGTAAAATTTTGGTAGATAACCCTACCGCAATACCATCAGCACCCTGCGCCAATAATAATGGAAATTTCATAGGCAGGGTAACGGGCTCTAGTTTACGTCCATCATAACTTAATTGCCAATTGGTTGTTTTGGCATTGTATGCAATTTCAAGCGCTAATTTACTTAATCTGGCTTCTATATAACGGGGTGCCGCTGCTGCATCGCCGGTACGAATATCGCCCCAGTTACCCTGTGTTTCAATCAGCAAATCTTTTTGCCCCATATTTACCAATGCATCGCCAATAGAAGCATCCCCATGTGGATGGTACTGCATGGATTGCCCGATGATGTTGGCAACTTTATTAAAACGCCCGTCATCCATTTCTTTCATGGCATGTAAAATACGCCGCTGAACGGGTTTTAAGCCATCCTCCATTGCCGGTACTGCTCTTTCCAAAATAACATAAGAGGCATATTCTAAAAACCAGTTTTTGTATTGTCCTTGTATGCCATTATCGTTTTGATATACTGTGTTTTCTGTTTTTTCATTTGCCATAATCTTCCCTACAAGCTTTTAACAATTGATTATTTACTTAACGCTTTATTCATTTTTATTCAAAACCATTACAACGATTCACTTTCTGTATGCACTGTTTGCATCTGCATCACTTCAATATCTTTCCAGCACTTTTCCCAATTGCCTTTTGCAGCAAGTTTTTGTTCTTTCATCAGCTCTCGTAAACGCCATACAAAAAATGTATCGGCAATTTTTAATTTAGATTTTGAATAAAACTGTTGCAATAATTTCAGCAGTTTCTGCGGCTCAACACCAACAACCGACAAAATGTCCTTATCATAATAACTCACTTCTTTGCTCACAATTTTTTTACCACCTTCTAAAATTCGTACAAGACCATTTTCACTACCGGTTTTTTTCCATTCATCAGGGTCTACTTCAAATTCGCTGAGTGTAATGGGACGGGCTAATTTTTTTGCTTTTAAAAATTCTTTTGGCTGTATTTCATGTAAATAAGCAGGATAAAATATACCCCCTTTTTCGTTGATGAATGGCAGATTATTCATGTATAAAACAAACACTTGCCCCTGAAATGCACTTAATTGAGACATTAACCAATAATAGCCGCACACATCATGCGCGTTTTGGCCCATCCAAATCCAAATATGCAGTGTTTTATCTTCATTTAATTGATTACACAAATTGTATACCGTTAATTTATCATCAACAATATCTAATTGATGGGCATAAGGTGAATATTCCAGTACTTTCTTCCACCAGTCTCTCCGTAGCTGATAGCCATAGGTTTCATAAATATCTGTAACGGGGCCTACAGAAAAATCGTCTTTAATTTCAATTATATCGCCTTGCAAGGTTTCATCTAATTCCATTGCTTTTTTTAAAACCTCAACATCGGCAGTGTTAAAAACAACATGCATCATGCTTCTATAGTTTTACTTAGTCATTATTTTTTAAACGGCTTCTACCAAATCTAATTCTACTCTTAAATTATCAATAATAAATTCCTGTCTTTGTGGTGTGTTTTTGCCCATATAATACTCTAATAGTTGTTGTATATGATCGCCTTGTTCCAATAAAACAGGTTGCAGGCGAATATCATCTCCAATAAATCGTCCAAACTCTTCCGGCGAAATTTCACCTAGCCCTTTAAAGCGGGTTATTTCAGGCTTATTACCCAGTTTTGCAATAGCAGCCTGCTTTTCAGTTTCGTCGTAACAATATATGGTTTCCTGTTTGTTACGCACTCTGAATAAAGGCGTTTCTAAAATAAATACATGGTTTTGCTTTACCAGTTCCGGAAAAAATTGCAGAAAAAAGGTCATTAATAATAACCGAATGTGCATCCCATCTACATCTGCATCTGTTGCAATTACAATGTTTTTGTAACGCAGCCCCTCCATTCCTTCTTCAATATTAAGCGCATGTTGCAATAAATTAAACTCCTCATTTTCATACACAATTTTTTTGGTAAGTCCGTAGCTGTTTAAAGGTTTACCCCGCAAACTGAATACAGCCTGTGAATCTACTTTTCGTGATTTTGTAATGGAACCACTGGCGCTATCACCTTCTGTAATGAAAATGGTAGACTGATTCATTAATTCAATATACTCCTGTCTGTTTTTAGTGGGCGGTTCATCATTAAAATGGATACGGCAATCGCGTAATTTTTTATTGTGCAGGTTGGCTTTCTTTGCCCGCTCATTGGCAATTTTTTTAATGCCTGCTAATTCTTTTCTTTCCCTTTCGCTTTGCTCAATTCTTTTTTTAAGCGCATCTGCAATGGCAGGATTTCGATGCAGATAATTATCTAATTCTTTACCTAAAAACTCTTCGATGAATTTTTTAACGGAAGGGCCACCTTCAAACATGTGTTGAGAGCCTAATTTTGTTTTGGTTTGGCTTTCAAACACGGGTTCCTGCACACGAATAGAAATGGCAGCAACAATACTGGTTCTGATATCGGAAGCCTCATAATCTTTCTTGAAAAAATCTCTGATTACTTTTACAAATGCTTCCCTGAAACCTTGCTGGTGTGTACCACCCTGTGTGGTAAACTGACCATTTACAAAAGAATACAAATCTTCTCCATAATCGTTATTATGCGAAATGGCTACTTCAATATCTTCTCCTTTTAAATGTATAATGGGGTACCGTAATTCATCAGAATTGGTTTTATGTTCTAATAAATCGAGTAATCCGTTTTTACTTACAAATTTTTTATTATTAAAATTGATTACAAGTCCTGCATTTAAATAGCAGTAATTCAAGATCTGATTTTCAATAAAATCGAATCGGAAATGATAATTTTTAAAAATTTGCTCATCCGGAATAAAGCTTACCAGCGTACCATTGGGTTCGGATGTTTTTTCTTCTTTGGTTTCTTTTATTAATTTCCCCCTTTCAAATTCGGCTGTTTTCATTTTTCCATCGCGAAAAGCCGTAACGCTAAAATAACTACTTAGTGCATTTACAGCCTTGGTACCCACGCCATTCAATCCTACACTTTTTTGGAAAGCTTTACTATCGTATTTAGCGCCAGTATTAATTTTACTGACTACATCCACCAATTTTCCCAATGGTATACCCCTGCCAAAGTCGCGAACATGCACCGTTTTCCCATCAATATTAATATTGACATTTTTACCAAAACCCATGGTATGTTCATCAATACAGTTATCTACAACTTCCTTAATTAAAACATAAATACCATCATCAGGTGCAGAACCATCACTTAATTTACCGATATACATACCTGGCCGGAGGCGAATATGCTCTTTCCAGTCTAAACTTTTAATATCATCTTCTGTATATTTTCCTGCTTGTTCAACTGCCATAATGCACAATTTTTAATGTCTAAAATTAGCACAATAGCCCAATCCATTGCCCAAAGGTGAAAATTGAGCTGGTGCATCAGAAGATATCAACACAAATTATTGAACGTGGTGTTCCTTCCTACCAACCGCAAATCTAAGCCTGTGCGGCACTTATAAAAGTTTGTTTTTCTACATTTTAGTTTTTTGTGGATAAAATATAGTTGAAACACCGGTTTTCAACCAAAATTATTTGTTTATGTTTGCCGCATCAGTCAGCCACTTCATATTGAAACCAGCCTATCTCAAATTGTTTCTTTTACCCATGAAAATGAAGGAAACAATCGGCGTTTCATGGCTTTTTTAAAAGCACAAACCCCACAATTGGTAGACGATAAAGTACAGCAGCTGAACAATGAAATTAGCCCCAAAATTGATTGCAAGGCCTGCGGCAATTGTTGCAAAAGTTTAATGATCAATGTTTCTGAAGAAGAAGCCAGTCATGTTGCAGCACATTTAAAGTTGCAACGCAACGATTTTGATGCACAATATATTGAAAAAGGCAGTTCGGCTACCTTATTAATGAACAGCATCCCCTGCCCTTTTCTGAAAACAACGCAATGCAGCATATACGAACACCGATTTCAGGGATGCAGAGAATTTCCAGGCTTACATGTTCCGGGTTTTAATGACCGAACTTTTACTACATTTATGCATTACGACCGATGCCCCATTATATTTAATGTTGTAGAACATTTAAAAGTGGCATTGGATTTTATTTAAAACCAGCTTGTTTAAATAATGGCCACTGAATCAGGAATTGATGTATTGGTTCGAGCAATTCCGGCATGGAAGCACAAGCGGATTGGTTTTGTTACCAATCATGCAGCTCAAACAAAGGAAGGTATCCCATCGCGAAAAGCCTTGCTTCAAAAACAATTTAATATTGTTAAACTTTTTTCTCCGGAACATGGTTTAGATGTAAAAGGAGCCGATGGGGTTTTGATAGATAATGGAAAAGATGCACTAACAGGTTTGCCAATCATTAGTTTATATGGTGCAAAGCTGAAACCAGATGCAGCCGATTTAGAAGACATTGACCTGTTGTTGTTTGATATTCCTGATGTAGGCGCCAGATTTTATACTTATTTGTGGACACTTTCCTATGTATTGGAAGCGGCAGGTGATTCTCAAAAACCTCTGATCATTGCAGACAGGCCCAATCCTGTTTCTGGCAGGTTTGATCTGGCTGAAGGGCCTATGTTACAAACAGCCTGCGCTTCATTTATCGGCAGATGGGCTATGCCAGTTCGTCATAGTTGTACATTGGGTGAACTGGCACAATATTTTAACAAAGTGCTGCAATTGAATGCGCCACTTACCATTGTTCCCTGTAAATATTATGATAGAAACAGTTTTCAGCCCGATTGGGAAACAGCATTTGTACCCACATCGCCCGCCATTCGTTGCTTTGAAGCTGCTTTATGCTATACCGGCACTGCATTTTTAGAAGCAACCAATATTTCTGAAGGAAGAGGAACACCTTATTCATTTTATGCAGCCGGCGCACCATGGATGAATGCTGCACTTGTAGCTTCTACCATTAACCAACTGTTATTTGACAATGTAAGCGCAGCAACCACCTGTTTTATACCCGAAACCGGCAAATATATGGGCCAAACCTGCAATGGCATTGTTCTAAAAATTCACCATCAGGAAAAATTCAGGCCAGTTTATACGGGGTTGATATTAATAAAACTGATACATGATTTGCACCCAAACCATTTTGCCTGGCAAGGTTATGTAACCCATGTAAACCCAACCGGGGTAAATCATTTAGATAAATTATTGGGCATCCCTTCATCAGAAAATTTATTTGAGAGCGATATGGAAAGCTATTTGCAACACTTACACGCTTTACTTAATATTAGCGAAAGCTGGCAGCAAACCATGTCGCCCCATCTCCTTTACTAATCAGTTGAAACACCCAATATATCTCTAATAACAATACTGGATAACATACATCCAAAAATAGCCGGCATATAACTAATAGTGCCAATAATTGATTTTTTAGGCTTTGCATTTTCGGTAACCTGCATACTTCCATGCAAAACGGGTTCGGGACTAAACACCACTTTAATACCCGAGTAAATTTTTGCACGGCGCAATTTTTTGCGAACATATTTAGCCAAATCGCACTCATAAGTTTCAGCAATATCGCAAATAGTTACGGCTGAGGGATTTATTTTTCCACCGGCCCCCATTGAACTTACAATTGGAATTTGATGCTGATGGCAATGCTGCAATAAAAACACTTTAGGCGTTAGGGTATCAATACAATCAATTACATAATCAAATTTTCCCGGCACAATATATTCCTGAATCCATTGTTTATCTGCAAACACCTGTACAATTTCTGCTTGCAAAGCCGGATTAATATCTTGTAAACGTTGCAACCACATCTCGGTTTTTGGTGCGCCAACAGTGGAGTGCAGTGCAATCAACTGGCGATTAATATTACTGGCATCTACCTTATCATTATCTACAATGGTAAGATGACCAATTCCAGCCCTAACCAACATTTCAGCACAAATACCACCTACACCACCTAAACCCACTAAGAGTATTTTTTTGAATTGTAATGTTTCAATGGCATTTTCATGTAATAATAAATTTGTTCTGCTCATCCAATACGGAATCATATATTCAGCATTTTAGATTATTTTCAAAATGCAAAATTGTAATAAAATGGCTTCATGGAAACTGTTTTTTATCACTTGTATGCTCTTTACCTCACAAATACTATTTGGTCAGCATCTTGTTATACTAACGGATAGCAGTGTAACAACTTCCATTAGAACTTTAAGTGCAGTTGGTAATCGCATTATTTGGGCTGCTGGTAGTAATGGACAGGTAGCCAAAAGTACAGATGGAGGCCAACATTGGCATTGGTTAACTGTGAATGATTTTGCAACAAGAGATTTTAGAGCCATACAGGCATTTGATGAAAATGAAGCCATTATTATGGCAGTTGGTGAACCGGCCTTATTGTTAAAAACTACCGATGGTGGTTTACACTGGAATACAATTTTTACAAACTGTACCAAAGGAATGTTTTTAGATGCTTTATTTTTTATAAACAGTGAAAAAGGTTGGGTGATTGGTGATCCGGTTTCAGGGCAACATCCTTTCATGGCCACTACAATAAATAAAGGCAATACATGGGATACACTAACAAAAGGATTACCTGTTTTTGAGAATGGAGAAGCATTCTTTGCATCCAGTAACAGCAATATTTTCATTTGGACAAACACTAACGAAAGATGGATGATAAGTGGCGGAACCGCATCCAAACTATATATCAATAATATTTCAGCGTATCCCTTACCCATGCTTCAAGGCACTTTTTCACAAGGGGCTAATTCAATTGATTGTTATGATACCACTTGCATTGTAGTAGGAGGTGATTTTATGCAGGATAAAATTGCAAAAGGCAATGCTGCTATTGTTAAAATCAATAAAACCATTCGAATAGATAACCCCATTCAATTACCAAATGGTTATCGCTCCTGTGTAAAACATGTAAGCGATAAAATATGGATATGTTGTGGCACATCGGGTGTTGATATTAGTTATGATGATGGGTTACACTGGCTACCCATCAGCAAAACTTCATTTCACACTATTTGTGTAACAGAGAATAAAAAAGTTTTTTTGGCGGGGAATAAAGGCAGAATAGCCCAACTAATTTTAAAGTGAATATTTATCAAAGAGTATTTGGTTATTGAACTCGGATTATTTTTTAAAAGCAAAATAAACTGCCCCCATTACTAAGCAAAAACTAACCAGGTAATTCCAACGCAATGGTTCTTTCAAATACAAAACGGCAAAAAATGAAAAAATAATCAATGTAATTACTTCCTGAACAATTTTCAACTGAAACCCATTCCATCCCTCTAAAAAACCCATTCGGTTTGCGGGCACGGTTAAGCAATACTCAAAAAAAGCAATCGACCAGCTAATAACAATCGCTTTCCATAAGGGTATTCCGGTTGCTTTTAAGTGCCAATACCAGGCAAAAGTCATAAATACATTAGAAACGATGAGTAAGCCAATTGTTTTCATACATTAAAAAAAATAGTTGAAAATAATATTTTAATTTACTTGAACTGTTATAATATCAGTTAATTTAATGTGCAATATAGTTGTTCTGCCAGAGTTGAAAATAAAACGGTTGACAAAATGCCATGAAAACAATAAATGCACAAAAATTGTTGTAATTACTATATAACAGAAAAGAAACAGAGGTTGTAGAAATTATAAAAAAATGTGTATGAACAAATATCAGATAATTGTGCATTTTACCATGGATGATGATTTTATGGTATTACTACCGGCACACAGAACGTATATTGATTTTTTAATGAATAAAGGCATCATAGAAACCTATGCAGTAAGCATGGAAACACAAACCGTATGGATTACCATGAACGCTGAAAACAAAGAGCAGGCCGCAAAGTTTATGGATAAAATGCCTTTATACAAATACTGGCAGTATAGTATAGAAACCCTTTTTATGTATGATAGTACACAATATAGATTGCCTACTTTGCAACTTAATTAAAAAAAATTTTTGGTAGTTATGAATCACACCCTATTTTTGCACTCCCAAACAACGAAAGGGAAGGGAGTTTAGCTCAGTTGGTTTAGAGCATCTGCCTTACAAGCAGAGGGTCGGCGGTTCGACCCCGTCAACTCCCACTAAAAAAGCGAAACGTCATGTTTCGCTTTTTTTCTTATCAAGAAATTCAATTATCCTATATTCCTCAAACCACCCATACCACCATACATTCCCATTCCAAAAATGGCTATAATGATGGATGAAAGGATAGCGCTTATAACAAAAAACACTACCATTAATACAATAATAGATACAATCAGGTAACCTGCTTTTTTATCCTCCGGAGTATTTTTAATGGGGCCCAAACCCAAGTACCACAAATAAATACCGTACAAGCCAAACAAACTTCCAATAATAGATAAAGCAGGAATAATGGTTAAAAATGCGCCAATTAAAGATGGTGTGTAGGAATAAACCACTAACTGAGCCGATTTATTTAAATTTTTCTCTGAGCCAAAACTTGTGGCCAGCATATCTACAATGTAGGTTGATAAAATAACAGTAATAATAACCGCTATGAAATGAACAACCGCCATATTAATGCCCCAGCCCATTCCTGCCATATGTAATAACATTGCTGTTCTACCCACAAAACCATAGCCAATAAATGCGGCCAAAGCACCAATAATAGCCAAGGGCACTACATAGGCACTAATAACACCCGGCATAGTTTGTGTTTCATCGGCAATGATTGCCCATTCTTGTTTGGGATTGGTGATGATACCTTTAACCCTGTTAACAATATTCATACAGTGTACATTTTAGAACAAAATAGAAAACCGTAATGAAATATGCAAGCATTTCGTTAAATTAACAAAGAACTTATATTCATAAAAGAAGAAAAAAATGAAGCAGCCTGAATAAACTACCAACCTGTTTAATAAAACAAGCATTTATTTCCGTTCCACTTTCTCCCATAGTACAGTATGTTTACCACTAAGAAAGAGTGCAATTCCTGCTAACATAGAAAGGTTCATAAAACAATAATAAAATGGAATATACAACCATTTAATACTCATACGCAATAGTTCTGCCACCCAGCCAATCAATGCTAAACTATAAAATAAAATTTGCGTAACACTGCTTAACCAAAAAATAGTGGCATGTGTATGATACCAGAGAAAAATTGAAGTAATAAATAATACAGGCAATAACAATGGTATTAATAACCATCGAAAAACTTTGTGACTGATGTACTGAAACGCAATGGAAGGGTACTTAAATGGGCTACACAAATGCAAAGTTTGTAGTAAAGTTTGTATACTTCCGGCTGCTATTCTTTTTTTTCTATTAAATTCAGCAGCAATATGAATGGATGGGTTTTCTGCAGCAATTGCATTGGGCTCATAACGAATAATATAACCTGATGCAATTACCTGCATGGCAATTGAAAAATCTTCCGTAATGGTATTGGGTGGCAATAATGGATATAACGATTTTCTAATAGCAAACAATTCGCCCGGCATACCAATCACCGTTTTAAATTGCGATTCCATTTTTTTTATGAAGGATTCATACTTCCAGTAAATACCTTCACCAATCATTGCATCGGCATCGGTAGGAATCAATATTTTTTTTTCACCTGACACGGCTCCTGTTCTGGCATTACTAAAATGTGGAATCATATAATGCAGGCAATCCGAATTCAAAATAGAATTGGCATCTGTAAATACTAAAATATCAGCTGTACTTTCGTTTACAGCCCTGTTCATAGCATGTAACTTACCCAGCCTTTCTGCATGATGCAATAAACTTATCTGAGAATATGTGGCAACTATTTTGTTGGTGCCATCGGTTGAGCCATCGGTCACCACTATCCAGGAAATTTTATCGGCAGGATAATTTAAAGCAATTGAATTTTGAATTTTTGCATTGATACAATCTGCTTCATTGTATGCAGAAATGATGACAGTAACATTCGGAATATGATTTGTACCAATAATCGTATTGCTTTCGGTTTGAATATTTTGTTTCATCTGTACAAACAGAAACAATATAACCGGATACAAAACATAAGTATACAGCATTACTGCAAAAGAAAACCAAAACACCCATTCAATCATAAACAATCCTATAAATGGGGCTAAATATACTAATCTGACAGCAATGCAAAAGAATTAATATACCCTGGTAACGGTTTGAAAGTCTTTACTAACACGGCAGTGCATGGTACCAACGGTATCTATTTTAGGAATATTGGGAATTAAAATATTTGGATTGTTTTGCATGTGTACTTTAAAATCGCAGATATAGTATTTTGCATCTTCATAATAAGCAACACTGTTCACGATAAATAATACTTTATCACTATCACGTTGTTGTGTTTTTTGCAAATAATCCTGCATGGCAGTGATTAAATGCTGTTGCACTTCAGCCGGACTGGGATTTTTAATGGTATTACATGCCAGTAGCAAAGCAAAAAAAATAGAAGCAAATAAAAAATTTTTTTGCATAATATATTATTTATTTTATATAAATTTTGTTTTTATGAGGCAAACTGTCTTTGCTTAAAGTTGCATCAAATTGTAATTGATGAAAGATTCCATTAGATGTGTTTGATTTTACAGTGATATATTTTTTAACAGGTCCAGGAAATCCTTCGGTGGTGTATTTAGCCTGTAATATTCCGGAATTACCTGGTAAAATTGCATTTCTAGGATAATCGGCAACCGTGCAACCACATCCAGGCCTTACTTCTGTTAAGTAAAGAGGACCATTTCCCGTATTTTTAAAGGAATAATTGATTAAAATAGTATCACCATAAAAAAGATGACCTAAATGGGTAATAGTATCTTGCCATTGAATAGTAGTATAATTGGTTGTATCTAATTGTGCAATAGTAGCAGGACGAATACCTAAATGATTTTCATACGGGTTTTTATTGGATTGGTTATTACAAGAACCCAATAGCAGTATTAGAAAAGCCGCAAATAACATACTTCCATTCCTTTTTACTTTATTCATTCAGCCAATATTTAAAACGAAATTATTAAATAAATTTAATTTACTTTTTCGGTACGGTGTTTGCCATCCTGCTGATAAATATCAACAGACTGAACCATTGGCCCTACTGAAATAAAACGCCCCGATTGCGATAAAAATGAGGCTCCATAATTACATTCTACTTTTTGCCGGTTACCATTTTTGTAGTTAATAATGGCATACATGTCCTCTTTGAATAAAGGTATATTTTGTACTGGTTTGTTTAATGCATATAACTGCAGTGCACCCCTGTTTTGAGAAGCAGCAATCATGTATTTTTTGTTAACACCCATCAATTTCACCAATGCCTTACCGTTACCAGGAACAAAAATTCCACTTTGCAATATGGTATAAGCAGTAAAATTGCCTTTCCCGTCGCCTTTCAAGAATACACCGTTGAGTGCATCATAACGTCCGGTACCTACTTCTGTACCAAAATCATTGGTATTCATCAATACATCTAAGTTTCCATCTCCATCAAAATCATCTGCCACCATTCCATTCAACATCGACAATTGAGCCTGCATTGGTAAGGGAATAATTGTAAAATGTCCTTTCCCGTCATTCTTCAACAATACAGAACGCATGTCATTGGCCGTTAAACGCAATGCATTTTTGCGCTCATCGGGAGTTAATATCTGATCCATGGTTGCAATGGCGAATGATTTGTATGTTTTAAAACGCATCCGCATCACAATCATTTGCTTGATGGCATCATCTCTTGTTAATGCAGGGTATTCCAACATTTTACCAATACTGTCGGGCAAGTACAAAGAGGTGAATGCATCATAACTGCCATTCTTATCAAAATCGCCGGCAGTGATATGCATGGGATATTGATGGGATGCTTTATAAAATGTATTTAGACCCAGGTTACTTACAATGTAATCCATATCGCCGTCATTGTCAAAATCGCCGGGTACTATACTGTTCCACCATCCTAAATTATTTTGAACACCCGTACCGGCAGTTACATTTTTAAAAATTCCATGTTCATTTTGTAAAAAAGTAATGGGCATCCACTCTCCTGCTAAAATCATATCAGGTTGGCCATCATTATTAAAATCTGTAATCACTGCATCACTAATCATCCCAATATTGGTTAAATCTTTAGCCACTGTTTCGGTTACATCTGTAAATTTTACCTGTCCGTTTTTACTATCATTTCTTAAAATAAAACTACTTACTGGTTTAGGATAATGCCAGGGATCAACCCTGCCTGAAACCAATAAGTCAAGCTTCCCATCTCCATTGTAATCAAATGCACGAACACAGGATTTGCTGGTTAAATTTTGTGGTAATGCCAGTGTATCTAATGTAAAGTTGCCATTACCATCATTCAGATAAAATCTATCCTGATAGGCTTTTGTGTTTGGTTCATTTTCATATCCGCCGCTGGTGATATACAAATCCAAATCACCATCTCTGTCTGCATCAAACAATAACAAGCCCATATCTTCAGTTATTTTGGCCTCCGCATCGGTTGCATTTAAAAGGTTTTTCTGTATAAATTTTCCATTAGGTTGTTGTAATAATATTGTTTCACTGTATTTATAGGCACCGCCCAATATTATATCTTCTAACCCATTCCCATCTATATCCCCCACAGCCATTGCAGGGCCATATTCCGATAATTTATGTGGCAATAGTTTTTGTATATTAAAGTCAATAAAATCATGCTCCTGATGTACATATTTTATTTGCAGTGAATCTGTAATGTTTTTAAATAATGCATTTGTTGCAATAATTAGGTTTGTATAATTTACGGGTATAGTAGCATTTGATTGTTGTACATTAATTGATTGGTTTGCCTTCAGGTAGGTAATTATTTGCTGTTGATGATTAGGCCATATAATTTTTAAAGAATCAATTGCTTTTATATTACCTAAACCAAAATGCGCTTTGGTTTGTACGGAGGAAAGATATCCCCGATAAGGTGTATTTTCCCATATCTGCTGTTGTCCGTTATTATAATAAATTGCTGCAGTGGCACCAATTCCATTTACATTATTTTTATCACCATGAAAAATAATATCAATATAATTCGAGTTCAAGCTGTCTTTATCCCGAGCAGTGTTTTTGTACACCAATGCCTTATCGTTAATATTATTTATCACTAAATCCAAGTCGCCATCATTATCTAAATCAACATATACGGCACCATTTGAAAAAGTTGGTATTTGCAATCCCCAGCTATTGGTTGCATTAGAAAATTTAACGTCTCCATCATTTTTAAAGGCATAATTGTGCAGTTTAACTACCGGTATTTGTGCCAACAATTCTTTTTTACTGGCCAAAAAATAAGCCTCACTTCTGTAAGCCATAAAATCATGATCGGTAACATCTTTTGGAAATCCGTTGGTAATGATGATATCACGTTTTCCATCATTATCAAAATCGGCTAATAAGGGAGTCCAGCTCCAATCGGTTTCAGCCATACCAGCATAGTAGGCCACATCACTGAAAATAGGGTCACCAATTGAATCATTATTGGTAATACGAGGGCCCTGGTTTAGTTGCAAAACATTGCGTACATACTGATAATTATACCCATATTTATCGCTGTTTTGGTAACGTTGATAATTATTGGCATTCATCATCATTTTTTTCCGATAGTTATCTTCCGGGTTCATATCGAGTGTAACCACATCTGGCAAACCATCATTATTCATATCTGCCACATCACAACCCATGGCATTAGCAGATGTGTGTTTAAAGTAGTGTGAAAGTTGTTCCGTAAATGTACCATCATGGTTATTTATCCAAAGTAAATCATTCGTAACAAAATCGTTGGTAACATAAATATCTTTCCACCCATCATTATTAAAATCTGCAATAGCAACGGAATGCCCGTAGCCTTCTGTTTGTATACCTGCCTGTTTAGAAACATCCGTAAAAACAGGATGGTGCAAACTGTCATTCCAATCATTTCTAAACAATTGCCCGGTACTTGGGTTTTCGCCATTTTTTAAAATAGTATGAAAACCATCCGGAAATTTATCTTTATTAATTTCATTATTCACAATATATACATCCAAATCGCCATCATTATCATAATCAAAAAAAGCTGCCTGCGTGGAATGGGCGGTATCATCCAATCCATATTCTTTGGCCATTTCCTTAAAATGTGGAATCCCATTTTTGTCTAACCCCTGATTAATGTACAATAAGTTTCTTCTTTTTTCCGGATCTTTCGATAATGTGGCACAAACATAAATATCTAACCAACCATCATTATTTATGTCTATAACTGCTACGCCCCTGCTCCATCTTCCATTACCTGATACACCAGCCTCCTCAGTAATATCTTTAAACTTAAAATTGCCTGTATTCAGGTATAATTTATTCGATACCAAATTACCGGTGAAATACAAATCCGGTAATCCATCATTATTAAAATCGCCTACCCCAACGCCACCACCGTTGTATACATTTTCAATATCTACCGAGTTGATTGAATCATTTTCTATAATCGTATTTTCAAAATCAATTCCGGATTGATTGGCAGCTATTTTCTGAAAAAGGGTATTATTTTTTTTACAGGAAAACATTACAAAAGCAAACAAAGAAACAGCAATACAGCGACTGAAATTCATGAGTGTTAAGGGTTTGTGATACATGAAGAAACAAGCAGTAATTTACTCTTTAAAATTAAATTGGCATCAATTGTACAATTAAAATGAAATAAAAAAACCTATTGCCATTTCACTTGATTTGGCAATAGGTTGTTGAAAATGAAGCTACATCCATTATCAAAAAAGATACTAATAGCCTGGATTTTGTTTTAAATGTGTTTTACCATCGGCATTTAAGATATCAATTTGTGTTTGCGGAATGGGGAATAATTCTGATTTACCACTTACAAACTGAGCACCCACCGGTAAAAGTGTTGCTTTTGCAATTCTGTCAGTAGCAAAATAATTATTTAAAACAGTTTTAGCAATTCCCCAACGCACCAAATCAAAAAAACGGTGGCCTTCCATAGCCAGTTCCAAATAACGTTCCATTTGAATGGCTTTTAAGGCTGTTGCCTGATCAGGAAATGCTACATAAAGTCCTATTTTATAGTTATCGGCCGGAGTAGTTTGTGGAGAATATGTAGAACTGGTTGCATCGTAACTGGCATTTTTATACACCCATCCGGTAGGATCAGCAGCACGGGCACGTACCCTGTTTACATATATTAATGCTGTTGGTAAATTCCCTAATTGTGTTTCACATTCAGCAGCTAATAATAGTACATCAGAAAAACGTATCAGGTTTACATTATTGGCAACTAATTCAGTAGCACCCCAATAATTTTCAGTACTTGAATAAATTCCCTTTTGACTTTGTGCATATATATTCTTTTTAGGGCTAAAAACACCATCTGCAGAAACGTTTCTAATCCATGCAGCACCTGGATGTGGACCCCAATCTAAGTAAGGAATACTTGGACGGCCCATTACCCAATCAATTCTGGGATCAAGCGTACCAGTGTATAAATTGGTGGAATCACTAACATTAGGGGCATTAAAATAAGTGTTCAATAAAGGCAAACCAGTTACCGGATCTGTTTTATAGGCATTAGCCAAACTTTGAGAAGGATTAAAAAATCCGCAACAAGCACCAGGACCACCGCCATAAGGGAAGTTCAAAATATCTCCATAATTACCATTAGGAGAACCTGCGCTGGTACCGGAGCCATCATTTACAGCCATTTGCACAGCAAATACTGATTCTGCACTGTTTCTGGTAGCAGGATTAAAATTGCTGTAATATTTTACCAAAGCGTATTTAGTACCGCTTGAGGTAACCCCATTGCTGATTAAATCATCAAACAATGGTTTTGCTTGCGCATATTTACCTTCAAACATATACACTTTGGCTAGAAAAGCTTCAGCAGCATATTTATTGGCACGGCCAATTTGAGGTTGTACAGCAGGTAAATTCTGCATTGCATACTGAAAATCGGCTTCAATTTTTGGCCAAACATTAATATAATTACCGGAAGCATCAACATTATTAACAGTATTGCGTGACGTTGTATCCGTAACTGTTTCATCAATAAAAGGAATATTTCCAAAAACCTTTTTTAATTCAAAATGATAGTGACCTCTTAAAAAACGAGCTTCAGAAGTGAATTCAGTTGCATCTGCAGCAGAGATACCTTTAGCAATTTTAAGTACTCTTAAAACCTCATTGGCTCTTTGAATACCATCATAACAAGCAGCCCATTTATTGGCAACATAACCGTTTGTTGAAGTGCCGGTGAAAGTTTCTAGTGAGAGAATATCACCTTGATCCGAAGGATCTGATCCTTTATAAGCATCATCAGAACATACACTGCCATATACCCAGTTACTGGCTGCTGAGCCCCATCCTGTATTATTGCCACCCTCACCATCTAACAAGGCATATGCTCCAATTAACAAACCCTGAACTCCGGATTGATTAGCAAGAATATTTTGATTTAGAGTACCAACAGGTGGCTTATTTAAAAAACTTTGTTTACAGGCAAATAATACTACTGTCAGCGCTAAAACAGACGGTATTAAATATTTATAATGTATCTTCTTCATATTATAGTGTTTTAAATTAATTTTTAATAGATTGAATAGTCATTTTAGAATGATACATTTACTCCAATGTTGAAATTTTTCTGATTGGCAGGATAGTTACCAAAATCAATTCCGAAATTACTATTGTTATTCAAATCAGATCCCTGTAATTCAGGATCTAACCCGGTATACTTGGTAATGGTAAATAAGTTAGCTGCCTGAACATAAAAATGTAATTTCTGAATACCCATTTTCTCCAATTTTGTAGATGGAACTGTATAACCAATCATTAAATTTTTACACCTCAAATAAGATCCTTTTTCCATATAGAAAGAATTAAACACGGTAGTATTACTAAAGTTAGCAGATTGTTCAATTCTTGGAATTTTAGCATTCAAATTGGTAGGTGACCACGAATTTTGCAACAAACCCTTACTTACATTTCCTTTAAATACCTGATAGAAATCTGTCCAGTATTTCACATAATTAATTACATCATTTCCTGCTGAACCATAAAAGAACATAGACAAATCAAAGTTCTTATATGTTGCATTGATGGTGAACCCATAGGTAAATTTCGGATTGGGGTTACCAAAAAACACTCGATCGTCAGGAGTAATTTTACCATCACCATTGGCATCTAAGTATTTAAATCTGCCTGGAGCTGCTCCATCCTGTGTGGCTGATTTGGCAACATCATTGGCATCTTTAAATAAACCTAATACCTGATAACCATAAAATGCACCTACCGGATGGCCGGGTTGTAATCTGGAGAATGCTCCTATACGGCTTGAACCGGCACTATATTCATCTACATATTTTACACCGGGAGGTAAACTCACTACTTCATTTCTGTAAGCAGAAATATTTCCACCAATATCTATTTTAAAATCTCTACCAACAGTACCATGATATGTTGCCGAGAAATCAACTCCGGTATTTTTAACATCGCCTAAATTTACAAAAGGCTGACGGGCTCCACCCTGATAATTACCAATAGCAGATACACTTGGAAATAATAATCCGCTAATGGCTTTTTTATACCACTCAATTGAGAAGTCTAATTTATTTTTCAAAATTGTCGCATCTAAACCAACATTTGTAATAATGTCTTTTTCCCATGTAGTATTCACATTACCTAATTGGCTATTATAAAAACCCAATGTGGAAGAGTTAGCAGCTCCTGTAATTGGATAATAAGAAATACCGGCTGCAGAAGAATACAAAGAATAAGCATTGGTTGGATTAATATTACTAATAGAACCGGATGTACCCCATCCTCCTCTCAATTTTAAATCATTAATCCAGCTAACATTTTTCATGAAATTTTCATTGGAAATACGCCATCCTGCTGAAATAGAAGGGAAATTACCATATTGATGGCCGGGAGCAAAAACGGAAGAACCATCTCTTCTTAATGTAGCTGCTAAAATATATTTATCTGCATAACTATAATCAATTCTCCCGAAATAGGAAGATATTGCTAATTGATAAGGTGGATAACCAATATTACTTTGTGAATTTGGAGCACCTGTATTTAATGTCCAATAATTTGGGTCAGTACTATAATATGATCCCCTGCCGGCTCTAATACCTCTGTTGTATTGGTTTTTGGCTTCCTGACCCACTAATACATTTAAGCTATGTTTGCCAAAAGTGTTGCTATACTTAACGGTATTTGTCCATTGCCATAAGCTATTGTAACCAGCTCCTTCCGTAAAGGCATTAGGATTGGTATTGCCTTCTGCATTTTCATAAGCCGTATAGGTAAAATAATAGTAGTAATAATTATCAAAATAACCTCCAAAACTTGTACGGGCTGTAAAATGCTTTAAAAAATCCACTTCAGCAAATACGTTACCGTTTACCTGCCAATCATTACTCCTATTATTGGCAGTCCTTTGTTGATTTGCCACAGGATTTTGTGCATTACTTAAACCCACTGATTTAGTACCGGCATAATTTCCCATGATATCATATATAGGAATAATAGGTGGTTCACGGTAACTCATTGAAATAGCATTACCCTCATTCTGGTTGGTAAAGCCCGGACTTTGTTTGTAAAACACATAGGCATTTTCTCCAACTCTGATATGATTATTTATATTAAAAGTGGTATTCATTCTTGCTGAATAGCGCTTTAAATAGGTATTAATCAAAGTTCCCTGCTGGTTTAAATATCCTACTGAAAACAGGTAAGTTGATTTATCATTACCACCACTGGCTGTTAAAGTATGGCTTTGAAAAATGGCAGGTTTAAAAATTTCATGAAACCAATCTGTGCCAATTTTATTGGCCTTTGTAATTTGATTGGAATTTATATTGTAGGAAGCTGGGTCTGTTCCAGGATCACCCACTTTTGCTCCGGTAGGAGTAATATAATCCGGAATTACAGGCGTATCACCCTGTCCAAACTGTGCATTTCTGCTTCCGGGAGCAATACCACTGTTAATTTCGTATGCTTTCACCACATTGGCATAACCCTGTGTGTTTTCTAAGTTAAAGCCATTTTTCAACGGACGTTGGGTGCCCACAAAAGCATCGTAGCTAATTCTGGCTTTACCCTGACGGCCTCTTTTGGTGGTAACAATAATTACCCCGTTAGAACCCTGTACCCCATAAATAGCAGCAGCTCCGGCATCTTTCAATACCTGAATGGATTCAATATCACTGGGATTGACGTCCTGTAAATTTCCCTGTACACCATCTATCATAACTAATGGCGCTGTACTTCCGGGAGAAGTAATACCTCGAATTTTTACACTGGTACCACCACCAGGTACACCGGAATTAATAACCGTAACACCTGAAGCCTGACCTTGTAACAAAGCGGCAGTATTACCACCTGGTACAGATTTCATATCGTTTACATTTACAACTGAAACAGAACCGGTAATGTCCTTTTTCTTTTGCGATGTATAACCCAATACCACAATTTCATTTAAATCACTAGTGGATTCGGTTAGGGTAACGTCAATTCTTGAACGGCCACTTACAGGCATGGTTACATTGTTGTAACCCACTGAAGAAATTACCAATACACTTTTATCGCCCGGAACTTTAATGGTAAATGTACCATCATCGTTCGTAGCGGTAGCATTGTTGGTACCTTGTACCGTTACCGTAGCGCCGGCAAGGGGTTGATTGTTTTTACCGGTTACTTTACCGGAAACTGTTTTTTGTGCAAAAGCCCCCAATGTGCAAAAAAAGAGGCCGCAAAAAAGCAAAAAACATCGAGATAGATGTGGATTGTTTGGCATAAGCAATGTTTTCGTTAGGTTGTTAAATAATCTTTAACAAATTTAAGTATCGCAAACGATTGTGTTCTTACCTTTTACCATCATGTTTCAGTGATTTTTTAACATACAATTATGTATTTTTTACACATTAATTTAATAAAAGCCGCTCTCGTTCAGTGTTTGACAATACAGCAATTCTACAATTGATATATATCAAAAAATATTTTTTCTACAATAAACGGGTAACATATTACACAAATACACATTCTCACTTACATACCTTTCAATAACGGTATAGCAATGACGAGGTAACAGTGCTCACTTAAACATTGATAGATAAAACATTGAAGCCCATTTTAAAATTGAACCGGGTTAATAATTCTTGTTCAGTAAATTAAACACTGACAAACTATAAACCCATACATTGCACATCTTATTCACAACGGCTATAAATATTTGATACTGTTGCAGCGAAACAAATCATTTTTTTGCCTTGCAGAGGGTGATGGGTGATACCAGCAGCTATATTCTAACCAACTATTTTCAACCTACTGATTGCTTTAACTGCACTGCATGAAAAATCTCAACCAAAAACGATTCTTGCCCATAGAAGAAGCAGATGCTTTTATTGTACTGAGGCATGCTATCAATGATCCTGCCCAAAGATTACATTATCATGATTATTGGGAACTCTTATTATTTCAAAATTCTGAAACAGCTACTTGTATTATTGGTAATAGCATTACTAAAATCAACCACGATACTGCATTGTTCTTATTACCACCCGGTACATTGCACGGCTGGTGTACCGGGCACAATTCCTCTTCTACCGGTCTTGTAAAGCAAGTAATTTTTCAACAAGATTTGTTTGGAGATTGCATGCTTAACAAAAACCAGTTTTTCCACATTAGAAAATTATTTCAAGCCGGAATCAATAGCATTCGTTTTTCAAATAACTCAGCTCAGAATGCACTGGCAGCAATACAACTATTGGAAAAAGAAAATGATTTTAAAGGGTTACTCATTTTACTGAAATTATTATCTACTGTTTCATTGCAAAAGCAATGGGAAATTTTGAATGATAATTCAGAAACAATGATTCAAAATTTGCAAAACAATACTAATCAGGTTAATAAAGTAATGGATTATTTAAACACCCATTTCAAAGAAGAAATCAGCCTGAAAAAAATGTCGTGCATTATGAATATGAGTGAAGCTACATTAGCCCGTTTTTTTAAAATGCAGACAGGTAAATGTTTCACCGATTTATTAATTGAAAAAAGAATATCTTATGCAACCAAGTTACTGATAGAATCAAATGATCCAATTCATGAAATTGCCTACCAGTCAGGTTTTAATCAGGTTACCCACTTTAACCGTTTATTCAAAGCACATACCGGGTTTTCTCCCAAAATGTATAAGCAATTCCTACTTTCTTCCAAAACAGCCTGAATCATTTTTTCAAAACTTTGCTCTTTTCAACAAATGACCATGTAGGGTGTTGTATTTCCTATTTTAACAGAACTACCTATTTTTGCAGTATGATTCAGATTTTAAATCATACGAAAGAAAAAAATTGGGAAGAGGCCTCCATTGATACCATTACAGCATCAGTGCCTACCTGCCATTTAATTGTATGGAATGATGATGTGAATACTTTTGACTGGGTAATTGAAACCCTGATTGAAATTTGTGGCCATACGCAAGAGCAGGCAGAGCAATGTGCCTTATTAATACATATGAAGGGCAAGTGTGTGGTAAAAAATGGAGATTATGAAACCTTAGATCCCATGCGTAGTGCTATTTTAGACAGAGGTATCAACGCCACCATCGAAACCATTCCTATTGGTTCTTAATCATTCATTTCCCGATATTGATTACCACCCTATGCCTCTTTATCAATTAAATGAAACATTTTGGTTTCCGCCGGTTACCGAAAGTATGGAAGATGGCCTTTTGGCAATAGGCGGTGATTTACAAATACCTCGTTTACTCACAGCCTATAAAAAAGGAATATTCCCCTGGTATGAAGGGAATTCACCATTGTGGTGGTGCCCGGATCCCAGATTTGTACTTTTCCCAAATGAACTTAAAATTAGCAAAAGCATGCAGGTATTGCTAAAGAAAAATGCTTTTGAGTTTTCTGTTAACCAGGCATTTCATGCTGTGATTAAACACTGCAAAATAACCAAACGAAATGGGCAAGATGGAACATGGATAACCGATGAAATGCTTGAAGCTTATACCACACTGCATCAATCAGGCTGGGCACATAGCGCTGAAGCCTGGAAAAATGGCCAATTAGTGGGCGGGCTTTATGGCATAAAAATGGGAAATATATTTTTTGGGGAAAGTATGTTTAGCTTGGTGAGCAATGCCAGCAAATTTGCTTTTATACGTTTTGTGCAACAATTAATGGAGGAAGGAATTGTATTAATTGACTGTCAGGTGTATACAGAACATTTAGAAAGTCTGGGTGCACAATTTATCAGTCGGGAAAATTTTACCGAAATTTTGTCGAGAAATATTTAACCCCGCATACCATACATTCTTTCCAGGTCGCGTACAATGGTTTCAATATCCCGGTCATTTCCATTGGGGTCGTAGTTTTGTTTTAAACTGGTACCGAAAAAGAAGGCAACAGTTTGATAAACAGTGGCTGTTAAACTTCCCTTATATTCCTGAATAATTTCATAACAATTATTCCCGGTTTCTCTATAAATCAGTTTCATTAAAATTTTGCCCTGATAAATGGATAATTGCGTTAACTTATCTGTAAATTCTTTTCTTAATTCTTTTTCTCTGGAGCGAATAATTTTTCTTCTTTCGCTTTTATTAGTAACACCTGCCAGGCGGGCATTAATTTCATTCATAATTCTGCCTGCAGCTTTTGCATAAGGATAGGTAACGTACACTGCATTGCGTAGCCTTGTCCATTCAGTCCAATATCTTTTTTGGCGGGCATTTAAGCGGTAAAGAATGGAAACATCCGGTAAATATCCCATGGGAATGGTATCACCTTCCGGTGTAATAAAAGCATGAACGGGAATGGTATCATAAATGCTGTGCTGTGCATGTGATTGCCTGGCAATCAAACACAAACAAACGATTACAATCATATGCAGGATTCGCTTTACCATACACGCTGATATGCTGTAGACATATATTCACTGGTTAATGCTGCCAGCGTAATAAAAGTAACCTATTCTTTTGAAAAAAGTGCCAGGCGGATTCGCTGATAAATAGACATAAAAAAGCCAATTACCATTATTACAACCCCCAACCAAAGCATATTAATCAGAGGAAACTCATATACTTTTAATGTTACCAAATCGGTAATGGCGCCACTCTCTCTTACTCCTATTTCTAATTTACCATCCTGCGGGTTACTCACTTTATTAAATTTCACTATCAGACTTTGTGCTTTAACCGTATCCGGATAGTTGATTAAATCGTTATTATCAATAACAATTCCGGGTGTTATGGGATAGCGGCGACCATCTTTAGTAATAGCAGTCATATCTAAAAACAATGCGGTTTCACCATTTTTAAATTTATCTTTTTGCGATTCAGGATTTACCTGCACTTTATTTAAGATAAGCATACCATTGCTGTAAAAAGTAGTATCGCCTGGTTTTATGGCAATATTTCTAAAAGTGGCAGTATCTGCCTGATCATTTTGCTGAAAGGATGATATGTATACAAAAATATCTCTGTTCCAATAGTGCTTTGAATCCGGATTGGGAGAAAAGCCTTCCATCCCTTTGTTATTTTTAATGATATCAGGATATACTTTGAACTGTTCTTTACCATTTTTGGCCTTAAAATCAATTTCATAATACCGTTTACGGTCTTTGGGGTTTAATGTATCCTGTACATAGGTTACCATGTATTTACCCATATCGGTAGCAACCCCTTTAAACAAAGTAATATTTTCTGCAGGATCTTCTTTTTTGTCTTTTTTAAACACTGCAATACCTGTTGTATTCCAACTCAATACTTCTTTTTTACTTGAAGAGATTAATACACCCAATAAAATCATTCCAAATCCAACATGCGCTACAGAAGCACCGGCAACCTTTAATTTTCCTTTTAAAACAATCCATATATAAGCAGCATTGGCAATAATGGAATAAATAGCCGCATAAATTCCCACATAAATGGCAACCAGAAAGCCAATACCTTGTTTGTTATAATGAATATTGCCCCAAATGCATATGGCTGAACCAACCAATAATGCTGCCACTGTTGGCCATAATATTTTTTTACCAAAATATTTTTCAGGCGTGCTTTTGTATTTAAAATACTGCGTTACCGCCGTTAAAATTCCAATGATTATTAAAATAAATATTTGAACCTGATTGAAAGAAAATTCCGGATCTTCAGGTGGAGCTATATTGGTACCAAATAATTTGTTATACACAGGAACGGATGTTTTGGCCGCAATAATAATAGCAGCAAGAAACAGTACCAATGCACCAATAAACATCCAAAATTCTCTGCTGTAAGTATTTTCTTCTTTCTGGATAGCCGGAATTTTTTTATAACGCAAGAAATATAAAACAAGGGCAGGAAATAAAAATACCAGTACAAACAATAACAACTGCACATTCATACCTAAATCGGTGAATGCATGTACAGAAGTATCGCCCAGTATACCACTACGGGTTAAGAAGGTAGAATAAAGCACTAAAATAAAGCTGAGAATATAAAAAAGATAGGTAGAACGTAAAGAATAGCCTGTTGATTTATAGATAAGATTCGTATGTAAGCCTGCAATCATTACAATCCAGGGTACTAAAGAGGCATTCTCAACCGGATCCCATGCCCAATAGCCGCCAAACGATAAACTTTCGTAAGCCCAGGCAGCGCCCATCATAATTCCGGTACCCAAAACAGCACCTGAAAATGCAGCCCAGGGAAGACTTATTTTTATCCAGCTATGGTCTTTTTTATATAAGCCTGCAATAGCATAGGCAAAAGGCACAATGGTTGAGGCAAAACCTAAAAACAATACCGGCGGATGAATGACCATCCAATAATTTTGTAATAATGTATTTAAATCATTTCCTTCATGAATGCGGGGCAATTGCAAATAATTTGGGTCAGAAAAAATAGGAATATCAGGCATTTGCTGACGCCATAAAATAAATGGATTACTCCCTACCTTGTAGCCAAAAAAGTAGATGCCAATTAACATAGAGGCTATGCAAAACTGCGCAAAACTTATCACCGTCATCACGCCTGCTTCCCATGTTTTGCTGGTTTTTATTAAAATCCAACCCAGCACACAATGCCAAAAACTCCACAATAAAAAACTACCTTCTGAACCTTCCCAAAAACAACTTAATATATATTTCAATTGCAAACTGCGGGAGGAGTGGTTCCACGCATAAAAATATTCAAAATAATGGTTATAAATAATATAATATAATGAAAAGAAAACACCCAATACAGAAATGGTTTCAATTAAAAATGAAATACGGGCAAGCTTTATCCAGCTCTGTTTGTCTGATTGCAGATCGGGAATACGAGCTGCATTAAAATAAGCAATGGTGGCCACTAATGAAGCCACCAAAGAAAGGATAGAAAAAAAATGACCAATTTGTCCGGGTAAAAGGTGTTCTCCGTTATACTGCATAATGTATCAACTTAATAAAAAGGGTAAATGAGTGGCAAACTAAGCATAAAATGAGGATTGAATGAAAAACCCTGTTGTTTATTGTTAGTCTTGCTTCGCCATAGATTTTTCGGTAGACTGGGGATTATCTTTATATTTTGAAGGGCACTTTAATAAAATATCTTTACATTCAAAATGATCACCATCCATACGGCCTTTTAATACCAACCGGTCGCTTTTTTCCATATCAGTAGGTTTGGTATTATGGTAAACAACTTTTACTGAATTGCCCAATGTATCAATGGCAGTAAAACTTAAAAAATTGGGGTCTTTCACTGCATCGTACTGAATGGGTTCATTTTTGTCGAGTTTAGCAATTAAATTCACAAATTTTCCCGGCTTTTCTTTTGCTGAAGCAATGGTTTCATAAGTGGTTAAATTACCGGTATAGCTAATTAAAACAGTAATGGCTGCTGCAATGGCTACTAATAATATCAAATGCATCTTCTTCATATCATTCGTATTTTACTGCGCAAAAGTACTTGTAAAATGAATAGATAATACTGATGTTACTCAGCTATTCTTAATTTATTGCCTTTCATTTAACAAAAATATGAGTGGGTGCAGTTTTTAAACCTATTTTTGCGGTTTTGGATTATGATAGCACGCCCTTCAAAAACATACGATTATATTATTGTTTTAAAATACCCTGTTCGTTTTTTTAAAGCAATTGACATCATTAGTCAGTTAATGCTGGTTATTGCAAGTGTGACTTTTATTTTAAGAGGTATTTTATTATATCATGCCGGCATTAGCGGCGGCATATACACCCTTTTTTTTCTGATTCCCATTTTAATCTTCAGCTGGTGGATATGGTGTTACCGGCAACAATCCAGAGGCTATATGCCTTTTTACCGGTTTGCTTTAATGATAGCAGCCTGGGGATGGTATTTGTATCCAAAAGGCCTATTCTTTGCCATTCTGTATTTAATTGCTGCGGTACTTGAAAAGCCGGCCAAGGTATTGCCGGAAGTTGCTTTCGACAGCAAAGAAATTGTTTTCAACAGTATTCCTTCCAAAAAAATTAGCTGGTTACAGGTAAATAATGTGATACTGAAAGACAATATTTTAACAATTGATTTAAAAAACAATCAATTGATACAAAAAAATGTGGATGCTGAAGTATCGGAAAAAGAAGAAGCTGAATTTAATGCTTTTTGTGCAGCGCAATTACGGGCCGCACAAAAAAATTAATTTATTTTTGAATTGAACGAAATTACACATGTTACAACAATCGCCTTTTTTATTGTATTCAGATGGTAATGGCAATATTTTTGAAGATGAAACCCTTTTTGCAACCGGACGTGCTGGTTGGGATGCATTTCAGGTGCCGGTAGAAGACTGGATAACCTTACCTGAAGGAGGTAACCTGTATGAATTACCACAACGTAGGGGCATTGGCGTTGATATAAAAACCGGTGAAATGCGATTGTGTGAAAAAGGCTGGGCGGTTGCGGCGTTTATTCCACCCGCACATACAGGATTATTTTTGGCTGCCTACGAATCGTTTCCCGATGCGCCCACCCTTCCATTATTCTGCTATACTGCAGCAGGTTGGTATAACAATACCATTTATGTACCTGCTATCAGAATTGAGAAAGATATTCGCCAGGAATGTGCAGGATATGATGAAAAACTGATTCAAACCGGCGCTAATCAATTACTGAAAAATTATCCGAGAAACAGGTTAGTACAACATTTAATGAATAATTGTTGTAATACCTATCACTGCCCCGCTGCCAGAAATTTTGCTTTGGGAAGATGGGAATGCCCTGTGCCTACCTCTCCGGCTTGCAATGCCAATTGCATTGGCTGTATTTCTTTTCAACCGGAAGAAGAAACTATTGTTTCAACCCAGGATCGGTTAACTTTTAAACCTACTGCTGCAGAAATTATTGAATTTACGGTACCCCATTTGCTACAAGCCCCCTATCCTATTGTAAGCTTTGGGCAGGGTTGCGAAGGTGAACCTTTATTGATGTGGGAAACCATTCGTGATGCCATCATTGAAATCAGAAAGCATACCTACAAAGGCAGTATTAATATCAACACAAATGGCTCTAAACCCGATGCAGTGGCCGAATTATGCAAAGCCGGTTTAAACAGTATTCGGGTGAGCACCAACTCTGCACAAAAAAGTATTTATACCAGCTATTATCGACCCAATAATTATGCATTTGAAGATATTATTGAAAGCTTGAAAACAGTTCGCCAATTTGGAGGATGGAGCAGTATTAATTATTTTGTTTTTCCCGGCGTAACTGATACTGTTAAAGAATATGAGGCTTTAAGAAAATTGATCCAAACTACAAAACTCAATATGATACAATGGCGTAATTTTAATATTGATCCCGACTGGTATCTGGGTCAAATTAATATGGTCGAAACAGGCGAAATGCTGGGCATTAAACAATTGCAACAATTAATACATGAAGAATTTCCGGAAGTAAAATTCGGTTATTTCAATCCTCCCATTGAGCGAATAAAAGGCAATTACGAAAAAGATTTTGCCCATTAATGAATGTATGAATCTCAAATGAGTAACAAAAAAGTTCTGGTAGGTTTTTCTGCTGCAATATTTGCAGTGGTATTGTGGTCTGGCAATTTTATTGTTGCAAGAGGATTGGCAAAATCAATTCCACCGGTACAATTAAGTTTACTACGATGGTGTACCGCCTCCATTCTTTTATTACCATTTGCATATGCAAAAACCAAACAACAATGGAACCTCATTATTCAACATCGCCGTTATCTTTTGGGTACTGCATTTATTGGAATTAGTTTATTTAATACACTGCTTTATTTTGGTGGTCATTATACACAAGCCATCAATCTTGCCATCATCGGAACTTCGGCATCACCGGTTTTTTCTACTTTTTTAGCCGCTATTTTTTTAAAAGAAAAAATTGGTATAGCCAGAATAACGGGCATGCTTTTATGTTTATGGGGTGTATTATTTTTAATGACAAAAGGTAACTGGCAACATTTACAGTTGTTAAAATTTTCAACAGGCGATATTTGGGTTTTCTTAAGCGCACTTTTATTTGCAGTATATACCATTATGGTAAAGAAAAAACCTGCACCCCTTGATGCAACGGTATTTCTTTTCACAATAATAACAGCCGGAACCCTGCTACTAATTCCATTATTATGGATTCAACCATTTTTTTTGCAACAAAAAATGATATGGACTCCAAATACCATTTGGATAATTCTTTATTTGGGCTTAGGCGCATCTGTTCTGGCTTATTTAAGCTGGAATAAAGCGATACCCTTGTTGGGTGCGGCAAGAACGGCCTTATTGGGCAATTTAATTCCGGTACTAAGTACTGTTGAAGCCGTTATTTTTTTGGGTGAAGCCTTCAGTAACATTCACTTAATAAGCAGTATCATTATTATTGCAGGCATAATTATTGCCAATTTACCAAGACTCAAAAAAGAAATTTAAATAAGCGTGAATGCACAACTGCTATTGATGAATTTTTAACAAATTTTCTCAATCATGGGCTAAACCTTTATGTACAAAAACAGTCTTTACAGGCACGTTTTCATTGCAAAAAAATTTATTATGCTTTATAAAAAAATATTCAATACTATTTTAATAGCTATTTTATTTGCTGCCTGTTCTACCCCTAAAACATATTTTACTGCTGCTATCCGCTCTCAATTAGCAGCTAATCATCAACCACTTGATAAAATTCAATTTTATAATGACAGGAATATTGTGTTAAGAAGAGATGTAAAAACCGGTGAAGCTAAAGTAAATGATGGTAAAGTAGTTTTGGAAAATGGCCGTAATGTAAATATTATTACATTAAAGAAAAATACGCCTGGTGTTTGTGTATTACAACGGAACAATATTGTAGGCATTGCATTTGAACAAGACAACAATAATTTTATCACTTTTGGCAAAACCAAACAGGCTCGGCCCAACGATCCCTATCGTATTTTAGCAAATGAATGGATCAATGAATATGGCGTAATTAATTATGATGGCCAACCATACCACATTGAGCCCGCAGGTACCGAAGCGAGTATTATGATTAAATCTAAAATTCTACGTAAACTCAATATTAGTCAACGCGAAATGAAAGGAAGAAAAGTAAATGATAATGATATGAGTAATCATACAGCAACTGAAAATAAATAAGCTGTGTAATTTCTTGCATTCTTATATAAACTACACCCTGAATGCAGTTTAACCTGCTATTTAAATTTGTTTTATTCCGACCAACTAACTTACCGGGAGGATTTCAGATGGCTCAAAAAAAACAACAAATCGGATATGATTTTATATCTGCAAGCTTTTGCTGCATTGCTTGAAGAAAAATTAACCGAGTATACCAATATTTCGGATGTATTGCAGGCATCAGCAAAACAAGCCTATTCCAATCTATTAAAAAAGATTGATTCAGGATAGATAATTTACTGTTATTTTGCTGCCACATTTTCACTTCATGGCAAAAGACAAAAAGCAGGCGGCATTGGGTTTTATTTTTATTACATTATTAATAGATGTTACCGGTTTTGGCATCATTATTCCCGTATTGCCCAAGCTCATTGAGCAACTTATTCATGGTAATTTAAGCCAGGCATCGAATTACGGTGGCTGGTTATTGTTTGTATATGCTGTGATGCAATTCATTTTTGCCCCCATTCTAGGCAATTTAAGTGACAGATATGGCAGGCGTCGTATTTTATTATTTTCTCTTTTTGGTTTTGGAATGGATTATTTGTTACAAGGCTTTGCACCCAATATATTCTGGTTATTTGTGGGCAGGTTTATTGCAGGCATAACCGGGGGTAGTTTTACCACAGCATCTGCTTATATTGCCGATATCAGTACTCCTGAAAAAAGAGCGCAAAACTTTGGAATGATTGGTGCAGCATTTGGCTTAGGTTTTATCATAGGACCTGTTTTAGGTGGTATTTTAGGTCATTACGGACCAAGAGTACCTTTTTTCGCAGCAGCTGTTCTGGCTTTTGTTAACTGGCTATATGGCTATTTTATTCTTCCTGAATCATTGCCTGCCGAAAACCGCCGAAAATTTGAATGGAAACGCGCCAATCCTTTGGGTTCACTGGTTCAATTAAAAAAATATCCGGTTATTTCCGGTTTGGTTTTCTCCATTACATTGTTGTACATTGCCGGCCATGCTGTACAAAGTTGCTGGAGCTATTATACTATGAGTAAGTTT
The DNA here is from genome assembly GCF_019249625.1 of Hydrotalea lipotrueae. Classification (NCBI taxonomy): domain Bacteria; kingdom Pseudomonadati; phylum Bacteroidota; class Chitinophagia; order Chitinophagales; family Chitinophagaceae; genus Hydrotalea; species Hydrotalea lipotrueae. The sequence continues at coordinate 223,026 of NZ_JAESDL010000001.1, read as the reverse complement.
GGCTGGGATGAACAAATGGTTGGCTATTCTCTCGGTTTCATCGGGTTAATTGTTGGCATTGTGCAGGGTGTTTTAATACGTTCCATTATACCCAGATTAGGTCAGGAGAAAAGCATATACATTGGATTAAGTTTATATGCAGTAGGTTTTCTTTTGTTTGCATTTGCCTCAACTACCTGGATGATGTTTGTATTTATGATACCCTATGCGCTGGGTGGTATAGCCGGCCCATCTATACAAGGTATCATCTCAAACCATGTTCCACCCAACGAGCAAGGCGAATTGCAGGGAGCATTAACCAGTTTAATGAGCGCCACTTCCATCATTGGCCCATTAATGATGACACACATCTTCGCTTATTTCACTTCCTCAAAAGCACCGGTGCATTTTCCGGGAGCAGCCATGTTATTGGGCGCCTTACTTACTTTTATCAGTACAGCGTTCGCTTATCGAACACTTAAAGCGGAAAAAACAGACCAATAAAATATTTGTGCTCTCACGGTAACAAATACATTTCTAAAATTTAGATAGAGCGACTCTTTCATTCACTGAAATTCACTTAAAATATTGCCCTCTGTAATTTACATTCTAAGTACTATATTTGCCCCTCAAAATTAAGTAGCAGTGGCAACAAAATTTACGAAAGAAACATACCTATACTGGTACGAATTAATGCAATTGATTCGCCAGTTTGAGTTGAAAGCAGAAGAAATGTATAAAATGGCCGGAAAAATCAGAGGTTTTTTTCATGCCTATGTAGGCCAAGAAGCTATTGCAGCCGGCTGTATGACAGCAACTACGCCCGATGATCCATTCATTACCGGATACAGAGACCATGGCTGGGCATTAGCAAAAGGAGTATCACCCAATGCCTGTATGGCGGAATTATATGGAAAAGCTACCGGTTGTTCTAAAGGAAAAGGTGGCAGTATGCACTTTTTTAGTGTTGAACATAAATTTTATGGCGGTCATGGCATTGTAGGTGCACAAATTGCTACCGGTGCAGGTCTAGCCTTTGCTGAACAATACCGTGGCACCAATAATGTTGCCTTATGTTTTTTTGGCGATGGTGCTGCCCGTCAGGGAATTTTACATGAAACATTTAATCTGGCTATGCTGTGGAAATTGCCTGTTATTTTTATTTGTGAAAACAACAACTATGCAATGGGCACTTCTGTTCAACGCACATCAAATGTTGTTGACATTTATAAATTAGCAGATAGTTATGATATGCCCGGCGATAAAGTAGATGGTATGATTCCGGAAGATGTACACGAAGCCGTAGCCCGTGCCGTAAAACGTGCCCGTGAAGGCGGTGGCCCTACTTTGTTAGAAATGAAAACATATCGATACAAAGGTCATTCTATTTCTGACCCCCAGAAATACCGTACCAAAGAAGAAGTAGATGAATACAAAAATCAGGACCCCATTCACAAGGTTTTACAAACCATCTTAACCAATAAATTTGCTACACAGGAAGAGATTGATGCCATTGATGCTAAAATTGCCCAGGTTGTTGAAGCCTCCGTACAATTTGCCGAAGAAAGTCCATTCCCCGATGATAGTGAAGTTTACAAAGATGTATATGCAAACGACAATTATGTTTTTGATATTGATTAATTAAAACAATAACACAATACAACTTAACACTTAAACCCACTATTGTAATGAGTGAACATACACACCAACACGTTGAAAAAGACCCATTATTAAAAGCTGAATATTTTTGGAATAAATATTCAAAACAAATTACCATTGCCGTTATTGCAATTATTGTTGTGGCGGGTGGATGGTATGGATACAATCAATACATTGTTAAACCCAAAGAAGAAAAAGCAGCAGAAGCTATTTATAAAGCACAGGAATATTTTGCTCAGGATTCTTCTAATCTGGTATTAAACGGTGACGGATTTAACAAAGGTGTTCTTTATATCATTAAAAACTATGATGGTACAAAATCAGCCAATTTAGCTAAATATTATGCAGGTATCAGTTACCTTAAATTAGGCAATTTTGCAAATGCTGTAAAATACCTGAAAGAATTTTCAACCGATGCCCTGCAAATTCAGATGTCTGCCTATGGCGCATTGGCTGATGCTGAAGCTGAATTAGGAAAAAATGATGATGCCATTCAAGATTATAAAAAAGCCGGAACCACTTTCCCTAAAGATGCGTTCTCCTCTTCTGAATACCTGTTCCGCGCAGGTTTATTAAGCGAAACATTAGGTAAAACGAAAGATGCCATTGAATTCTATAAAGAAATCAAATCAAAATACCCGCAAACCGATAAAGGCCTTCAGGCCGATAAATACATTTATAGATTAAGCATCGAAAAAAATGATTTAAGCGTAAAATAATGACTGCAAAAGGAAATACAACATTACATAAAGGCATCCCCGTAATAAAGGATGCCTTTGTATTATTGGTTAAAACCGAATGGAATGCACCTATTGTTGATGCATTGGAAAAAGGTTGTATCAAAATTTTAAAAGCCAATCATATTGGTTATAAAGTGATGACGGTACCTGGCGCCATTGAAATCCCATTTGCTATTCAACAACACTTCGACTTTACTGTTAATATACCCGATGCTTATATTGCATTGGGAACGGTAATAAGAGGCGATACACCACACTTCGATTATGTTTGCAAGTATGTAACCGAAGGTATATTACAACTGAATTTGAGTTTAGCAAAACCGGTAATTTTCGGTGTACTAACAGTTGAAAATGAACAACAGGCCAAAGAAAGAATTGGCGGAATACATGGCCACAAAGGAGAAGAAGCGGCCATTACAGCCATTAAAATGATTGATTTAAACAGAAAGATTCAGGCCCAGCAGTTTGAGTTTGATATAAAGTATTAGGAAATGAATGTGCAATTGTTTATACCATGTTTTATTGACCAGTTGTATCCGCAGGTTGGTTTCAATATGGTAAAAGTACTGCAAAAAGCAGGATGCACGGTTCATTACAATACCAACCAAACCTGTTGCGGCCAACCGGCTTTTAATGCCGGATTTTGGGGCGAATCAAAAGAAGTTTGTTCAAAATTTATCAAAGATTTTTCAGGAGATGAATTTGTTGTTGCACCCAGCGCCAGTTGTATAGGTTTTGTAAAAAATTACTATCCCAAACTATTTGAAAACACTTCTATGCACAACGAGGTAAAATCATTAACTGAAAAAGTGTATGAGTTTAGTGATTTTTTGGTAAATATTGTAAAGATAGAATCTTTTGGTGCCAGTTTTCCTGCAAAAGCAACGTATCACGACAGTTGTGCAGCCCTTCGGGAATGTGGATTGAAACAGGAACCCAGAAAATTATTGCAGCAGGTAGCCAGATTAGAATTGGTTGAAATGAAGGATGTAGAAACCTGTTGCGGATTTGGCGGAACCTTTGCCGTAAAATTTGAACCCATCAGCGCAGCTATGGGCGATCAAAAAATAAGCAATGCACTTGCTACAGAAGCTGAATACATTATTAGCACCGATATGAGTTGCCTAATGCACCTACAGGGCATAATTAACTATCAGCAAAAACCCATTCAGGTAATGCATTTGGCCGATGTGCTGGCAAGCGGTTGGTAAACTTAGTCAGTTAAAAAATGATATTATGCAATACTGGTTAGTAAAATCAGAACCTTTTAAATACAGTTGGGAACAATTTGAAAAAGATGGACAAACCTTTTGGGACGGCGTGCGTAATTATGGCGCCCGTAACAATTTAAAAGCCATGAAAAAAGGTGATTTAGTGCTTTGGTACCATAGTAATGAAGGCTTGGAAATTGTAGGAATTGCACAGGTAATTAAAGAATATTATCAGGACCCCACTACTGCTGAACCTGCATGGGTAGTGGTTGATTTGAAACCTTTTCAAAAACTTAAAAAACCGGTTTCACTTGCACAGGTAAAAGCAGATGAACGTTTAACAAATATGGATTTGGTTCGCTTGGGTAGACTTTCCGTTCAAACCGTAAAACCGGAAGAATGGAAGGTCATTATGCAATTAAGTGAAACCAAACTAAAAAAATAACGGTATCGCATTTACATTTATTCATAATGCTTAAACCTAATATTGTTGTACTAACCGGAGCCGGTGTTAGTGCCGAAAGTGGATTAAAAACCTTCAGAGATGCTGATGGGCTTTGGAATGGTTATGATATCAACGAAGTAGCCACACCACAGGGGTTTGCAAAAAATCCAGCGCTTGTGCTCAATTTTTATAACCAGCGAAGAAAAGATGTGGCCAATGCACAACCCAATGCTGCACACTATTTCCTTGCATCGTTGCAAGAACAATATTCCGTTCAGATTATTACGCAAAATATTGATGATTTACACGAACGAGCCGGAAGTAAAAATGTATTACACCTGCATGGCGAAATTTTTAAAATGCGTAGCATTGCCAACCCCTTCCTAACCTACCCCATTCATGGTGATATTCATTTGGGTGATCTTGCACCAGATGGAACACAACTCAGGCCATTTATTGTTTGGTTTAATGAAGAAGTACCCTTACTGGGAAAAGCGGCAGAATGGGTTGCCGCAGCAGATATATTGATCATTATTGGCACTTCCTTACAAGTATACCCGGCAGCAGGATTAATCAACTTTGTTTTGACCGGTACACCTATTGTAATTATTGATAAAAATATACCCCCTTTCCCTTCAAAAAAGAATATCATTACAATTGAGCAGCCTGCTACCAAAGGTGTTGAAAGTTTGCCGGCCGTACTTGAGGCGCTTAGCGATTCCTAAGTATGTTTTGCCAGGTTAAATTGTTAAAAACTGTTGGTAACAGTATACAAACATAAAATTGATTGTAACATTGCATATAACATCCGGCCGATATCAATTTTTTATTTGAACAATTCTGAAGAATACATTATCAATAATAACATTCTGATTATCTAAGGCATCATCCATGAAAAAAATCATTCTCAGCATCATACTGTTTGTATTTGTTACCGGAAATCTGCTTGCACAAAGAAAAGCAACAGCATCTTTACTGGAGTTAGAACACTTTATTCAGCAAAATAAACAATTGGTAACAGATACAACCAACCCATTTTTATCGATGTTAGAAAAAGGACGCATCCAATATTTTAAACCATTATACAAAGCTTTTGTACTAAAAAATGAATTAATTGACACGCATGGTTTACCGGCCTATAACGAAGATGTAGCGCAGGCTTTGGCATTTGCAGGTGATTATCAGTCAGCTTTGTATTATCAGGAACAAGCTTCTGAACCACTGCCCGACAGCTATATTAACACGGTTACAAAAAAGGTGGAAGCATTGAACAATCTTCAAATGGTTCCCGCCATTCCATTTATTTTAAAGCAAGCAGGAAATCGTTCCATTGTTTTAATAAATGAATCGCATAGCAAACCACAGCACAGAGCTTTTGCCATTGTGTTGTTAGAAGGATTGTATCAGCAGGGTTTTAGATACTTAGCTATGGAAACTTTAAATCCTTATAAAAATGCATCTTTAAAACAACTTACCGTACAAACAGGATATTATACTTCCGAGCCGGTTTGTGGTGAATTGGTGAGAAAAGCATTGCAAATGGGATTTACATTATTGCCTTATGAAGATGAGAATGCCAACCGGCTCAGCAACAATCAGCGTGATTCAATGCAGGCCGTTCATTTAGCTCAATTTATGAAAAAACATCCATCTGAAAAAATTGTCGTGTTGGCCGGGTATGAACACACAGCTCAATTGGCATGGGATCGTGAAAGTATTCCCATGGCAGTGTATTTGCGCTATTTATCCGGTATAAAACCTTTGAGTATTGACCAGACTGAAATGACCGAGGGTAGTAATTCTGATTATGGCCGCTTGTATTATGCTGCATTCGTTCATCAACACAATATTAAACAAACGGTAATTCCTTTGCGTAACAATATACCGGTACAATTGTTAGATTCGGGAGTGTATGATATGTATGTTGTACACCCACCTACCAAATACCAGGATGGCAGACCTGCCTGGTATAATTTTAATAACACCAGAAAAGAGATACCTGTTTCACCCGCATACAAAACACTCTTCTTTGTTCAGGCATTTTATAAAAACGAATGGGGCGAAAAAGAAGAGGGAATTTATATACCTGCAGACCAAACTTTTGTAAATGCAGAAAATGGTTTTTACTACCTGTATTTATATCCGGGAAAATACCAAATTGTATACCGCGATAAAGCCTACGCAATATTGGGTACCAAAGAAATTACAGTACAGTAGTGATAATTATCTAAAAAAGATATATCCAATAATAATGGCTGCTATAACACCAATAAAATCAGCCAGCATGCCGGCCCAAATTGCATAACGTACTTTTTTAATACCCACACTTCCAAAATACAGGGCTATTATGTAAAAAGTAGTATCTGCTGATCCCTGAAAGGTAGATGCCATTCTGCCCACAAAAGAATCAGCACCATGCGTTTGCATTACATCCAACATTAATCCACGTGCACCACTGCCGCTAAATGGCTTCATAATGGCAACGGGCAAAGCAGGTGTAAAATCGGCATTAATGCCCAATAATTGAATGCCGTGTGTTAACACATCTACCAAATAACCTAAGGCACCACTATCTCTAAATACCCGTATTGCAACCAACATACCAACTAAATATGGAATAATTTTCAACACCACATCAAATCCATTTTTTGCGCCATCAATAAAAGCATCAAATACATTTATTTTTTTCCATAAGCCTCCAATAATAATCAGTACAACAATCAGCATTAACAATAAATTACCCGATACCTTACTAAAAACGGCTTTATCGGGCGCAGATAATCCATTTACCCAAAACAATAATGCACCCATTATGGCCAGCAGGCAAGCCAGCCACGTTACCAAAACCATATCCCATTTTAGTTTTTGCCAAAACCCAACAATAATAATAGACGCCATTGTTGCAACAACTGTAGCCAATACACAAGGTATAAATACACTGGCCGGTTCATGCGAACCTGCCGCCAAACGATAGGTAAGAATAGATAAAGGAATAATGGTTAATCCGCTGGTATGCAGCACTAAAAACATAATTTGTGCATTGGTGGCTTTTTCTTTTACCGGGTTTAGCGTTTGCAAACTTTCCATTGCTTTTAACCCAAAAGGAGTTGCAGCATTATCTAACCCCAACATATTGGCAGAAAAATTCATCACCATCTCACCCATTGCCGGGTGCCCATCCGGCACTCCGGGAAATAAGCGCTTCATAAAAGGATTTAATATTTTCGATACAAATCGGATAGCACCTGCCCTTTCTGCAATATTCATCAATCCTAAAAAAAACACCATGGTTCCTGCCAGAGGAAATGCCACATCAATTACAGAACCTTTGGCAGTATCAAACATTCCATCCACCAATGTTTTAAAAATTTCGGTATCATGTAAAAAAATAAATCTATACAATGCAATTACAAATGCAATCAGAAAAAAAGCAATCCATACAATATTCAACGCCATTTTATAAAGGTTTTAATACAATCAATGAATGTAAAGCCTGATTTTACAGTTAAACTGTGCTATTATCCCAACTTTTTATCAAAATTTCAAATACTTGTTTAAAATAGGCTCTTCCAAATTTTCATTGAAAATAAGCATTCTGTAAATATGAATAAGACCTTACTTTTGCGGCTTAATAGAACAAATTACTTTGCTGTAATTAAACCTGTTCGGGAGCTAGTTACAGTTATACTAAAACAAAAAACAATGGCTTTACAAGCAGGAATTGTAGGATTACCCAACGTAGGAAAATCAACTTTATTTAATGCCGTTACCAACAGTGCCAAGGCGCAGGCCAGTAATTATAGGTTTTGCACCATTGAACCCAATGTAGGTTTGGTAGATGTACCCGATGAACGTTTACAACATTTGGCCGCTTTAGTAAATCCCAATAGAATTGTACCCACACAGGTAGAAATAGTAGATATTGCAGGTTTGGTAAAAGGTGCCAGTAAAGGAGAAGGCCTGGGCAATAAATTTTTAGGCAATATTCGCGAAGTAGATGCGATTATACACGTTATCCGTTGTTTTGAAGATGAAAACGTGTTAAGAGAAGAAGGGGCCATTAACCCCATTTCCGACAAAGAAATTATAGATACAGAACTACAATTAAAAGATTTAGAAAGTGTAGAGAAAAAAATTCAGAAAACGGAAAAGTTGGCTCGTGTAGGTTCCGAAACCAAAGCGCAGGCAGAGTTAAAAACGCTTTTACAATGTAAAGCACATTTGGAACAAGGAAAAAGCATACGTTCATTACAACTTTCAAAAGAAGAAAAAACAGCTATTGATGATTTGTTTTTGCTAACCGACAAACCAGTTTTATATGTAGCAAATGTAGACGAGGCCAGTATGCATACCGGCAATAAATATTCTGATATTTTACTGAAAGCCGCCAATGAAGAGGGTGCTCAGATGATTATTATGAATAATGCCATTGAAGCAGATATTGCAGCGATGGAATCGGCAGATGACCGCCAATTATTTATGGAAGAATACCACATGAAAGAACCGGCGCTAAACCGATTAATTCAAAGTGTATATAAACTTTTGAATCTGGAAACTTATTTCACGGTTGGCGTTCAGGAAGTAAGAGCATGGACCATACATGTGGGCTGGAAAGCACCGCAAGCTGCCGGTGTTATACACAGTGATTTTGAAAAAGGCTTTATTAAAGCGGAAGTAATTGCTTATGAAGATTTCATAAAATATGGTAGTGAGGCCGCCTGCCGCGATAATGGCAAACTAAGAATTGAAGGAAAAGAATACATTGTTAAAGATGGCGATATTATGCACTTCAGGTTTAATGTTTAACGCTTAGAAATAGCATCAATTCAACTTCTAAATGCTTTCTTAAAATGTAAGTATTTGATGTGATGTTTTGTACATTTGATAAATGCAAGCAAATATTTCAATTTGGGAAAAAGAAAGTTTTTTTGCACCTCAGGATGTAATTATTGTGGGCGGTGGATTAATGGGTTTATGGACCGCCATTGCATTGATAGAAAATGCACGTACTTTACGCGTTACCATACTTGAAAAAAATATTACCCCACTAGGTGCTTCTACCCGAAATGCCGGTTTTGCCTGCTTTGGCAGCCCAACAGAATTACTGCAAGATGCACAAAAACTGGGAGAATCGGCCATGTTAACTATAACAGAAAAGCGATTTAGAGGGATAGAAAAAATCACACATTATATTCCTAAAAATCAAATTGAATACGATCCCTGTGGTGGTTATGAATGTATTACTAATGATCAATTAAAATTAGATACGATTGCAGATAGCATTGCCTATCTCAATAAATTACTGGCGCCCATTACAGGAACGAAACGCACATTCATTAGAAATGATGCTGCACTCTCCACTTTAGGCTTACAACATTTTGATGCGCTGATTCAAAATAAAATGGAGGCCGGATTACATAGCGGTAAATTAGTACAGGCATTACAAACAGAAGCAATAAGCTTGGGTGTACAAATATTAAGTGGTATTGAAGTAACTGAATGTTTGCAACACAACAATGGGGTACAGTTACATACCCGTCAAAATTTGGTATTTACCGCTGAAAAAGTGGTGTTATGTACTAATGCATTTTCAAATAACATTTTTACCGGGCAAACCATTCCCGTAACACCCGGAAAGGGTCAAATTATTCTCACGTCGCCCATCGAAAATTTGCCATTACACGGCACATTTCATTTTGATGCAGGTTTTTACTATTGGCGCAATTTGGGCAACCGTATTTTGCTGGGAGGTGCCAGAAACAAAGCGTTTGAAGAAGAAACCACTACCTCACTTACTACTTCTGCTACCATACAAACTGCATTGGAAGATTTTTTGAAAACACATTTGCACCCTTCCATTCATTATACCATTGAACAAAGATGGAGTGGTATTATGGGCTTTACCGACAGCCATTTACCCTACATTCATTTTATAGAATCCAATATTTTAGCTGCTATTGCCTGCAATGGTATGGGAGTTGCTTTAACACCCATCATTGCAGAAGAGGTTGCTGATAGGTTAATACAATGAAACTAATCCATTCAACATACTTTTCTATTCAAAAAATGAAACCATTACAATGAACATTTCAGAAAAAATTTTTTTTAAAAAAAAAATTCGGTTGATGCGCCCAATCAATATTGTATTGTTTAGTATTTTGCTGTTTTTTACAGCATGCCATAATAACAACGAGAAAGAAAATACCTATCCCACTACTCCTTCCATTCCATCGCTTTCTTATAAAATCATTAGCGTATTGCCGCATGATACTACTTCCTTTACCGAAGGATTAGAGTTTCACAAAGGCTATTTGTACGAAAGTACCGGCGACCCTGATTATGCAGGAAGAAGTAAATTGGCAAAAATAAATACTACAACAGGCATGGATGAACAAAAAATTATTTTAGCACCCGCCTATTTTGGAGAAGGCATTACATTATTGAATAGAAAAATTTATCAACTTACCTATAAAGAACAAAAATGTTTTGTATATGACGCCGCTACTTTTAAAAAATTAAAAGAATTTACTTATCAGGGTGAAGGCTGGGGTATGACCAATGATGGAAAATATTTAATTATGGATAATGGCAGTAATGAGTTGATTTATCGCGATCCGGAAACTTTTAATATTGTAAAAACCGTGCCTGTTACCGGTGTCCCAAAAGATTATAACGGACATGATGTTTTCATTAATGAGTTGGAATATGTAGATGGTTTTATTTATGCCAATTTATATACCATGGATTTTGACCAATTGGTAAAAATTGATCCTGCAACCGGTAAGGTAATGGGTATTTTGAATTTAAACGGATTGTTGGAACGTTATGCCCCACCTGCCGAAACCTCAAAACGTGATGTACTGAATGGCATTGCATACGATAATGCCAATAAAACATTTTATATAACAGGAAAATACTGGCCAAAATTATTTGCCATCCAAATTCAATAACATTATACTACGATCGAATTGGGATATTGCAGCTTTTTAAATATTTTTTTAAATCGGGTATCCCCATTTCTTTGAAATGAAAAATACTGGCGGCCAGCGCAGCATCTGCATGTGCATGGTTGAACACTGCTTCAAAATGTTCCATGGTGCCACCACCGCCACTGGCAATTACCGGTATAGGTAATGCAGTACTGAGCTGTTTGGTAATATCCAAAGCAAAACCTTTTTTAGTGCCGTCGTTATTCATAGAGGTTAATAAAATTTCGCCGGCACCGGCATTATATGCCTGCTGAGCCCATTCCATACAAAGCATTGCTGTTTTAGTTCGGCCACCATTCAAATAAACATACCATTGTCCATCAGCCTCCTGCTTTGTATCAATTGCCAGCACCACAAACTGACTACCAAATTCATTGGCTAATTGTGTAATTAAATCAGGTTGTTTAAATGCAGCTGTATTTACTGAAACCTTATCAGCACCATTGTGCAGTAATATGGATGCATCATTAATAGAACTTACTCCACCGCCCACTGTAAATGGTATATTGATATGCTGTGCAATTCGGTTGGCTAATTCTTTAAACGTTTTGCGTTTTTCAACAGTTGCCGTAATGTCTAAAAAAACCAATTCATCAGCTCCCTGTTGTGCATAAAAAGCACCAAGCTCAACAGGATCTCCGGCATCACGAATCTGCTCAAAATGAATTCCCTTTACGGTGCGGCCATCTTTAATATCTAAACAGGGAATAATACGTTTGGTTAAGCCGGACAATATGGGTTTATTTTTTGTTTCCATTACAATGATGCATTAAAATGAACCAAATCGTTCAATGATATTTTATTTTCATAAATAGCTTTACCTACAATGGCACCGCTGCAACCTATTGCTTTTAAATCAACCAAATCCTGCAATTGGCTGACACCACCACTGGCAATTAAGTGCAAATCAGGCAACGATTCAATCAGATTTGTATACAATTCAATGGAAGGACCTTCCATTCTGCCATCCTTACTTACATCGGTACAAAAAATTTGCTGTACACCCAAGGCAAGATAGGTGGCCATAAAATCTTTTACGGGTAGATCGGTGGTTTCCATCCATCCATGAATGGCAATACATCCGTTTTTTACATCTGCCCCCAATAAAAATTTAGTAACGCCAAATTGCTGTAACCATTCTACAAACAATTCCTTGTTCTTCACTGCTATACTTCCTACAGTAACCAATGCAGCTCCTGATTCTAAAACCACTTGTACATCGTGTGTGGATTTAACACCACCGCCAAAATCAATTATTAAACCGGTTTCGGTAGCTATGGTTTCCAGCACTTTCCAGTTGGAAACTTTACCCATTTTTGCACCATCCAAGTCAACCAGATGTAATCGTTGAATACCGGAAGCTTCAAACATTTTGGCAACCTCTAAAGGGTTTTCATTATAAATTTTTTTCTGATCATAATCGCCTTCCGTTAATCGGACGCATTTTCCATCTATAATATCAATGGCGGGAATAATTTGCATAGAATAACTTTTATAATGCGATGAAATTTTTTAAAATCTTTTCTCCAATCTGTGCACTTTTTTCAGCATGAAACTGTACACCATAAAAATTATTTTTATGGATAGCTGAAGCATAAGGTTGTATGTAATTGGTTATAGCAATGGCATACTGATTATGTGGAACATAATAGCTGTGTACAAAATAACAATAACTTTCTTCAGGTACATCTTGCATAAGCGGTGATGATAAATGATAAATGGTATTCCATCCCACCTGTGGTATTTTAAGCATTGCACCACTTTCAAATTTTTTTACCGGTTCATCAAAAACCCCTAAACATGTTGTATTATTCTCTTCCGAATATTTACAAAGCAATTGCATACCCACACATATACCCAATACAGGTTGTTTCAATTTGGGAATTAGAAGATGCAAATTATTTTGCTGCAAACTTTTCATGGCACTGCTTGCCTCTCCTACTCCGGGGAAAATAATTTTATCTGCACTCAGTATGGTTGCATGATCATTAGAGAGTATGGTTTTAATACCAATTCTTTCCAACGCATACCGCACACTTTGAATATTGCCTGCATTGTATTCTATAATTACAACTTTCATGAATGCTAACTATTTATGGTATAAAAAACAATTTTCACGCTCAAAAAAACTATTTGATAATGTTTTGTAAAAAGTTTTTTGTGCCGGTTTCAATATCAACTGAACTCGACAAAGCCTTAATATAAGCACTACCTATAATGGCGCCATTGCTGTACTTACAAGCAGCAGTAAATGTTGCATGGTCTTTTATGCCAAATCCAACCATAATTGGATTTTTTAAATGCATTTGCTGTAAGTTTTGCAAATATTTTTCTACTTCTGCAAAATTTTTATCATTTCCTGTGGTTGCAGATGAACTAACTGCATATAAAAATCCTGAACTTAATGCATCTAATTTTTTGATTCTTGTTTCAGAGGTTTCAGGGGTTATTAAAAAAATAAAATCTAAACCATATTTTTTTATCATGGCTCCGTACATGGTTTCAAATTCGTATTCCGGTAAATCGGGGAGAATTAATCCATCTACACCCACTTCCACAGCTTTTTGGCAAAAAGCTTCAAAGCCATATTGCAAAATCGGATTCATATAACCCATTAAAATAATGGGCACATGAATGGTGTTTCGGCAATCCTTCAATTGTTCAAATAATACCTGAATGGTCATGCCATTTTGAAGTGCAATACTGCTGCTTTCCTGAATAATAGGGCCATCTGCTAAAGGATCACTGTAAGGCATACCCAATTCAATTAAATCTGCACCGTGGTTTTGTAATGCCTGCATTACTGTTAAAGTACTATTTAATTCAGGATAGCCGGCCGTACAATACACATTGAGTACATTGTTTGATTTTTTTAAGAATACCTCTGTTATTCTACTCATATAGAAAAATATTTTTGCATGTATAATTTTATTGGATCGTTTGTGGGAAAAATCATAAAACCTAATTGCTGATACAATTTTTGTGCTCCGGTATTTAAATGCAATACTTCTAATGCTACTTTCTTTTTAAGCGCTGTTGCTTTAATACACTGTTGATTAATTAAGGTTGTACCAATTTTTTTATTCTGAAATAAGGGATGAATGTATAAACTACTGATGAAAATTTTTTCTGTATCTTCTGCAATTTCTATGGTACCAATGGATTGATTTTGCCATTCAATGATCTGTGTTTGTTCGGGAAGAAAATTATCCCGATGAAACTGCTGTTGAATGACTTCATCCCATCCCCATATTGCATGTACATAATCATACAGCACTGTTTTTTTTAATTCATAAAAGAAAGCACTGTCGTTGATTGTTGCCTGCCTCAGATTCAATTGATGAACATCCATCCTTTTAATTCTTTAAAAAATTAAGCATTTATTTCCATTGCCTGCATGTAAGTAGATAAATCTTTATCCCCTCTCCCACTTAAACAAATCACAATAACATCGGTGGGTTTAAAATGCAATTGATGTAGTGCGGCAAAAGCATGTGCTGTTTCCAATGCGGGGATAATACCTTCCAATTTACTTACTTCAAATGCCGCTTTTAAAGCTTCTTCATCTGTTGCACTTAAAAATGTAGCTCTTCCGGTTTTAAATAAATGAGCATGTAAAGGACCTATTCCAGGATAATCTAATCCGGCTGAAATGCTATGTGGCTCTACCACTTGTCCGTCAATGGTTTGCATCACTAAACTTTTACTGCCATGCAAGATACCCGGTTTACCCAATTGTGTGGTAGCAGCACTCATGCCACTGTTAATACCATGCCCTGCAGCTTCTACAGCAATTAACTGTACAGCAGTATCTTCCAGAAAATGATAAAATGCACCCGCTGCATTACTGCCACCTCCTACACAGGCAATAACATGCGTTGGTAATTCGCTTCCGGCTTTTTCTTTTAACTGCCATCTTGTTTCTTCACTGATAATGCTTTGGAAACGAGCCACCATGTCAGGGTAAGGATGCGGACCAACAACACTGCCAATTACATAATGGGTATCGTTTGGATGATTAATCCAATCGCGAATGGCTTCATTGGTTGCATCTTTTAATGTTTGGCTGCCACTGGTGGCCGGAACCACTTTTGCACCCAGCATTTGCATACGGGCAACGTTAGGGGCCTGACGTTCAATATCTTTTACACCCATATACACAATGCATTCCAACCCTTTTAAAGCACAAACAGTTGCTGTGGCAACACCATGCTGACCGGCGCCCGTTTCGGCAATAATTCGTTTTTTACCCAAACGTTGTGCCAATAAAACCTGCCCTATAGCATTGTTAATTTTATGAGCACCGGTATGGTTTAAATCTTCTCTCTTAAAATAGATATTTGTGTTGAATTGTGCACTGAGGCGTTCTGCTAAAAATAGCGGTGAGGGCCTTCCTACATAATCGTGTAGCAATTGGTTAAATTCTTCAACAAAAGTTTTTTCCTGCATAATTTCCAAATACCTGCTACGCAATTCTTCCACATTTCTGTGTAACATTTCCGGAATATATGCACCGCCAAACATCCCAAAATAACCATTGGCATCGGGATGAGTGAATGATTGATTTTGTTTTTTTTCAGCTATCATAAAAAAAATTTAGAATTAAATATTTGTAACACTGTTTACAAATTCCTGTACCAAAGCTAAGTTTTTTATACCCGGGGCTATTTCAAAACGGCTGTTAATGTCTACCGCAAACAAATCTTTTGCAACGGTATCCTGCATAAAAGCGGCTAAATGATGTACATCTTCAGGCTGAATTCCACCGCTTAAAAAAAATGGTTTTCGAATAGATAAGCCTTTGAGCATATTCCAATTAAATTTTTTGCCGGTACCCCCGTATCCAACACCTTCCGTATCGAATAAAAACATATCCACCACATCTTGATAATCTTTAATTTTCCAAAGAATATTATCCTGCTCGCTGATTCTAAATGCTTTAACCGTAGTAACATAGTTTGAGAGATTTTCGCAGGTACGCGGACTCTCATCGCCGTGCAATTGAACCAGATACAAACCACATTCATCTACCATTTTTAAAACGGTATCTTCTTTTTCATTCACAAAAACGCCCACTTTATTAATATTCCCTTTTATTTTTTTAATTGTATCGGTTGTATTGGTATTCAACACGTAGCGTGGGCTTTTTGGATAGAAAATAAAGCCACAAAAATGCACCCCCAGATCGTTCAATTGACGCACCTGATTCATATCTGTCATACCACAAACTTTTACCCGCATAATTCAGAGTTTAGCTGATGAACAAATTGTGTAAATGCAATTTCCGGAGATGCATGTTTCATAAAATTTTCTCCCATTAAAAATCCTTTAAAACCTGCTAATTTTAATTGTTGAATACTTTCAATACTTGAAATACCACTCTCGGTAATTGCAATTTTATCATCAGGTATTTTGGCAATTAAATGGAGAGATGTTTGAATGTTTACTTCAAATGTTTTTAAATTTCTGTTGTTTACGCCCACTAAATCAACTTCATTACAAATATGTTGCAGCTCATCTGCTCCATGTATTTCTAATAACACTTCTAAGCCTAATTGTTTAGCAACGGTTGCCAATTCTTTTACCTGTTGTGGTGTTAAACAGGCAGCAATCAGCAAAATAACATCGGCACCAATGGCTTTGGCTTCATAAATCTGATAAGCATCTATCATAAAATCTTTTCTTAAAATAGGAACAGGTTGGATGCGTGCCTGTTGCAAATCTTTGAACGAGCCACCAAAAAAAGATGCATCTGTTAATACAGATATGCCGGCTGCATATTTTGCATAAGCACTTGTAACTGTTACTACATCGGCCGTAACATTGATGATTCCTTTTGAGGGTGATTTACGTTTAAACTCTGCTATTATACCACTTGTATTGCCTTTCTGTAAAATTGATTTCAATGAAATAGTATTGCGCCTGAAAAAAGGCATTTGCCGTAAATCATTAATAGATGTTTGCTGCTTTGCCAATGTAACCTCAGCTTGTTTTTTTGCTACAATTGTTTCTAAAATATTCATTGTAAATTTTATTGTTCAACTAATAAAACCAGCGGTTGATGAATGTTATGCTTGCAAACGAATGAGTTGCTGTAAAGTTTGATAGGCCTTACCACTTTCTAAACTCTCAATCGCTGCAAGATATGCATCATCATAACTGTTAAAAGCTTTTGTGGCATGAAGTGCCATTGCGGCATTGGATAGCACCACTGCATTTTGTGCCCAGGTGCCCTCCCCTTTCAAAATATTTAAAAATATTTTAGCTGCCTCTTCAACAGAGTTGCCGCCATAAATATCCTGCGGCTGTACCATTCTTTTACCCAAATTTTCAGGTGTTAAAATTTGTTCACCATTATTGGTAATTACTTTTGTATCGCCGGTTAAAGAAATTTCATCATAACCATCTAAAGAATGTATAATGGTAAACGATTTGTTGGTTTGTTGTAACAGATAATTGTAAATTCTGGCCATTTCTAAATTATAAACCCCTACTAATTGGTAGGCAGGAGAAGCAGGGTTGACCATGGGACCTAACATGTTAAAAAATGTTCTTACGCCAATGCTCTTCCGTAATGGGCCAACCACTTTTAAAGCCGGATGAAATAAAGGTGCATGCAGAAAACAAATATGAACGGTATCTAATTCTTTTTGCAAAGTGGCCACATCATTTTTAAAACGATAACCTAATTGCTCCATAACATTAGATGCGCCACTAATAGAAGTTGCACCATAATTGCCGTGTTTGGCAACTTTTTGGCCAGCACCTGCTGCAATAAAACAACTAATGGTAGAAATATTGAATGTATTTTTTCCATCGCCTCCGGTTCCTACAATATCCAATGTTTGATAATCTTCAAACGGAAGTTGCACACAAAGTTCCAGTAAAGCATCGCCAAAACCCTGTAATTCTTCTATGGTGATGGTACGCATTAAATAAACCGTTACAAATGATGTAATTTCATATTCATTGTACATGCCTTTACTGATGTTCAATAATACTTCTTTTGCTTTTTCCCTGCTGAACGACTTGTATTCAAACAAGTATTGTAAAATCTTCTTCATATTGTATATTTTCAAAAAATAAGATCTGATTAAAAATCAAGGCAGTTAGTTCTATTGGTTTCATGAATGGATTAACCAATTACGGAGAATCTCCTCACCTAAAGGCGTTAGAATACTTTCCGGATGAAACTGAACACCTTGTATATCATATATTTTATGTTGCATAGCCATAATATTTCCTGCATCATCGGTTGCAGTTATCTCCAGCTCTTCCGGTAAGGTTGCCTTATTAATAATCCAACTATGATACCTGCCTGCTTCAATGGTGCGTGGCAAATTTTTAAACCAGCTATTCGGCTTTTGCGTAGCCTGATTGGCAATATGAACCTGCGTAGCTACACCATGAAACACTTTGGTTAAGTTGGTAAGTTTTGCGCCAAATGCTTCACCAATAGCCTGATGGCCTAAACATACTCCTAAAATTGATTTTGTTGCAGCATACTTTTGAATTAAGGGCAATAATAAACCTGCCTCCTCCGGTATGCCGGGACCCGGCGATAAAATGATTTTATCAAATTGTGCTATGGCATCCAATTCAATTTCATCATTTCTACATACGGTTACTTCCTGTTGCAATAGGAATGAAACCATGTGCACTAAATTATAGGTAAACGAATCGTAATTATCAAACACCAATAATTTAGTAGGCTTTATATCTCCTTTCTGCATGGTGCCGGAGCTGTGAAATGGTTGTGCAATTTCAGTATTCATCAATTCAAATAAATTTTAGTTAATGGATGTTGATGTTAGTGGCATATTCAACGGCTTTTTTCAATGCCCCAAGCTTGTTGTTTACTTCCAGTAATTCGCTTTCCGGATTACTTGCGGCAACAACGCCGGCACCTGCCTGATAAAACAGTGTATTGTTTTTACTTAAAAAGGTTCTAATCATAATGGCATGATTGCAACTGCCATCAAACCCTATAAAACCAAGTGCACCACCGTAGTAGCTACGAGATGTTGTTTCCAAACCATCAATTAACTCCATTGCTTTAAATTTTGGTGCACCGCTGAGGGTTCCTGCTGGAAAGGTTTTGGCCAGTAATATAAATGGATTTGCACCTTCGGCAATTTTTCCGGTTACTTCACTCACCAAATGAATAACATGACTGTAATAATGTATTTGACGAAAATGGCTTACCGTTACATCGGTACACAATCTGCTTAAATCATTCCGAGCCAAATCAACCAGCATTACATGTTCTGCATTTTCCTTGGCATCGAGTAATAATTTTTCGGCAGCAATGGCATCTACTGCATCATTCCCTGTTCGCTTAAAAGTTCCTGCAATGGGATGTACAACTGCTTTCCCATCTTTAATAATCAATTGTGCCTCGGGTGATGAACCCATTAATTTATAATCACCATAATCAAAGAAAAATAAATAGGGAGAAGGATTAATGCTGCGTAATGCCCGATATACATTAAACTCATCGCCAATAAAAGTTTGCTGAAACCTTCTGCTTAAAACAATTTGAAATACATCGCCTCTTAAACAATGCTGAATGCCGGATTTTACCATGGCAATATATGCTTCATCTGAAATGTTGGATGTTTCATTGCCTTTAACAGCAAATGGGAAAACCGGTATGTCTTTACTTTGAAGTAAACTTTCAACACGTTCTACTTCCGACTCAATACCTTGTATTTTATTTTCACACAAAAACAATTCATCATTGAAATGATTGATGATGATAATATATTGATAAAAACGATACCGCATTAATGGTATAGCGGGTTGGGTTGTGGCTTCTTTTTTAAATTTGATGGTATCAAAAAAAGGAATAGTATCATAGGACGTATATCCGAAAAAGCCCTGTGCACTTTTTACCGTTTTATTGTCAGCAGGTGCCACTTCAAATCTTTGCATAAAATTCCAAACCACCTCCTGAACCGATGTATTATTATTTAAAGGAATTTTTTCAGGTTGTTCGCCTGGCAACTTAAATTCTATTTGCTGATTAGATGAGATTTCAATACCCGCAAGTGCATTAATGCAAATAAAACTAAAACTATTTTCTGCAACATGATGATCGGTACTTTCCAATAAAATTGTATCTCTGAATTTATCTCTGAATCTTAAATAAATACCAACCGGTGTGTACACATCGGCTAGTAATTTTTTCTCTTCTGTTGTTACCAAAATTTTTTTCATAAAAAATATCTATTTTATATTAAAGCATTTCAATACTGTTTTCTCTGCATGATTCTATTACCTGATTTCAAAAAAAAACCCCAACACAATTGTCGGGGCTTGTATAAATGTACATATGCAATGTGCAAGGCATTATAATCCCCGAAAGAGATTTGAATGCCACCACCACATATTGTTGATTGTATTTTTCATTGCTTTGCGAAGATGATACAGAAATTTGAAACCAACAAAATTATTTTACAGCCATAATTGCAGACGCATATTTTGAATATAACCGTTTGCTTACCTGCATTGTATTACCAATGGGCTGATCCGGAAAATGGAGTTTATTTTCAACCCAGCCCGATTCAAATTCCATGAGTGCCTGATTGAACTTATCCTGATCAAAATTGGTATTATCCTGCATATTTTTTTCAACTGCATCAATAAACATTTTCCATCTTTCACGGTAATAGGTTTGCATTAATCCTGCCCAGGCTCTGTTAGCATAGTCGGTTAAATGTTTACCGGGCTCGCCCCAAACCGTTAAAATTCTTTTTGCATCTTGGGCATAATATTGTTTTTCCTGAGAAGTGGCCGCCATTTTTTCTGCATCTGCAATCCAGCTACCCAACAAAAAATTTTGATTGGTTGCCAGAAGTGTATCCATATCACTCAATAATGCTAACATTTGCTTGCCATACTGTTGAACGGCATCGGTATTGTGTTCGTTATAACTTTTGGTAAAACCATCACGAAGCACAGCAAAATAATTTCCGAGTACCTGCCGGCCGGTATTTACTACATCGTATAAATAAACCGGAGGTATATGTGCATCAACAGGTGCCTGCAATAATAAATGCCAGGCCTCTAATAAGTTTTTGTTATTATATTTAATTTGGGGATCAGTTGTCCAGGTATTGTGTCCAGTAAAAGCCGGACGGGCATTGGTTAAAGTAGCACGCCCTAAACCGGCCCTTTCAGCGTATGTAGTATGTAATAAAATATTCCAGGCTTTTTTTACAAATTCGTTGTTGGATCCATACCGGCTTTTAGCCCAGTTATTTACCCAATTGGCAACATTTACAGGGCCTGAGCTCCAGGCCTTGTCGAATACATATTGATACATGATGGGGTTAACACCAAACCCTTCTAAAGTTGAGCCCAAACCTTTCATATTTGCACCTCCCTTCTGAAAAGTATTTTCCATTCTTTCCTCTATTTCCTCAAGGTTGCCCGACATCATGGTATTGCCGCCAAAATTGCCAAGATAGCACCAGATATAGGGTTGGCCATAAAAGGCATCGGTAAATTTCCATATTTCGGTATTATCACAGTAATAATCTAACAATGTCATTTTACCTTGCGGAACAGCCGTTAAAAAGGCTTTAATACGTTCATCTGTCCATTGTTTACGCTGGTAATAAAAAATCCAGCTCATTTGTAACCACTCTGCTTTGGGATCGGTTTGCAGCATAGATTCATAGATGGTTTTGGCTACTGAAGCCAGATAATTAGGTTCCCAACTGGGAGGAGTTACTTCATTAAATGGATCGGCACCATAAATATGACTGGTGCCCAATAATTTGGTTTGTTCTTCTAAATAAGCTTTTTGTATGGGTTTAAATAAGGAATCAAATGGATCTAAAAAATAACTTTCATATTGTTTACTAAACTCGCCCCACTCACCCAATGAATGAATTTTTGCTTTAGGATAAATGGTGGCAAGTGCCTCAGGAACATGGCCTGCAAATGCAGGTAAAACAGGCTTCATACCCAATTCTTTTTCACGTTGCACAATTTTTTTCTGTAAGACTAATTGTGTGTTGATCCAATGCATGGGCAATGGCCCTTCCCATCTGTCAATATTGGCCATTCTGTGCCAGGGCAAATAGGCGGGGCCGGTAAAAAAACTTCTGATTTGTTGATCTGTTAACCCAAATTTTTTCCATACTTTATACCAAATGGCTTCCTGGCCGGTTATGGCCAAAGGCATATTAATGCCATTTAATGCCATCCAGTCAATAAACCATTGCCAATCTTGCCAACCCCACCAGGGCATGGTATAACCAAATGTGCAGTAATTTAGAAAAAAACGCTCATTACAACGAGCTTTTAGCCCAATGGCTTTATCTAAAACAGGCATTTTTTGCGGCACGGTTACCCCTTCATTTCTGTACCACGAAACATTGGCTAAGCAGGTATTTTTCAAGTAATAGTTTAACCCAGCGGCCATAGCATTGACGTTACTGCCTTTAACAATGAGTTGATTATTTTGCCAATTGATAAAAAAAGAATCAATGGCGCAATGTTCAATTTTTTGAAATTGTATAGCAGCGGCATATTGGGGTACTACTCGTTTAGCCAGTGCCTGTGCAGCAATTATATCAGGCGTGCTTTTGTTTTGCTGTGCATGTACCTGTAAAAAACAACAGATCAATAATAATGAGAACAACCGTTTCATATGTTTCCTTTTTAGAAGTGACTAAAAAATAACACCCAAACTTATAATGGCATGGCTGTGAAACACAAGCAGATAATTTTTTTTCAATAATGAAAAAAGCAGATGTATATTTTACAAGCCTTCTTTTTCCAACATTAAGTAAGCTTTAATAAATCCATCTAAATCGCCATCCATCACCGGCCCCACATTGCCCACTTCATAATTGGTGCGATGATCTTTAATCATTTTATAGGGATGAAATACATAACTCCTGATTTGACTTCCCCATTCAATTTTCTTTTTAGTTGCATTGGTAGCATTCACTGCTTCTTGCCTTTTACGTAATTCCTCTTCATACAACCTGCTTTTCAGCATCTTCATGGACATTTCTCTATTTTCGCCCTGTGTACGTGCCTGCTGACATTCTACAATGATGCCTGAAGGTATATGCTTCAATCGCACAGCGGTTTCAACCTTATTTACATTTTGGCCACCTTTACCACCGCTTCGGTAAAATTCCCATTCTACATCGGCCGGGTTTACGGTTATTTCAATGGTATCATCAATTAACGGATACACAAATACCGATGCAAATGAAGTATGCCTTCTTGCATTGCTATCAAAGGGCGAAATTCTTACCAAGCGGTGCACACCACTTTCTGCTTTTAAAAAACCATAAGCAAATGTTCCGTCAAATTGCAAAGTAACACTCTTAATACCGGCTCCATCACCTTCCTGCAAATCCACCTCCGTTATTTTCCAGCCCTGCTTTTCGCCATACATAATATACATGCGCATCAGCATTTCTGCCCAATCCTGACTTTCAGTACCACCTGCACCGGGATTAATTTGCATCATAGCAGGCAATTCATCTTCCGGTTTATTTAATGTGCTTTTAAATTCAGCATCTTCAATAACGGAAAGCGCATGTTCATAAGCTGCTTTAGTTTCTTCGTCCGTAGCATCCCCGGCCTTCCAAAATTCAAACAGCACTGCAAAATCTTCAACAGCGGTATCTACCTGTTTAAATATATTTATCCAATATTCATGAATCTTAATAGATTTCATGATGGCTGTTGCCCGCTGATTATCATCCCAAAATCCGGGAGAAAGTGATAACTGTCGATCGGTTTCTAATTTTTGCAAACGATTATCCACGTCAAAGAAACCTCCTCAGGACAAGCACTCTGTCCCTCATATTCTTAATTTGTTCCTGTGTCATATACTTACAAAAATAAGGAATTGAAAAGTTTTGGCAGTAACGAAATAGGAATGAATGATAAGGAGTATTGTATTTCCTTACATTGTTTGATTTTATTCGAATTTTAATTATCCCGCACGGAGCTTATTCATTGAATATTTTTATCTTTAATTTCTTGAAATGTGCAACCATTGATACAATATCTAAATGCCCTGCTGTGTAGTAATTGATTATTCAAATCATTAAAAAAGACACCTTGAAAAAGTTACTGATTTATTGCTTACCATTGATAATGATATCCTGTTCTAATCATTCATCAGACTCTCAGGCAATGCAGGCAAAAATTGACAGTCTTCAAAAGCAAGTGAATAAAAGTTACAAACCGGGGTTGGGTGAATTTATGTCGGCCATTCAGGTACATCACGCCAAATTATGGTTTGCCGGCACCAATCAAAACTGGGAATTAGCCAATTTTGAAATTCATGAAATAATGGAAGCCATAGATGATATTCAGCAATATTGCACAGACAGGCAGGAATCGAAAGAAGTGGTGATGTTACAACCTGCAATAGATAGTCTAAATAAAACCATTGCGTCAAAAAACAAATTGGCTTTTAAAAGCAGTTTTATTTTTTTAACACAAACCTGCAATAATTGTCATAAAGAAGTACATTATAATTTTAATGAAGTGGTTATTCCTACCACGCCACCCTTTAGCAATCAGTTATTCACCATGCCTAAACCATAAAAAGCTACAAACCTCATAAGCCGGATTCTGTTTCTACACTATCATTTATCTGCGATAAACATTACTGTTTACCTGTTGCTGCCTACCCTGAGCCTTGAACGAGCAGCTCTCAAAACGGCTCTATATGTGGCATTGCAGCACCCAAGGTTTACCCGTTGCTACCGTTACCGATAACAACCGTGAGCTCTTACCTCACATTTTCACCTTTACCCCGTCAATGCAGGGCAGTTATTTTCTGTGGCACTTTCTCTCACCAATTGGTGGCCGGCTGTTCACCGGTGGGTTGCTCTGTGCTGTCCGGACTTTCCTCCCTGTTAAAACAAGGCGATAGCGCGGGTTTGTAGCCAACTGTAAAGTTATTGTAAATTATTTTGTAAGAAAGCTAAACTTAATGCCCATGCTTCTTTTGCCGCTTTTGGATGATAACTTGCCTGTTCATTACAATGAAATCCGTGATCGGCATAAGAAAAAATAACTTTCGCATAATCTTTATTGGCGGTTATTAAGGCCTGCTCCACTTCGTTTCTATGTGCTTCTGTAATATGCTGATCTTTACCACCATAAAAAAAGAGTTGTGGCCCATGTAGCTCATTTACTCTATTGGCAAGTGCATGCATGCCACCGCCATAAAAAGAAATGCCTGCTGACAATGGTGCAACCATATTGGCCAATAATGCAACTCTACCACCGAGACAAAAGCCTATGGATGCAATTTTATTGATTTGAACATTTTGTTCATTTTGTAACCAATGGTAGGCAGCTAGAATATCGACCGATAATTGTTCGGTGGTTAAAGCCTGAAAATGCGGTGCAATAACACTAAAATCATCATAGCCGGTTGCAAAACCAGGTGCGGTTCTATGGTATAATTCCGGAGCAATTACCACATAACCTTCATTAGCCAATCGTTGTGCTACATCTTTAATATGATGGTTTACACCAAATGCTTCCTGAAACAATAGTATACCGGGTAAACTTTTATTGGTTTCAGGATGTGCAATAAATGCATTCATTTGTGATCCATCGCTAACAGGCAATATAATGGTGTCTGTATACATGTTTCTTAATTTAATATTGAAAATAAATTTCTGTTGCACCATAACCATAACGCGGATGGTATTGATTTACAAAAGTTTTTACCTCTTTTCTTGTTTTTAAAATAGCATGAATTTCATCGCGTAATTTTCCACTGCCAACACCATGTATAACAATGAGTGAAGGTTGCCTGTGGGTAATAGCCAAATCATACCATTTTTCAAATTCTTTTAGTTGATACATTAAAATATCAAAATTGTTCATATCCTTCCAATTATCTAACAACTTTTCCATGTGCAAGTCAACCTCTGAACGTGGAGCTGCCAAATGCTCTTTTATTTTTTTGGCTTCATATATTTTGTAGCCTTGCGCTGCAAGCCCGGTTAATTCAAATTTTTCAGCTTCCGGTGCATTATCAGGATATGTTTCAAATAACAAATATTCAATTACAGATTGATTTTTACTTTTCAATTCTTCTATTTTCAAAAACAATTGTTTTGATTTTATTTTGATTGCAGTTTCAAAATGAGGAGCTTTATTTTTTTGCGGATTGTGTAAACTAAAAGTAAAATGAAAAGATGGCGCATCATTTACTGAAGCAAAATCAATGTCGTGCAGATAAAAATCATGAAAAGGCAATATAGAATTATTTAATTCGAAGGATGCTGTACCAAAAAAGTGTTGGCTATACTCAAATTGGTAAGCCACTGCTGTTCTGTTGCGTAAATAAATTTTAAATTTTTCAACTACCTCATCATTAAACTCATCAAACATAAATACAGGTAACAATGACAGCCATACACCATCAGCAACTTTTGCTTTATTGGGTATAGGTTTTTCTTTTGGAATTTGATCAATATATTTTTTGGGTACTTCTTTGGGAGCAGCCTGCTCTTTTTTTTGCTTACTGAACCGATAAAAATAAGGAAAATCAATCTGATCCATATATGCCGGAAATTGAACCCCTCGCACCTCTACCAGCACCATTTTATCATTAATAATTTCTACCACCTTGCCCGATTCATGGTTATGCAGAATGATAATCTCATCACCTACCTGATATTTCATTTATATAATTTAAAAGTGAATGGAAAAAGCATTTCGCATTTAGTTGATGCAAAATATTGTTCAATGTTATTTTAACTATTGTTAACACACTGTAAACACAGTTTGCAAATTTACAAATTCTATGTTGCAAGGTTTTGATAAAAAAACCGCCTCGTGTTAAGAAAGCGGTTTCAAATACTTTTGTTGAAGGTAAAATTAATTCAGGCTTCTAAAATCAACCGGAACCAATTTACTGACACCGGGTTCCTGCATGGTTACACCATAAATTACATCCACCGCACTCATAGTTTGTTTATTATGGGTAATTAAAATGAATTGAGAGTTTTCACTAAACTTTTTAATCATTTGCGTAAACTTGGTAACGTTGGCATCATCTAGTGGTGCATCTACTTCATCCATAATACAAAATGGTGCTGGCTTAATCAAATAAATGGCAAACAGCAAAGCTGTTGCGGTTAGGGTTTTCTCACCACCGCTCAACTGGGTAATGGAGGATGGACGTTTCCCTTTGGGTTTAGCCATAATTTCAATACCGGTTTCAGCTAAATTTTCTGGATTTTCCAATACCATATCACAGGTATCTTCTTCTGAAAACAGTGCTTTAAATACTTTTTGAAAGTTATCGCGAACCTTATTAAAAGTATCTAAAAATTGTTGATTGGCGGTAGCCTCTACCTCCTGAATGGTTTGTAATAAACTTTCTTTTGCCTGAACTAGGTCATTTTTTTGTTCCACAATAAACTCATATCGTTTTTTCATTTCCTGATACGCTTCAATTGCTGTGGGATTGACTTCACCAATGTTTTCCATCCGCTTCCGCATCTTGTCGCTGGTGGCCTGTAACTCTTCCAGCGGCATTTCTGTGGTACGGGATTGCTCTAAAATTTCTTCCAACGAAATTTTAAATTCCACATTCAATCTTTCCTTCATGCCTGCCAATTGCAACTTCAATTCATTCAATTTATCTTTTATTTCAGCCAGCAGATGTTCTGCCATTTCACGTTGCTTATTTTTCTGGCGTACATCATTTTCTTTTTCCTGCAATATATTGCGCAAATTGTAATAGGCCTGATCTGCCTCATTCAATTGCTTTTCTTCTGTTTCCTTTTGCTTCATTAGCAGTATTAGCTCTTCTTCAATGATTTCAACTGTCAGTTTCCCATCTTCAATTTGTGTAGCGGCTTCTGCCAATTGCCGGGTATTATTTTCTATTTGCTTTTGCAGATCGTTCAACTGATTTTTTTTGAACTGCAATTCCTGTTGAATGGCATTGATTTTACTTTGCTGACGGGTAAGCTGCAGATTAAATTCATTGAACTGAATATTAGTAAGATTATAATCCTGCTCTGCCAACTGATAGTCCTGTTCAATCATGGCCATTTCATTGCCCAACGCTTTCAACTGTTCATTCAGTTGCGCAAGGGTTAGCCTGGTTTCAGCAATGCTATCCTGCTCATCCTGCATACGTTGTTCAATTTCTTCTATCCGTAGCTGGGTTTGTTGCTGAGAAGCAGTGATGTTTTCAATTTTATTTTTAGCAGCAAAAACCTGATTAATTAACTGATTAATTTCATTTTCAGTGGCACGTATGGTTTGTTCTTTCAACTGTTCATTAAACCCCACAACTTTTTGATGGTTGTGCTGAATATCTGCTTTCAGTAAATTTACAACTGCTTCCTGCTCCTGAATTTTTTCTTCTAATTTTTCCAAATTTTTTGCACGCCCAATTTTCTTTCCTTCAAACAAGCCAACGCTACCGCCGGTTAACGTGTATTTACCCTTTACAATTTTGCCCGATTTTTCCAAAATAATGGCATCAGAAAATATATCCTGTTCCATTAGAACTTCTGATTCTGCAATAAATACATGGCCAAGTAAATAAGCAGCTAATGGCCGGTATTGATCATCTACTTCAATAATGTCCATGGCCGCAATGGTTTGTGCAGGCTGTGCTATGCCGGTAGAATAATGTTGAAATTTATCCAACATAAAAAAGTTGGCTTTCCCTTTTTGGTGTTTATCTAATAAACGTACTGCCTGCAAACCTTCTTCTAAATTATTTACCACAAAATAGTTGAGATAAGGCTCCAACACATTTTCTACTGCGGCCCGATAAGCTTCTTTTACATAAATAATGTCTGATAAAATGGGGGCCTGATTATCCCATTCCGGATTTTTATGCAAAAATTTAATGCTTTCAGGGTAACCTTCCATTGAATCGATTAAACTCTTTAAAAGGTTGTATTCATTTTTGCGTGCATCTAACTTGCGGCTTTCATCTGCTAACTGATTGCGTAAAACTTCCAGCTCTTGTTGTGTTTCCAGAATTTGCTGTTTGGTTTTTTCATGTTGTTCCTGCATTTGTTGCAAATGTGTACGCTTTTCAGCCAGGGTTTGTTCTTTTTGGGTTAACTCAATGGTTAATTGTTGCAATTGTGCTTCCCTATTTTTTTGTTCGGTAGTTAATTGCATTTGCGAACGCTGCAAATTTTGTATAGAAGTATCGGCAATGGCTACTTTTTTTTCTGCGTCAAACTGTGACCGTTGTAATTGCTGATATTGCTGGCGTAGTTGATCAACGCCGGCTCTTTTTTCATCAAATATTTGCCTTTTCAGTTCCACCTCATATTTTAGGTTTTCTAAATTGGCATGCATATCTGCCAACTTATTTTCTTCATCCTTTATTTGTACTTTACTGAAAGCAAGAGATTCATCAATTCCTTTTAACTGGCCTTCCGCATTTTGAAGAAAATGCTTCAAATTGGTTTCTTTTTCTTTTAAAAAAACTAATTTTTGTGAGGCGAGATTTTTATCATTTTCTTTGGTACGCAACTGTTGCACCAGTTCATTAAACTGGTATTGCATGCTTTGCAATGCCCTTTCTTTTTCTATAAACCCAATTTTTTCCTGCTCTAATACTGCTTCCTGATTGGCTATTTCAGCCTCTAAGCGTATTTTTTTATCGGTTTCAAGTTCCTGCTGTTCCTGTAAATTTTTATAGGTTAAATTAAATCCTTCCAGCGAAGCCTTGGCCAATTCAACGGCTATGATTTTATATTCTTTTTTTATTTCATAGTATTTTTCAGCTTTTTTAGCCTGGCTTTCTAAGGATTTTAGCTGGTTATGAATTTCAAAAAGTAAATCTTCAATTCTGGCTAAATCCTGTTCGGTAGCATCTAATTTTGATTTTGCTTCCTTTTTTCTGGTTTTATAAATGGTAATACCGGCCGCTTGTTCCAACATTCTTCTGCGGCTGTTATCTTTGTCTTTAATAATATCATCTACCATTCCTAGTTCAATAATAGCATAACTGTCATTACTAACACCGGTATCTAAAAACAGATTATGAATGTCTTTTAAACGGCATGCTACGTCGTTTAAACGGTATTCACTATCTCCATTTTTATAAAACCTTCTGGTAACGGTAACGGTGCTAAATTCGGTAGGTAATAAATTTCTGGTATTTTCGAAAGTGAGGCTTACTTCAGCCAAACCGCTGGGGCTGCGGGTTTTAGAGCCATTGAACACCAATGCATCCAGATTTTCACTACGCAATGAGGAAATTTTCTGTTCACCAATTACCCAACGGATACTATCAATAATATTGCTTTTACCACAACCATTGGGCCCGATAATGCCGGTAATTCCTTCATCGAAATTAACGATGGTTTTATCGGCAAAACTTTTGAAACCTTTTATTTCTAATGACTTTAATCGCACAGTTCTACAGTTTTTTAGTACCTGCGAACATAGCTAAAAACCTTTAAAATTGTATGCTTTGGAATATTTTGTGGAGAACTGGGGTTAAAATGAGGAAAAATAAAAAGATATGCTTCTAAAATGCAGTTCTGTAACAGATTTTGCACAAAAAAACCTTACTTTTTGCGTTGAATGCTCGAAGTAAGGTTAAAGCTATTTTAGTATAATGTTCTATTTTACCACTTGTCAACTTCTTCTGTACCGGTATTATTTACCTCAGATATTGTCGTTTCAACTGAAGTAGTTGCTATTTCAATAGGGGCAACTTGTTCTTCTTCTACAACTGAAACAACAACATTTTGTTCTGCCGGTTCATATCCTTCTGATTCGGAATATTCGTGATTAAAAGCATCAAAATCAAAATCGGGCATTAAATCTGTTTTAACAAAATCAACCGCTTCGCCCAATGCTTTAATAAATTTATTAAAGTCTTCTTTATACAAGAATATTTTATGCCTGTCGTAGCCATTATCATCAAACCTTTTTCTGCTTTCGGTAATCGTTAAATAATAATCGTTGCCTTTTGTAGCTCTTACATCAAAAAAATAGGTTCTTCTTTTTCCTGCCCTGATACGTTTACTATAAACGCTTTCCATTTTTTTTTCGTTATTCTCGTACGCCACAGTTGTAAAGATTTTGGTTACTGAATTATTTGTGCTTGGCAAATATAGTATTGTTTATGAATTACCAAAACTTTATACCTGAAAGCTTTTTTAAGCTTCAAAAGCAGTTGCATTTTTTTCCAATACCTGTATGCGGTACAATTCTGCGTAATAACCATTTAATTGCATTAGGCTTTCATGGGTGCCTTCTTCGGTA
Organism: Hydrotalea lipotrueae; assembly: GCF_019249625.1. Lineage (NCBI taxonomy): Bacteria > Pseudomonadati > Bacteroidota > Chitinophagia > Chitinophagales > Chitinophagaceae > Hydrotalea > Hydrotalea lipotrueae. The sequence goes on along the minus strand of NZ_JAESDL010000001.1, from coordinate 191,732 downwards.
ATTTCACCATCTTCTAACACTACAATTTTATCGAATCTGAATGTTGAGAAAATACGATGGGTAATAATAATGCCGGTTTTATCTTTTAAAAAATTATACAGATTGGTTACAATTTCGTTTTCGGTTTTTGCATCAACGGCACTTAAACAGTCGTCAAATACAATTACTTCGGGCTGTTTTATTAAGGCTCTGGCAATGGATATTCGTTGCTTTTGGCCACCGCTTAAAGTAACGCCCCGCTCTCCTACCAGTGTTTCATAATGTTTATCAAAACTCATAATTTCATTGTGTATGCTGGCGTTTTTTGCTGCCTGCTCAACCTGGGCTTTATCAACAGGCCATTGCTGACCGAATGCAATATTATTGGCAATGGTATCACTAAACAGAAATACATCCTGCGGAATATAACTGATTTCTTTTCTAAGAATTCTCAGTGGAATATTCTGAATATCGTGCCCACCAATGGTAATATTGCCTTTATCGGGGTTATAAAAATGCAATAATAATTGTGCAACGGTTGATTTTCCGCTACCGGTTCGTCCCAATAACAATACTTTTTGGCCGGCCTGTACGGTTAAATTAAAATTAGATAATGCCTGTATGCCTGTGTTGGGATATGTAAAACTGATTTGATTGAAATGAATATCACCCGAAACATGCACCGGTTTTAAATTCGGTTTATCTTGTATTTCCGGTGTAGTGTTTAAAAACTCATTGATTCTTTTTTGTGAAGCAGCAGCCCGTTGAATCATACTGGCCGTCCAGCCAATTGCACTTACCGGAAACGTAAGCATGTTAATATAAATTACAAACTCTAAAATGGTTCCTGCACTTACATTATATTGTTGATGAATGAGATACCATCCGCCAATGGCAATGGTTAATAAAGTACTGATGCCAATTAACAGCGTCATGGATGGGAAATAGATGGCTTCTACCTTCGCCAGACCAATGGCATTTTTTTTGTATTCCTCGCTGTTTTTATCAAAAAAATGCAACATCGATTTTTCCTGAACAAATGATTTAATAACCCGAATACCGGAATACGATTCCTGCGCAGCGGTAGTTAAATCGGATAATAGTGCCTGAATTTTTTCGCTTTTCCGGTTAATGATGGTATTTACATAATAAATGGTAATAGCCAAAATGGGCAATGGCGATAATACATACAATGTTAAATGCCAATTGGTTTGAAACATAAAGAACAGGCAGAAACCAATGGTAGCGGCCAAATTAATAAAATACATCACTGCCGGGCCGGCATACATTCTTACCCTGCTTACATCTTCAGTAATACGGTTCATTAAATCGCCGGTACTATGCGTTTTATAAAAAGCAGCGTCTAATTGCTGATAATGGGTAAATATTTCATTTTTTTGATCAAACTCTATATGGCGGCTCATTACTATAATGGTTTGCCGCATTAAAAACATAAAGAAACCACCTATTAATGCCAGTAAAAACAAAACCACTGCACTGATGAAGATATTGGTTGAAAAACTGTTGTTTTCTGCCTGAATAACTTTAATAAAATGTTGCACCAAAAAATCGTAATTGGCAATCCGTTTATTTTCATGTATAGTATTAGCTGCAATTTGGTGTTGAATCAGATGCTCAGCCTGATCTACCACATAACCGGAAACCTGAGGAGCCAGGATTCGAAAATAGTTAGACAGAATAATGAAAAGTATACCTAACAGAAATCTGGTTTTATATTTCCAGAAATATTTATTTATTACGGATAATTGTTTCATGAACCGCAAAGATAAGAAAAGCGGTTTGTATCAATTTTTTCTGTGGAACCCCTTTTTTAAGTGGATTGTATGTAACTGTGCAGTTGTTCGATGGTTTCTTTTTGGTCGTGAATGGTTTCATAAATTACATCATTAATAGAAACAATACCACATAAACTATCTATTTGATCGAACACCGGCAAATAGCGGATATTGTTATCACTCATGATGTGCATACAACTTTCAATAGAAGTTTCGGGGGTAATATGCGGCAATCCTGTACTCATAATTTCTGCAACGGTGGTTTGTTCAGAATGTTTACCGGCTAAAATTACTTTACGGGCATAATCACGTTCGGTAAGTAAGCCAATGTATTGTTTTTGTTCATTTTGAACTACTACAGAGCCAATGTTTTTGTCGGCCATTAATTTTAAAGCATCAAAAACCAATGTGTTAGCAGGTACGCCTATCACAGCAGTACCTTTTCTGTTTAAAATATCTTTTACTTTTTTCATATTTAGAAGCAGTTTAGCAGTTACAAAAGCCAATGGAAAATACAATTTAAAAAGGATATTACAAAATAAGAAGCAGATAAAGTATAATTTTTTTGGAAGATAAACAGCCGCACCTTTATTTTGCACCCGGAGAGATGGCAGAGCGGTTTAATGCGGCGGTCTTGAAAACCGTTGACTGTAACAGGTCCGGGGGTTCGAATCCCTCTCTCTCCGCTCTCAATAAAAAAACTCCTGAAAATTCAGGAGTTTTTTTATGATATATATTCAAGCAAATGCTATCCATTACTACCTAACACCAACAAGGGTAAAACATTTATTTATTGCTGTTTTTTTTATTATGATGGGTAATATACCTGGTGGTTTCATAAATAGCCTGCATACATAACTGCATATCTTTTTGAATAGAATCAGTTAGGGCATTTTTAGGAACCGGGGCATTATTTTCCATTGAAAATATTTTTATTTTATCGGGCTTGCCAATTGGCTGAGTTACAAAATATTGGTGTTTCAATAATCCTAATTGTTGTTGTTCTCCTTCAAAAATAAATGCCATGTTTTGGGTAGTATCTTTTACATGCAATATGTCTCTGCCCATTCCGGTATTGGTGTAGGGTATGTTGGCAATGCCTGCTAATACAGGCAATACATCTACCTGCGAAGCCAGCATGGTGTGTTTGGCAGGCTTTACCAGTTTGGGGCCATAAATAATGAAAGGTACATGGTTTTTGGTAAGCCCTTCAGCTGTATAAGCTTTGGGAAATAAGGCTTCCGCATTCCCTACTAAACCATGGTCGCCAATAAATGCAATAATAGTGTTATTAAAATAGGGCTCTTTTTGTATGGTTTCAATAAAATGTTGCACATTAAAATCAAAATACCGAAATGCGTTTAACTCTTCATTCGATGTAAAGCCATATTTCAATAAAGTATCATTGGGTACGGTAACCTTTTTAAACGTTTTTAAGTCTTCTGCAGCAATTGAATAAGGCCTGTGGTTATCGGCCGTTTGTATTACGGCAAAAAATGGGCGATTCTGTTTTGCCAGCACTTTATTGGCTTCTGTAAACAAATTATGATCGCTAATACCCCAAACATCTAACCGTGGTGCGGTATAATTTTTCTCTTCATAAATATGCAAACTATCTATATTATTTTCCAACAAGCCTTTTATATTGGCCCAACTGGTACTGCCACCAATAAAATAATAATGGCCGTAATTTTTAAATGAATTAATGATGGTTTGCTGATCAACAATTTGCGGATTACGACTGGCCGTTTTATTTTGTTCAACATCGGTTAATCCGGTAATAGTGGTCCAAACACCACGTGCCGTTCCGAAACCGGGTGTAAACATATGATCAAAGAAAATACTTTTGGTTGCTAATTGATCAATAAAGGGCGTACTGTTTAACGGGTTACCAAACAACGAACTTTTATAAGCACTAAAACTTTCTGAAATAACTAAAATAATATTGGGATATGTGGTTGCAGACAAACTGGAATCGGGTACAATATGCCTGGTATAATTTAAATGATTGGCATCCGGATGGGTAATGCCTAAATAGTTGGCCATTAAAGAATAATATTTCTTTGCCTTTTCCACATCATAAGTAGATTGCCGAAAAGCCAGCGTACTGAAAAAACTTTGAAATGGATTTAAAGCGGCCTGCGCATTAAAATCGCTGTTCAACGAAAATGCATCACTCCAACGCAGTGGAAACTGATCAAATTTCCCAAAAATTCCAAAGCCAAATAGTAGAAAATACAGGATGGAAAATAAACCTCTCCGTTTTCTGTAAGGCTCCTGCATATCAGCAGACTGTGCAATGAGCCTATGAGTATATTTTACCAAAAAAAAACTGAGCCAGATAAAAAGAATCATTCCCAATAAAACCCAAATAACATGATAGGTTTCCCACAACATGCCGAGTGAAATGCGTGTATTATGTAAAAAATCGAGTGCCTGTGCATTTAAGCGCACATCTAAATAAGCAAAATGTCCATAATCAAATGCATAAAACAAGGTAAACAGCACAATAGCTACGAACCATAAAATATAGGCAACTGTTTTCCCCAATTTTTTTCGGAAAGGATGCAAGGGCTTAATGGCACCCAATATTAACATCAGTATGGCCATAATACCTACATCCCTGGCATCAAACCGAAAACCCATCCACAATACAGACAAAAAAGATTTCCATGAAAAAGCACCTGTATTGAATAAGCAGAAAGTAAAAATTCGGGCAATACTCATCAGCAGGAAGAAAGTAGCAGACAATATGAGTATCCAGCGCTGCAGGCGCGACAGTAGATTTTTTTGCATAGTAAGAGGCGTACAGTTAAAAAAAGAAAAACAAGCTGTAAAAATAATGTATTTCAATAAAAGCGAAAGTTATGATTGAACGCAATGGACAAATTGCAGGCTTAACGAACCCTGCCGGCACCACGGTAGGCTCTTTTCCAATAAGGATCATTCAAATCGCTGATGGTAACACCACTGCTTGTAGAAGCATTGGCAAATTTTTGATTGGCTATATAAACACCTACATGTGAAATGGCCCTGCTTCTTCTACCACCGGTATGAAAAAATACCAAATCACCTTCCTGCAGCGAATCATCGGGTATTTTAGAACAGCTATTATATTGTTCCTGCGCTGTACGGGGTAAATTCACTCCATAAACATCCCGCATTACAATATAGGTAAAAGCAGAACAATCAATACATGCTTTTGTACTGCCGCCTAAGCAATAATTGGTGCCCCACCATTCATCAATTTCTTGAAGCAAAAGAATATCGGTTAGCTTTTCAACCGTTACATCCATTATAATGGCATATTTCATTTGCAGCCAGCTGGCTTTTTCGATACTTACCCAGCTATTGGGATTATTTTCATTGGCAGCAGCACGATTCAAGGTGTTAATTTTTGTAGTAGCTGTTTTATGGCGGGAATTTACAACTGAACCGGGGGCAATTTCTATTCCATCAATAAATTCAGGGTTTCCTGATTTTACCGATTTGGAAGTAGTGGTTAATGAATTATCGTGGGCTGTAATTTTCCGCAAAGTTTTACAACCGGTTACAGCTAAAACTATTCCCGCAATAAAAAAAACTGTTATACAACGCTTTGCCATAGCTTGCAAAATAAACAACCCTTTTTTAAGCTGCCCAAACCTGCACAACTTTTATCCATTCAACTTTATAACACCGGAATTGTGGATAAATTTTTCAACTTCATTTGCCTGCCGAAAGCAGTACATTTGACTTTTGAATGGTTTCAAATTTTCAACAGTCATGCCTAAATTTTCACATCTACATGTTCACTCGCAATATTCCTTACTCGATGGGGCAGCTTCCATCGGTTCACTTTACAAAAAAGCGGCCGCTAATAACATGCCGGCTGTGGCTTTAACTGACCATGGAAATATGTTTGGCGTATTTGATTTTGTGAATCAGGCCTGGAAAAACACAAAAGTAGTTGGTAAAGATACCAATGGTAAAGATATATTAGAACCTGTTATTAAGCCTATTGTGGGTTGCGAATTTTATGTGGTAGAAAACAGGCATATTAAAACTTTCACTAAAGAATTAAAAGACCACCGCTACCATCAGGTATTGCTGGCTAAAAATAAACAAGGCTATCAAAACCTCATTAAATTAACCTCATTAGGATTTATTGAAGGCATGTATAGCAAGTATCCCAGAATTGACAAAGAATTAATTCTGCAATACCATGAAGGCCTCATTGCCACCACCTGCTGCATTGGCGCTTATGTGCCACAAACCATTTTAAAAGGCGATACTGCCAAAGCTGAACAGGAATTTAAATGGTGGTTAGATATTTTTGGCGAGGATTATTATATTGAATTACAACGCCACAACATTAAAGAACAGGAAATCATCAACCATACCCTTTTACAGTTTTCCAAAAAATACAATGTTCCGGTAATAGCTACAAACGACAGCCACTATACTGAACGTGACGACTACAATGCACATGATATTTTATTGTGCGTAAATACAGGTGAAAAACAATCAACACCAGGTTTTGATGATTTTGTAAATGATGAAGTGCAGATCAAAAACCGGCGTTTTAAATTTCCGAACGATCAGTTTTATTTTAAAACACCGGAAGAAATGGCTACCCTGTTTGCCGACATTCCGGAAGCAATTGACAATACCAATGCCATTGTAGATAAAATTGAAGTACTGAATTTAAAAAAAGATATTTTACTGCCGGCCTTCCCTATTCCGGTTTCTTTTAAAATTCATGATGATGATAATTTGAACCAGTGGGAATATTTAAAACACCTTACTTATGAAGGAGCCAAACAACGTTATGGCGAAATAAATGCCACAACCCAAGAACGTATTGACTTTGAATTGTTTACCATTAAAACCATGGGCTTTGCAGGCTACTTTTTAATTGTAAGCGATTTTATTAAGGCAGGCAGAGACATGAAAGTGTTTGTAGGCCCGGGCCGCGGTTCTGCCGCCGGTTCGGTAGTGGCTTATTGTATTGGCATTACCAATATTGACCCCATTAAATACAATTTATTGTTCGAGCGGTTTTTAAACCCCGATCGTAAATCAATGCCCGATATTGATACCGACTTTGATGATGATGGCCGTCAGAAAGTAATTGATTATGTGGTTGAGAAATATGGAAAAAATCAAGTGGCACAAATTATTACCTATGGTACCATGGCTGCCAAAAGCAGCATTAAAGATGTTGCCCGGGTAATGGATTTGCCGCTGGCCGAAGCCAATATGCTGGCTAAATTGGTGCCCGATAAACCCGGAACCGAATTAAGAAGAGTTTTACATGCACCCATCACCGCCAAAGAGGGCGAAAAATCATTAGAAGAAAAAGAAGGATATACTCAGGAAGATATTGAGAACATTAAAAAACTCAGGGAAATTTATGCCGGAGATGATATTCGTGCCCAGGTTTTAAAAGAAGCTGACAGACTTGAAGGCAGCATCCGCAATACCGGTGTGCATGCTGCAGGCATCATCATTGCCCCAAAAGATTTAACGGAACTGATTCCTGTTGCTACTGCAAAAGATTCTTCTTTATGGTTAACACAAATTGAAGGCAATAGTATTGAAGAGGCCGGTGTAATTAAAATGGACTTTCTGGGCTTAAAAACGCTTTCTATTCTTAAAACCGCACTTGAATTAATCAAACAAAATCATCAAATAGAAATTGATTTAGATACCATTCCATTAGATGATGAAAAAACTTTTCAATTATATCAGAAAGGTGAAACCAATGGCACATTCCAGTTTGAAAGTGTTGGCATGCAAAAATACCTGCGTGAATTAAAGCCCGATCAGTTTGATGACTTAATTGCCATGAACGCATTATACCGCCCAGGCCCTATTGCTTATATTCCCAGCTTTATTGCCCGTAAACAAGGACGAGAACAAGTGGTATACGATATTCCGGAAGCAGAACTATACCTGAAAGATACTTATGGCATTACCGTTTATCAGGAACAGGTTATGTTATTGAGCCAGAGTTTGGCAGGTTTTAGCAAAGGCGATGCCGATGTGTTGCGAAAAGCAATGGGTAAAAAACAAAAAAGTGTGCTTGATAAAATGAAAGCGCAGTTTATTGAGGGCGGTAAAGCCAAAGGACATTCAGCAGATGCTTTGGAAAAAATATGGACTGACTGGGAGGCCTTTGCGCAGTATGCTTTCAATAAATCGCACAGTACCTGTTATGCTTTTGTGTCGTATCAAACTGCCTATTTAAAGGCACATTATCCGAGAGAATACATGTCGGCTGTTCTAAACCATGCAGGAAGTATTGATAAAATTACTTTTTTTATGGAAGAGTGTAAGCGAATGGGTATTAAAGTTTTGGGGCCGGATATTAACGAATCGTTAAAAGGCTTTGCCGTGAATAAAAAAGGAGAAATTCGTTTTGGATTGGGTGGCATTAAAGGCGTAGGTGATGCCGCTATTGAAAACATTATTGAAGAGCGCAATAAAAACGGGCAGTTTAAAGATATTTTTGATTTTATTAGAAGGGTCAATCAACGTTCTGTCAATAAAAAATCGATGGAAAGTTTGGCATATAGCGGTGCGTTCGACTGTTTTCCACAAATGAATCGGGCACAATTTTTTGCCAAAGGCGATGGAGATAAAATTAGCAATCTGGAAAAAATTATTAATTATGGTGCTGCCAGTGTACAAATAAAAAGTGGTACTGCCAATACTTTGTTTGGAGAACTGCCTGTTGCCATGGAAATTCCGGCACCCAAAATAGCTGAATGTGAAGAGTGGCCTTTAACAGAAAAATTAAACTATGAAAAAGAAGTAACGGGTATGTTCATGAGTGGGCATCCATTAGATCATTACCGGTTTGAATTGCAACATTATCAAATTATTGAAATTGCAGAGTTTAATGAAGTAAAAATGGATACCAACCTCATAAAACAAGCTGCCAATTTAACGGTACGCATAGCAGGTTTAATTGTAGATGTACAACATAGGGTAACCAAAACAGGCAAAAATTTTGGCTCATTTATCATTGAAGATTTTTCAGGAAAAACAGAATTCACCCTTTGGAGTGAAGATTATGTAAAATTTCAAAACTATTTGGAAAAGGGCCAGAAAGTATTTCTCTCAGGCAATTTCAGGCAACGTTATAAAAGTGAGGAAAATTTTGAATTTAAAATTAACCAGCTCTATCTGTTAGAAACCCTGAAAGAACGAACTACCCGTATGCTCGAAATCAATATGGAGCCAGTTGACCTAACAAAAGAATGGATTGATTTTTTAGCCGAAAATGTGAAAGCATATCCGGGAAAAACACTTTTAAAATTCAACATAATTGATAACGCTGAAAACCTGAAAATTAGTTTATACAACAATGAAGTGAGTATTTTACTGAATGATGATTTAATCCAGTTTTTACAAAACCATCCGGAAGTACAGGTAAATGTGCATTTGCAAAATTAATGGCCGAATCAGCAACTGACGATTTGCCTCATATTAGGGCAAAATGGCTGAAAACAAACGTTTCAGTCATCACAAAGTCATAATTAACAGTGGTGTATAACTGGTTTCAAACATATTGTAAGTTTGGATTTATTTTTGCGACAAATTAATAAATTATTCATAACCATAAAAAATTGTACAATGGCTTTAGAAATTACAGATGCGAACTTTCAAACAGAAGTTTTGGCAAACGATAAATTAACTATGATTGATTTTTGGGCAGAATGGTGTGGCCCTTGTCGCGCTATTGGTCCGGTTGTAGAAGAGCTGGCAAAAGAGTATGAAGGTGTGGTTAAAGTGGGCAAATTAAATGTTGACCATAATCCGCAAGTAAGTTTAAACTATGGCATTACCAGCATCCCTGCTATCCTGTTTATTAAAAATGGAGAAGTAGTTGATAAATTAGTGGGCGCACAACCCAAAGCCAATTTTGTGAAAAAAATTGAAGCGCATAAGTAAAATAGATTGACTCAATTTCAATGAGGCCGTCCCAACAACAATGAAGGCGGCCTCATTCTTTTAATGTTGCATTTGCAATACTTCTTCCGGCCTGTGTTTATGCCGAAACAGCAGCAAAAATAATACTGCAATAATAATGGCATATACAGAAAACGACATCCAGATACCATACCAATCAAGGCTTTTATCGCTATGGGTAAAAAATTTGGAGATGGCATAGCCACTGATACGACTTCCCAATAAAGCACCTACTCCATTAGTCATCATCATAAAAATTCCCTGTGCGCTGGCACGTATTTGTGGTTTTATCTGCGTATCTACAAACAAAGAACCGGTTATATTGAAAAAATCGAAAGCCATTCCATAAACAATGCAGGAAAGAATAATCATCCACAATCCATTACTAGGATTGCCATATGCAAACAAACCAAAACGCAATACCCAGGCTAACATACTCAACAACATCACTATCTTAATTCCAAACTTTCTAAGAAAAAAAGGAATGGCCAAAATAAACAAGGTTTCAGAAATTTGAGAAATAGACATAATAATAGCCGGAAATTTTACGGCAATGGTATTTTTGTAGGCATCAATCTTTGCAAAATCATGCAAAAAAGTATCACCATAAGCATTCGTTAATTGCTGGGCAGCACCCAAAAGCATAGCAAAAATAAAAAACAGCGCCATTTTGTATTGTCCAAACAGAGAAAAGGCCTTTAACCCCATCATGTCGGCAAATGATTTTTTCTCACCGGTTTTTGCCTGCGGCGGACATTTGGGTAAAGTAAATGCATATACACCAAACAATAATGATGCGATAGCAGCCACATAAAATTGACTGGCAGAAGTTTCAATATGCAATAAACTTACAATCCACATGGCTACAATAAAACCAATGGTACCCCATACTCTGATGGGAGGAAAATCTTTAATAATATTTTTCCCGTTTTTAATTAATGCAGTATATGAAACCGTATTGGCCAATGCTAAAGTTGGCATATAAAAAATCATATACAATAACAGTACCCAGAAAAAAGTATCGGGATCATTTACCGCAGGTAAATAAAACAATATTGCAGCACCTGCTAAATGACAAAAAGCCAACAATTTTTCGGCATTTATATATCTGTCGGCAATAATTCCCATAATAGCCGGCATAAAAATAGCAGACATGCCCATAGTTGAAAAAATTTTACCAAAATCCTCTCCCGTCCATTGTTTGTTTTGAAACCAATAAGCACCCACAGTAATTAACCAGGAACCCCAAATAAAAAACTCTAAAAAACTAAGCAAAATCAATCTAAACTTAATATTCATTGCATTTGTTTTTCTTCTTGCATATAATAGATGGCAGTATTTTAAAACGCCAGGCAACTCCATTCAGAGCAAGCAAGGTTAATAATAATTTAAAACGGAAGATAGTAATTTTTGCTTATCGCTTAACATTCCCTTCATGTGAACAATTATAATGGTAGTTTTGCCTGTCAAAAAAAAATAGAAGATGAAAGCAACTGTATATAACTCCTCGGATATGCTGATTCAAACAGCAGATAAAAATTTACAACCCATTGCCGAAAAAATATTTGCCAATCAGCGTATCAGTTTTGAAGAAGGTGTACAATTATTTGAAAAAGGCTCTTTACCATTTTTAGGTGCATTGGCCAACTTTGTACGAGAACAAAAGCATGGTGATAAAACTTATTTCAATCGTAATTTTCATATCGAGCCTACCAATGTTTGTGTGTTCAGTTGTAAATTCTGTGCCTATTCCCGTTTATATGCACACCGCGAAGAAGGCTGGGAACTGAGCATTGAACAAATGCTGGATATTGTGAAAAGCTATGATGGTAAACCGGTTACTGAAGTGCATATTGTGGGGGGTGTTCATCCTAAAATGGATTTACGGTTTTTTACCACGCTGTTGAAGGCCATTAAAGCACATCGCCCCGATTTACACATTAAAGCATTTACCCCCGTTGAGTTGGATTATATGTTTAGAAAAGCCAAAGTTTCTGTTGAAGAAGGCATGCGCATAGCACATGAAGCAGGTTTAGACTCATTACCCGGTGGCGGTGCAGAAATTTTTCATCCGGAAATACGTACCCAAATTTGTGCAGACAAAGTAGATGCAGATGGCTGGTTACACATTCATAAAGCGGCGCATCAATTAGGCATGCATACCAATGCCACCATGTTGTATGGCCATATTGAAAAATACTGGCACCGGATTGACCACATGGAACGTTTGCGTCAATTGCAGGATGAAACCGGCGGGTTTAACACATTTATTCCTTTAAAATTCAGGAATAAAGACAATGACATGAGCCATGTGCCGGAATCAACCATTGTGGAAGATTTAAAAATGTATGCAGTAGCAAGGCTGTATTTAGATAATTTCCCGCATATTAAAGCCTATTGGCCTATGTTGGGCAGAAAGAATGCACAACTTACACTTCAGTTTGGTGTGAATGATATTGACGGCACCATTGATGATTCTACCAAAATTTATTCAATGGCGGGAAGTGAAGAACAAAATCCAAGCATGTCAACCGCCGATTTAGTTACCCTGATTAAACAGGTAAACCGCCAACCTGTAGAAAGAGATACACTGTACCATGAAATAAGAGATTACAGCAATTTAAGTTACGATGCTATTGTTGCCAATCCATTATTGAATTAATCTAATCTATTCAGTTCAATCATGTGTTAGCACATCAACATTCGCTTAAACCCAATGGAATATTTACAGCAAGACCACCATCGGAGGTTTCTTTGTATTTGCTGTTCATATCTAAAGCCGTATCCCACATGGTTTTAATTACTTTGTCTAAACTTACTTTGGCAAAATCTGGCGCACTTTGTAAAGCCAGTTGCGATGCGGTAATGGCCTTAATAGCACCCATGGTATTGCGTTCAATACAGGGTATTTGTACCAACCCGCCAATGGGGTCGCAGGTTAAACCCAAATGATGCTCCATGGCAATTTCTGCAGCCATTAATGCCTGTCGCTGGCTACCTCCCATACATTCAGTTAAAGCAGCGGCTGCCATGGCACTGCTTACACCAATTTCGGCCTGACAGCCACCCATTGCCGCTGAAATGGTTGCCCCCTTTTTAAATATCGATCCAATTTCGGAAGCGGTTAACAGAAAACGAATAATTTTATCGGTTTCATTTCCATTACAAAAACAAATAAAATATTGCAATACGGCAGGTATTACACCGGCAGCACCATTGGTAGGAGCTGTAACTACCCTGCCAAACGATGCATTTTCTTCATTTACCGCCAAAGCAAAACAACTTACCCAATCTAATGTGTATTGAAAGGCGTTGCCGCCAGCCTGTATTTTAGTAAGCCAAATATCATAATCCGGCGCAAGGGTTCCACCCATTAATTTTTTATTCAGCTCAAATGCCCTGCGTTTTACTTTTAATCCACCCGGTAATTCGCCTTGTGTATGGCACCCTCTGTAAATACAATCTCGCATGGTTTCCCAAATATGTAAAACGCCTTCGCGAGTGGCCTCTTCACTACGCCACGCCAGTTCATTTTCCATCACCACATCACTAATGCTAAGGCCTTTCATGCACCAACGCAATAAATCATTCGCCCTATTAATCGGAAAAGGCAATTCAACCTGATGATGTGTGGAAGCAAGCTCCTCACCTTCCTTCACAATAAAGCCTCCACCAATAGAATAATAAGTAGCACAAATTTCTTGACCATCACTTAATGATATCAAAAAAGAAAGACCGTTTGGGTGATAAGGCAACGTTTCCTGTTTCAAAAAAATAATATCATTTTCAGGTTGAAAATCAATTGCTATTTCATTGCCTAAATACAAAGTGCCCTGTTCTCTAATTTGAGCCACTTTTAGAAGAATGGAATTTACATCAATCGTTTCAGGATTTTCGCCACAAAGCCCCATCATTACAGCAATATCGGTACCATGCCCGTGCCCTGTTTTGGCTAAAGAACCATACAGTAACACTTGCATTTTTTGTACTAACTGTAATTGATATGCAGTCTGTAAATTATTAACGCATTGCAAAGCTGCTTTCCATGGCCCCAATGTATGCGAACTGGAAGGCCCCACGCCTATTTTAAAAATATCGAACACTGATATTGACTCATGTACCTGATTTGCCATTGTGCAAAGTTAGGAACCGGCTTCATGTAATGTTACAGGATTTGTATATTTGGAAATGCTTCAAAAAATGTTTATTTTTTTTATCATCGCAATATTGTTTGCCTGCAATACCCCTAAAAAAATGATGCAGAATATGCTTCCGGTTAATTTTTTAGAAACCTTAATGCAACAACATCCCGACCAATTTTCAGCCATTTTACAAAACCGGCAGGCATATAATGTTCAAATTATTTACACCCAAATTAACCGTGATAAAAACAACCAGCCCATCCTTACAGAATATCATTTCTACACTTCCAACAACTATTTCTATCCGGCCAGCACGGTAAAAATGCCCATTGCTTTTTTGGCATTAGAAAAATTAAATGAAATCAATATTTCCGGCGTTAATGCAAACACCACTTTAATTACCGATAGCAGTGCACCCCAACAAAGTTTTGTTTTTACACAGCCAACCGCTATTGATAGCCGGCCTACCATTGCCAATTACATCAAACAAATTTTTTTGATAAGTGATAATGATGCATTTAACCGCCTTTATGAATTTTTAGGACAAAAAACCATCCTGAATCAACTCAAACAAAAAGGTTATCCCAATGCCATTATCCGCCATCGGCTACAGGTAAGTTTAACAGATGAGCAGAACCGCCAAACCAATGCCTGCTCTTTTTACGACACTTCAGGTAAACAGTTATGGCACCAACCGGCGCAATATAACGATGGTCCATTGCCGAACCTAAATGTGTTTTTAGGAAATAAATGGTTATTACAATAATGGAACATTGGTTCACCAACCCTTTAATTTCTCAGAAAAAAACAGGGTGTATTTAGAAGATTTAACGCATATACTCCGCTCCGTTATTTTTCCGGAATCTGTTCCGCCTCAAAGCAGGTTTAACTTAACAGCCACCGACAGACAATTTCTGTTACATTGGATGAGCGCCTACCCCCGCGAAAGCAATTATCCTAATTATGATACTATTGCATACTGGGATGCTTATTGCAAATTTTTAATGTATGGTTCACAAAAAGGGTCTTTACCCAAAAACATCAGAATTTTTAATAAAGTAGGCGATGCTTATGGTTTTTTAACCGATGTAGCCTATATCATCGATACCCAAAATAAAATAGAATTTATGTTGAGTGCAACCATTTCCTGCAATTCAGATGGTATTTATAACGACGATCAATACGATTACGATTCCATCGGCTATCCATTTATGAAAAACATCGGACAACTGCTTTACCAATATGAGTTAACAAGAAAACGGACATACGTGCCAGATTTATCGGAATTTATATTCGATTACCAAAAACAGTAAATTTTATTTAGTTTTTTCAGTTTCTGCTGAAAATTCTCTAATAAACCTGTTCAGTAATTAAGTACATTTGGTGCCATTTAAAAAGCAATTGAATCATGAGCACCAATTTATCTACTTTACTACTGCGTTTCAGCGAACCCGAAACACTTAAAATGGCCAAATTAGGTCGCGAACTAAGGGCAAAAGGCATTGATGTAATTGACCTGAGTTTGGGAGAACCCGATTTTGATACCCCCCAACATATAAAAGATGCAGCCATTAAAGCCATTAACGACAACTGGAGCCATTACACACCTGTTGCCGGATTTGCCGATTTAAAAGAAGCCGTTTGCACCAAATTAAAACGCGATAACCATTTAGATTATAAACCCGAAAATATCATTACCTCAACCGGCGCCAAACAAAGCTTAGCCAATGCCATTTTAGCCTTGGTGGATGAGGGTGATGAAGTAATTATACCCACACCGTATTGGGTTACTTACTCTGAACTGGTTAAAATTGCCCGTGGCCATGTTGTTGAAATAAGAACTACGGTTGAAAATAATTTTAAAATTACACCACAACAATTAGAAGCGGCTATTACTTCCAATACCCGTGTTTTCATGTTCTCATCACCATGCAACCCTTCCGGCGCTGTTTATACCAAAGAGGAACTGGCTGCTTTGGTAAAAATATTTGAAAAGCATCCAAAAATCACCATTTTATCTGACGAAATTTACGAATACATTAATTTCATTGGTCAACATGAAAGTATTGCGCAATTCTCTTCCATCAAAGAAAGAGTGGTGGTGATTAACGGATTAAGTAAAGGCTTTGCCATGACGGGCTGGCGCTTAGGTTATATTGCAGCCAATACAGATATTGTAAAAGCCTGCGAAAAATTACAAGGCCAGTTTACCAGCGGCACCTGCTCTATAACTCAAAAAGCAGCTGTAGCAGCACTTACCGGCGATTTGGCACCTTCACGTGCCATGACTGCCGAGTTTGCCCGCCGCAGAGAAAAAACATTAGCATTGGTAAAGAGCATTCCGGGTTTTAAATGTTTTGAACCACAGGGTGCATTTTACGTATTTCCTGATGTAAGTGCTTATTATGGTAAAAAGAATGGCACTGAAACTATTGCCAATGCGGCCGATTTAAGCATGTTCTTACTAAACACAGCACATGTTTCATCCGTAATGGGCGATGCTTTTGGTGAACCCAACTGTATTCGATTCTCTTTTGCCAACAGCATGGAAAATATTGAAAAGGCCTGGGCAAGAATTAAAGATGCACTTGCAACTTTGCAATAAACTAATTACCAACGGGATGGTATTGTTGTACCCGGCATTATATACCATTGTGCAGTTTCGTTGCGTCGCACACTTGTACGTTCTGTTCAGTATGCAGCCACTACAAAATACCATCCCGCTTATTATTTATATTATGTATTTTTTGCGGCAATATGATTCAAAATTTTAATCGCATGTTCCCGCGAATTTTCAATAAATAACCGGTGTGTATTCAAACCACCACAAACCACACCGGCTAAATAAATGCCGGGTACATTGGTTTCGTGTGTGTTTTCATCATAAGATGGTTTCTTTACCCCATCATCCGACAATTGAATACCCATTTGCTGCAGGAATGAGAAATCGGGCTGATAACCCGTAGCTGCAATCACCCATTGGTTGGGAATGATAACCGCACCATCCGGCGTTTGAATATGTACCTGATGTGGTTCTATAGCCGTAATAACAGAATTAAAATATGCCCTGATAGAGCCTTCTTCAATTCTGTTGATGATATCTGGTCGTACCCAATATTTTACCCTTTCACCAATCTGGCTTTCCCGAATTACCATGGTAACGTTTGCGCCCTTACGCCAGGTTTCTAATGCAGCATCAACTGCCGAATTATTGGCACCTACCACAATCACCTGCTGAAAAGCATAAAAATGAGGATCTTTATAATAATGCGTAACTTTTGGTAAATCTTCCCCCGGTACATTTAATAAAAAAGGAATGTCATAAAACCCTGTTGCAGTAACAATATTGTAACTGTGATAAGTAGCCTTTGAAGTTTTTACCTCAAAAACAGGTTTATTTCTTTCCTGTAACGGCTTGACACACAATACTTTTTCAAACAAATGAATATTGAGTTGTTCTTTAATGGCCACTCGCCTATAGTATTCCAAAGCTTCATTACGAGTAGGCTTTGACGCAATGCTCACAAATGGAACGCCACCAATTTCTAACTTTTCAGAAGTTGAGAAGAATGTCATATTCATGGGATAATGGTACAATGAATTCACCAGACATCCTTTTTCAAGAATTACATAATTTAATTGATGTGTTTTTGCTTCTAATGCACAAGCCAAACCAATGGGTCCGCCACCAATAATGATTACATCGAGTATTTCAGATTCGTTCATCGCAAATATTTAATACGAATTAGGGTCAATTCATTTATTCAACAAAAGTTACTTATGAATTTCACTGCTAAAGTGAAAAATAATATCCGGGTTATTGGTAATTTCCGTATTCAAAAACCATTCGCTTTGTGCCAGGTATACCGGATGTCCATCTTTGTCTTCTACGGTATTCTGTTGTTTAAACCTAAGGAAATCTTCTAATTTTTTTGCATCATTACTGGTAAGCCAACAGGCTTTATAAAAAGGCAGCGATCTGAACTCAACCGCAGCGCCATATTCCTGCAATAACCGGTATTGAATCACCTCAAACTGCAACTCACCAACGCATCCAATAATCTTTTTGGTTCCCCCAAATTGAGAAAATAACTGCGCAACACCTTCATCAGTTAACTGCTGTATACCTTTTTCAAGTTGTTTGGCTTTCATTGGATCCTTATTCACCAACTCCTTGAATATTTCCGGAGAAAATGTGGGTATACCCAGAAAATAAAAGTTGGCTCCCGCTGTAAGTGTATCACCAATTTTAAAATTTCCGGTATCAAACAAACCCACCACATCACCAGGATAAGCATCTTCAATCACATCTTTACTTCTTGCCAAAAATGAATAGGGATTATTAAAGCGAATATCTTTATTCAACCGAACATGATGGTAATATTTACTACGTTCAAATTTACCACTGCAAACTCTCAAAAAAGCTATTCGATCTCTATGACGGGGATCTAAATTGGCATGTATTTTAAAAATGAATCCACTAAATGTACTATCATCTGGAGCTATCGATCCTTTTGAGGTAGCCCTGTTTCTCGGTGTAGGTGCAATATGAATAAAAGTATTCAACATCTCCTGCACCCCAAAATTATTCACAGCACTACCAAAGAATACGGGCGCTACTTTTCCTGCTAAATAATCATCAATCACCAAATTGCCATGTACACCTTCAATCAGTTCCACATCCTCTCTTAATTGCGCAGCATCGCGTTCACCAATTTTATTGTCAACAATTGGGCTATTCAAATCATCAATTTGTAATACATCCTCATCATCTGCTTTGGTGCCGGCAGTAAATAGCAATAAATTTTTATTGGTAATATTGTAAACCCCTTTAAAATCTTTCCCACTATTAATGGGCCATGTCATGGGATGTAAAGCAATATTCAATTCTTTTTCAATTTCTTCCAACAAATCAAAACGGTTTTTGCCATCTCTGTCCATTTTATTGATGAACACTATAACGGGTGTGTCACGCATTCTGCAAACCTCCATCAACCGGCGGGTTTGCTCTTCTACCCCATTTACACTATCAATAACCAATACCACACTATCCACTGCAGTTAAAGTTCGGTAAGTATCTTCTGCAAAATCTTTATGGCCGGGTGTATCTAATAAATTAATTAAATAACCTTCATATTCAAAGGTCATTACACTGGTAGCTACAGAAATTCCACGCTGGCGCTCAATTTCCATAAAATCGCTGGTGGCATGTTTTTTTATTTTATTACTTTTTACAGCCCCTGCTGTTTGAATAGCACCCCCAAATAATAGTAATTTTTCAGTAAGTGTTGTTTTTCCGGCATCGGGGTGAGATATAATGGCAAAGGTTTTTCTTCGTTCTATTTCCTGTTGATAATTCATTGATTAATGCGCAATTACTTTTAATTTTTTATAAATAGGAGCCGCAAAGGTACAAAATTGAGGTGTTATGAGCTAAATTGCCATTTTCAATAAATCAACGTCTACATAAGTGTGTAACTAACTACAAACAAGTACCCAATTTTTTGTTGATATGCAATTCTTATTGAAATATGATAGAACAATTGAATCAATTAAGAATAAAATAAAGCCTTCGTTGCATAGATCATTTTGCATAAAACCAAAAACAAATACGAACTAATCAATTTAAAAAATCATATTATTTTACACTGCTCCTCCAACCTTTGTTTCACCCCTTCCATCCATTCATTTCTTAAGATACTCAATACCATTGAATCTCTCCTTCTCCCGTTTGCACTCAATGCATTGTTACGCAAAACCCCTTCCGTGGTAAAACCTATTTTTTTCATGGCAGCAATACTTCTTTTATTTAACGTATCTGACCTGGCTTCTACCCTTTCAAACATTATCGTTTCAAAAGCAAATGAAAGCAGTAAATATTTACAGTGCAAATTCAAACCAGTTCCCTGAAATTTTTTTCCATACCAGGTATACCCCAATTGCATAGTTGCATGTGCGCTTTGAATATCATAAAATCGGGTGCATCCTGCGTATTCCTGCCACTTTTTATCGTACACAATAAACGGATAGGAAATACCTGTTTTTCTATCCATCAAAGCCTTATCGATGTATTGTTTAAGCAAATCATCACCGGCAGCAGACTGAATAGAATATTGCCATAACTCGGGCTCATGTTGTGAAAAAAAACGCAGATATACCTCATCATTTTGTTGTAAACTACGCAATTTTACGCGTTCATCTTCCAACACAATTTCATCTAAAAAAGGAAATACAAGTTGCATGCAAATAGAGTATTTATGCATGAACATACAAATTTTTCCATTAAAATTTAGGATATTGCACACTCATCTTAAATTCGATTATTATGTGTGGAATTGTTGGTTATATCGGTAAAAGAGAAGCTTATCCGGTTATTATTAAAGGCTTAAAACGTTTGGAATACAGAGGCTACGACAGTGCAGGTGTTGCATTGGTAGATAATGGCGCTTTAAATGTGTACAAGAAGAAAGGAAAAGTAGCTGAACTGGAAGAAGAAGCACTTGGCAAAAATATACATGCACATATTGGTATTGGGCATACACGTTGGGCTACTCATGGAGAGCCCAGCGATAGAAACGCACATCCGCATGTCAGCAACAATGGTAATCTGGCCATGATTCATAATGGTATTATTGAAAATTACGTTGCTATAAAAAATGATTTACTGAAAAAAAGCTATCACTTTACCAGTGATACAGACACGGAAGTATTACTGAATTTTATAGAAGACATTCAAAAGAACAATAGTTGCAGCTTAGAAGAAGCTGTTCGTATCGCTTTAAAAAGAATTGTAGGCGCCTATTGTATTTTATTGGTAGATAAAAACGATCCTGAAACTATCATAGCTGCCAGAAAGGGCAGCCCGTTGGTAATTGGCATAGGTAAAGGGGAGCATTTTTTAGCCAGTGATGCCTCTCCAATTATTGAATATACCAAAGAAGTGGTGTATGTAAACGATTATGAAATTGCCATTGTTAAACCCGATGAGCTTACTTTAAAAAATTTAGGCAACGAGAAACAAACCCCTTTCATAACGCAATTGGATATGGATTTAGCTGCCATAGAAAAAGGCGGTTATGAACATTTTATGCTGAAAGAAATTCACGAACAGCCTGAAACCATTCACGATTGCTTACGTGGCCGATTGTTACCCGATGTTGGAAAAATTATGATGAGTGGTATCGAAAACCATATTGAAGCACTTACACAGGCACAACGTATCATTATTGTGGCTTGTGGTACCAGTTGGCATGCCGGTTTAATTGCAGAATATATGATTGAAGAATTATGTCGCATCCCGGTAGAAGTTGAATATGCCAGTGAATTCAGATACAGAAACCCTATCATACACCAGGGAGATGTTATTGTTGCCATTTCACAAAGTGGCGAAACAGCCGACACATTGGTGGCATTAGAAAATGCAAAAGAAAAAGGTGCTTTTATTTTTGGAGTTGTGAATGTAGTAGGCAGTAGTATTGCCCGGTTAAGCCATGCAGGTGCCTATACCCATGCAGGACCTGAAATTGGCGTAGCCAGTACCAAAGCATTTACCGGTCAGTTAGCCGTATTGGCAATGATGGCTTTCAAAATAGGTTTGGCCAAAGGCACGTTATCTTATGAACGTTATAAAGCAC
Organism: Hydrotalea lipotrueae; assembly: GCF_019249625.1. Lineage (NCBI taxonomy): Bacteria > Pseudomonadati > Bacteroidota > Chitinophagia > Chitinophagales > Chitinophagaceae > Hydrotalea > Hydrotalea lipotrueae. The sequence goes on along the minus strand of NZ_JAESDL010000001.1, from coordinate 170,222 downwards.
TCATGCATGAATTAGAAACCATTCCGGAAAAAGTAAAAGAAATTTTAAAAGATACATCTAATATTCAAAGTATTGCAGAAAAATATAAAAATGCGCACGACTTTTTATTTCTTGGCCGGGGATACAATTTCCCCGTTGCATTGGAAGGCGCTTTAAAACTGAAAGAAATTTCTTATATACATGCCGAAGGATATCCGGCGGCAGAAATGAAACATGGTCCTATTGCACTTGTTGACAATACCCTACCCGTTGTATTTGTTGCAACCAAAGACCGCTATTATGAAAAAGTAATTAGCAATGTGCAGGAAATTAAAGCACGTAAAGGCATTATCGTAGCTGTTGTAAGCGAGGGTGATACAGTATTACCCGGAATGGCGGATAATATTATGTATGTACCGGATGCCGATGAAATTGTAGCACCTTTATTAAGTGTTATACCACTTCAATTGCTCAGTTATTATGTAGGGGTTACAAAAGGATACGATGTAGATAAACCACGCAACTTAGCCAAAAGTGTTACCGTTGAATAATGAATGATCTTAAAATTAAAACAAATGCCTGAAAATAATATTCAAAAAATTCCCATGCCACAATTGGGATACAATTTTATTCCTTTGCAGTTTTTGCCAAAAGGTAAAGATGAATATTATTTAAGAGATACCCAGAACAGAAGCGGTATACAATACAGGCGCTTAACGGCATATGAAATTGAAGCTTTGGTTAAAAACAGAAATACCAGTGACGACTGGAATAATATTCTGGTATCCGATGCATTCAATCCTGAATTGGTAAAAAATTGTAAATTTTTTGGGCTGGTTAGAATTGGTAAACTGGAACCGGTTTGCCTTAACTTTAGTGATTTAACCATTCCTGTAGGTTTATACAACTCCATCATCATTAGTTGCGATATTGGTGATAATGTAGTAATTGACAATGTAAATTATCTTTCGCATTTCATTATTGGCAATGAATGTATTTTGGCCAATATTAATGAAATGGTAACTACCAACCATGCTAAGTTTGGAAATGGTATTGTAAAAGAAGGGGAAGACGAGGCCATTAGAATTTGGATGGAAATTTGCAACGAAAATGGCGGCAGAAGCGTAATTCCATTCAATGGCATGTTACCCGGCGATGCTTATTTATGGAGCAAATACAGAGACGATTTTATTTTGCTGCAACAATTTAAAAATTTTACTGAAAAGCAGTTTAACCAAAAAAGAGGATACTACGGAAAAATTGGCAGCAGAACTGTTATTAAAAACTGTGCAATTTTAAAAGATGTTTGGATTGGTGAAGATGCCTATATTAAAGGCGCAAATAAATTAAAAAATTTAACCATTAATTCTGGTAAAGAAGGGCAAACGCAAATTGGTGAGGGTTGTGAACTGGTAAACGGCATTATTGGTTATGGATGCAGAATATTTTATGGTGTTAAGGCGGTAAGATTTATTATGGCTTCGCATTCCCAATTAAAGTATGGTGCAAGATTAATTAACTCATATTTGGGCAATAATGCTACTATTTCCTGCTGTGAGGTTCTGAATTCACTTATTTTTCCCGCACATGAACAACACCATAATAATTCATTTTTATGTGCAGCACTTTTAATGGGACAAAGCAATATTGCAGCGGGTGCTACCATTGGTTCAAACCATAACTCCAGAGGTGCAGATGGCGAAATGGTGATGGGCCGGGGCTTTTGGCCGGGTTTATGCGTTAGCCTGAAGCACAATTCAAAATTTGCCAGTTATACCATTTTAGCCAAAGGCGATTATCCGGCTGAATTAAACATCACTTTACCATTTTCATTGGTAAGTATGGATAATGAAAAGAACCAACTTGTTATTATGCCGGGCTATTGGTTTATGTACAACATGTATGCATTGGCACGTAATAGCTGGAAATATATTGACAGAGATAAAAGGCAGGAAAAAATTCAATACTTAGAATACGATTTTTTGGCCCCCGATACCGTCAATGAAATGTTTCAGGCATTAGAAACATTAGCATACATTACCGGAAAAGCTTATTTAAATAAAGAAGCGAATAACAGCCAAAATGATGCAACAGCCTGTATTGCAAAAGGCAAGTGTTTATTAGAACAAAGAGATTTGGATACCATTGAACAATTAGAAATTGTATTACCCGGCGTAGAGAATACCAAACGCAAAACCGTTGTAATAAAAGTTTATCAGGCGTACGATTTATACAAAAAGATGATAGCCTACTATGGAGCCAATCATCTTTTAGGATGGATAACATCCAACCAAATCGATAGCATTGCAAGCTTAAAAAAATCATTCACAATCACGAAAAGAAATGAGTGGATCAATGTAGGCGGGCAATTGATGGAAAATGCAACTGTTGAACAATTATTAACCCACATTAAAAAAGGCATTATCAAAAACTGGGAAGATGTACATGATTTTTATCAATTGCAAGGCCAAAAATATCCTTTTGAAAAAACCATGCATGCATTGGCCTCCCTTACGGAACTGTATAATATTGACTGGAAGAAAGTGGATGATTCATTTTTATTGCAATTATTCAATGAAACGCTCAAAACAAAAACCTGGATTACTGAACAAATATATCTTTCCCGAAAAAAAGATTATATCAATCCTTATCGAAAAATGGTGTATGGTTCCGATGCTGAAATGGAAGCCGTAATGGGTAAGCTATCGGATAATACTTTCATTAATCAACAAAATAAAGAACTGAAAACCTTTAAAAAGAAGTTGCAACAATTAACAGAGCAACTGCATTTATCAGAAAATGCTAAAAAATAAAGGGGTAAGAAAATTTAAACCACTACCCCGGCAGATAAACTTCATTCTAATTTGTTGGTTATATTCGTAGTTCGCAAAACTATACTATGGATTCCATCTTTTTTTCAAAGAAGGGTTTAATTGCTTTATTATCGTTTACCCTTTTAATTACATTTATTTTTTACTATTTTTTTGCCATTAAAATTGACAAGGAATATAGCAAATTAATTTATAGTGAAGCCCGCTTTAATGGCATTAGTCAAAATATATTGCAATCATCCAATGCAAATTGGTCATTATTCCTGCAAACTTCATTGAGCAATACACCTAAACATACAAATGAAAACTGGCAGCAGGTTATTGCACAAAACAATGCCCGCTTCGATAGTATTTCTAATCAAAACCTGTTACACCAAAACGACGGATTCATTTTAGACAGTTTAAAAATAGCCAGAAAAAAGTACAATACACTTATTGCTTATTATTACAATCACCTGCCACAAAACAAAGATTCTGTTCAATTGATTATTGAAAGTGTTTTAAATCCGGCATTTCAACAATACCAACAATTTTTAAACAATTTTTTGAAAGCACACAACGATGACATGTTGGAAATGAGTAATCAATTTACTTTCAAAAATTTGTTCAAAAGCAAATTGTATTTATTAATTGGCTTAATACCTGTTTTTTTGCTTATTTTTCTTGCAATGATAGTATTCATTTATGTATTAGTAATTAGTTATGAAATTATTAAAATTTAAAAAGCACCTGATGTTATCAATCAATTAGCAACAACTAATGGTAATGTATCCGGTTTTAAACAGTATAACATGAAAATTCAATTCTGGTCGGTAGGTAAACCACATGAAACATTTGTGCAAGCCGGCATTGAAGATTTTACCCAACGCATTCAAAACTATTTTTCTATTGAATGGGTGATCATAAAACCGGTAAAAAATGCGGCCACACTGTCAGTATCTGAATTAAAAAAAGAAGAAGCCACCAAGCTTCTTAATATTTTACAAAAAGATGATTATCTGATTTTGTTGGATGAAAGAGGGCAACAATTTACCTCCGTTGCATTGGCCGAATTTTTTCAACAAAGAGCCAATGCAGGTCATAAAAAAATTATTTTTTTAATAGGCGGTGCATTTGGTGTGGATGATGTAATTTTAAACCGTGCTGATTTTGTGTGGAGCCTGTCAAAATTAGTTTTTCCGCACATGTTGGTACGGCTAATTTTAGCAGAACAGGTATACCGGGCATGTACTATTTTAAAAAACGAAAAATATCATCACCTTTAAATAGCTGCTCAATCATCTGTATGATTTCAATCACCATCATCATCATTGCGGTTACCTGTATTGTTTCATTCATTGCGTTTTCTAATGACACGCTGATGGATGATTTGATATTCTACCCTCCTGCTATCACTCATCAACACCAATGGTATCGATTTATTACCTGCGGTTTTATTCATGCAGACATTATGCACCTGGCTTTTAACATGTATGCATTTTATATGTTTGGTGAAGCAATAGAAAGTTTTTTTGTGACCATTTTTGGAGATAGAGGCAAACCCTTGTTTTTGATATTGTATATCAGTTCATTGGTGGTATGTTTATTACCTACCTATTTTAAAAATACAGATAACAATTCATACAGAAGTTTGGGTGCATCGGGTGCTGTATCGGCAGTAGTGTTTGCTTTTGTATTTTTAGCGCCTACACAACCATTGGGTTTAATCTTTATTCCTATTGAATTTCCTGCTTTTATATTTGGTGTAATTTATCTTGGTATTTCGGCTTATTTATCCAAAAAAGGCAGTAGCAGAATTAATCATTCTGCCCATTTTTGGGGAGCCATTTATGGGATTGTATTTTTGATTATTACCACCAGATTTCTTAGCCCATTTAATCCTGTAAATCATTTTATTAATGAAGTTACCGGCTATTTCAGATAGGTAATTTTAATGCAGTTGTTTGATGTGGTGGTACACAAACGAAAACGGTTATCGGCACGGTATCCAATTACCCAAATAATTTTTTTATTCATTTCTAATACCCAAACAGCCTCCTTTTCAGGCACAGACAACTTTAAATCTATCAAAAACCGACTGATTTTCTTTCTGTGTTGCATGCCAAAAGGATAAAAATAATCGCCTGTTTTCCATTTCCTTAAAATCAGCGGAAACTGAATGGCAGCCTCATCTACAACAATACTTTCCGGCGAAAGTTGGAGGTTTTTGGGTTGCTTTAATTGCTCAAAATGCAATTTCCCATTCGCAAAATCTACATGATTGATAAAAGCAGGTATAACAATTAAATCTGCAGCCAATTCTGTTAATGATTGAATGAGCAACCAGTTTCTATTCCTGATAAAACGATGGGTTGGGGTTTGCAGGATACTTCCATTTTGTGCATCTAATAATTGCGCTACGGCTATCATTTGTTGCGGGGTGCATCCAAAAGGCTTACACAATTCCCACAAAACGGTTTGAAAAGGAATTGCTTTTTTAAATAAGGCAATGGGAATTTGATATCCATCTTTATTGGGTATCAATAATTTTTTTCGATGCAAATCGATAGCCTGCCGATATAAACCGGCAGCTTCTGAGAAACGCCGAATGTTCTCAATAAGCACTGTTTCAATATTGGGAAATTGTTGTAGTAGTATAGGAAGGAGTTGCAGCCTGATAAAATTTCGGGTATAATGATCACTTGCATTGGATGAATCTTCCACCCAACGAATATGATTTTGCTGCGCATAGGCCAAAATATCTTTTTTAAAAGCAAATAAAAGTGGCCGGATAATTTTAGTGTTTTCAGATGGAATACCCTGTAAGCCTTCAATGCCCGTACCTCTGAAAAAATGATGTAGTAATGTTTCAATGTTATCATTAGCATGGTGTGCAGTTACAATAACAGCATTGGGTTTTTCAGAAAAAAATGAATGGCTTAATAATTCATAAAACCATTGGTAACGTAGCTGCCTTGCTGCAAGTTGTATAGAAATTTTTTCAGTTGCTGCAAATTTTACGGTATCTGCCCTGTTCAAAAAAAATTTTGTTTGGTAGTGATGAGTGGCTTCCTGCACTATGCGTTCATCTCTATAACTTTCTTCTCCTCTTAACTGAAAATTTACATGTGCCACTGCTAAAGTAAAACCCATTTTATGCAGTAAATCAAGCAATACCATACTATCAACTCCACCACTCACTGCCAACAATATGGTGCAGTTTTGCGGGTGTAGATAGGAAAATTTTTTTTTCCATTCTTGCTGAAATGCATGCAGTAAATCCATAAATATCAATTAATGCCTCCATACATTGAAAAGCATGCTATGCTTTTTTCATTTCTTTTGCCCAGGTATCTTTAAGACCCACCGTGCGGTTAAATATGAGCTTTTGCGGGTTGGACTCTTTATCGAGACAAAAATATCCTTTACGCATAAACTGATAACGCTCTGCAATGTTTGCATTTTGTAAAGCGGGCTCTGCAAATACCGTATGCATCACTTCTAAAGATTTGGGATTGAAATAATCTTTAAAATCGCCTTCAGTAGCATCCACATTTTCCACGGTAAATAACCGATCATACAACCTTACTTCTATGGGTACAGCATGCGCTACACTTACCCAATGCAAGGTACCTTTTACATGAATACCGCTGGTATCGTTGCCGCTTTTACTTACCGGCAAATAAGTACATTTTAATTCAGTTACATTTCCGGCGGCATCTTTTATTATTTCGTTGCACTGAATTATATAGGCGCTCTTTAACCGTACCATTTGTCCGGGTGCTAACCTGAAATATTTTTTGGGTGGCTGTTCCATAAAATCTTCCCGTTCAATATACAATTCGCGACTAAAGGGCATGGTGCGAAGTCCGGCATTGGGATCTTCAGGATTATTTTCAGTTTCAACCCATTCGGTTTCATCAGCAAAATTGGTAATGGTAATTTTCAAAGGATCAAAAACAACCATTCTGCGAAGCGCTACTTTGTTTAAACGCTCCCGTACATAAAATTCCAACAAACCAATGTCTACCAGGTTCTCCCTTTTGGCAACACCAATACCATCGCAAAAATCGCGAATGCTTTCAGGTAAATATCCTCTGCGGCGCATGGCACTGATGGTTGGCATACGGGGATCATCCCAACCGGCTACTAATTTTTCATTTACCAATTGCAATAATTTTCTTTTACTCATTACCGTGTAAGAAAGATTACGGCGAGCAAATTCGTATTGATGTGATGGGTAAATACCTAATTGCGCAATAAACCAATCATATAACTCCCTATGCGGAACAAACTCTAATGTACAAATGGAATGTGTTATATTTTCAATGCTATCACTTTGTCCGTGTGCAAAATCATACATAGGATAAATACACCATTTATCTCCTGTACGATGGTGGTGTGCATGTTTAATGCGATACATTAAAGGGTCACGCATGAGCATATTGGGATGTGCCATATCTATTTTAGCACGCAAAACCTTTTCGCCATCCTGATATTTTCCATTGCGCATTGCTTCAAAAAGTTGCAGATTTTCTTCTACACTTCTGTTGCGATAAGGGCTATTTACGCCCGGTTGTGTAGGGGTTCCTTTTTGTGCAGCAATTTGCTCACTGGTGCTGTCGTCTACATAAGCCAATCCTCTTTGAATTAACTGAACAGCAAATCCATACAATGTTTCAAAGTAATCGCTGGCATACAATTCATGTTTCCACTCAAAGCCTAGCCACCGAATATCTGCTTTAATGCTTTCTACATATTCCGTATCTTCTGTTATCGGATTGGTATCATCAAATCGTAAGTTGGTGTATCCGCCATATTTTTTTGTAAGTCCAAAATTCAGGCAAATACTGGTTGCATGCCCCATATGCAAATAGCCATTGGGCTCAGGAGGAAATCGGGTAATAATTTGTTTGTATTTACCCGATGCCAAATCTGCTTCAATAATCTCTTCCAGAAAATTTAAACTTTTTTCTTCGCTCATACCTCTGTTGGTTGTAGTGGACAAATGTACGTTATACACGTATATAAAACTTGCTGCAAGCCTTTGTTCAATGATTTATACTCATTGATGCATTATAGAAAATTCGCTTTAAAGCACTTTTAACCTATTATATTAAAATTGTTAAAACCATATCTAAAAGCAGCAGAAAGCCTATTTTGCAATTCTAATAAGAAACTGCGTATTACAAATTGATGAATCAGCACAAATATATTTTTTTGCTTTTTGTTTTGTTTTTCCTGCAGCAAACTACTATTGATGCACAAAGCGGTGTTTGTTCCTTAAAAGGGCAAACCCCTGCCAGCGCTTTCCCGGTTTGTGGAGTTAAAACATTCACACAAGGCTCTGTTGGTATTTGCGGCAATACACCCATACCCGTACCCCCTTGTAATAATGCATTTATAGCCACCAATAAAAACCCTTATTGGTATAAATTTACCTGTTACCAATCAGGCACCCTGGGTTTTATGATTACACCCAATACATTAAGTGATGATTATGACTGGCAAATATTTGATATTACAGGTGTTGACCCCAATACTGTATTTACCAATGCTTCGCTTTTTGTAGCCTGCAACTGGTCGGGAGTTGGTGGTTTAACAGGTACTTCCGATACTGCTTCAGCAGCCAATCAATGTGCTTCCCCACCCACCTATGCACAGGGCGGTGTTTCGCCCTTTAGTAAACCACCCAATATTATTGCAGGGCATATCTATTTGTTATTGGTAAGCCATTATACTGACAGCCAAAGCGGATATAGTTTATCATTTTCTGGTGGTACAGCTAGTATTACAGATCCAAACATTCCTACTTATATAAAAGCTTCAGGTATTTGTGGTGGCAAAGAAGTGTATATTAAATTAAGTAAAACGGTTCAATGTACTTCTATTGCTGCCGATGGCAGTGATTTTACACTTTCTCCGGCTGCCACTGTACAATCTGCCTTAGGTGTTGGTTGTAATAATGGCTTTGATACAGATTCCATTATTGTTCAGTTAAATTCACCGCTTTTTCCTAATAATTACAGTATTCAACAATTGATGGGTTCTGATGGAAATACGCTGTTAGATAACTGCTTCAATGCGGTACCGTTGGGTACTCAATCTTCTTTTACCATTACTTCGCAACAATTGGTAAAAGCCGATTTTTCTTATGCCATTCATTATGGTTGCCAGTCAGATACCGTTCAATATACTTTACAGGCGCAAAATGCTACAGATTGGTTATGGACTTTTGATAATGTAACGACCAGTACCAATGCAAATCCGGCAATTATTTATCCGAGTCTGGGGCAAAAGCAAATTAAATTGGTGGCATCTAACAGCGTTTGTGCAGACAGTATTTTTAAAACCATTGTATTGGATAATTATCCGCCAAAAGCATTTTTTATAGCACCCGATTATATTTGCCCGAATGATGCTGTAAACTTTACAGATTCAAGTGTTGGGTTGATTACAAAATGGTATTGGGATTTTGGCAACGGACAAACCAGCGGCTTACAAACGCCTGCTGTACAAAATTATCCCAACAATAACCGAACTACCAATTATCCGGTTCAATTAATAGTTACCGATACTGCAGGTTGTACCAACACCTACACCAAACTGCTCAAAGCAGTTCCCAATTGCTATATTGCTGTACCATCAGCATTTACACCAAATGGAGATGGATTAAACGATTATTTATATCCGTTAAACGCATACAAAGCCATTAACCTGCATTTTTCAGTGTATAATCGATATGGGCAAATTATTTTTCAAACAACAGATTGGACCCAGAAGTGGGATGGTACCGTAAATGGTTTGGCACAGCCGAGTGGTACCTATATTTGGACGTTGAATTATACCGATAGCCAAACCGGAGAAAAGTTTGCTTTAAAGGGCACCACTGTTTTAATCCGGTAAATGATAAGTTTTTATGAATTGAATGGCAGCCATCATATCGTCATGCAGCACCCGGTCTTTTTCATTAAAAGTTACCACTTTTCTAAAATCAGTTATCACTTTTTCAATAATTGGCGCACTGGTTTCGGGACGTCGAAATGTTAATGCCTGAACCGCAGTTAACAATTCTATGGCCAACACTTTTTCTACATTTTCAATAACACGATAACATTTTGTAGCGGCATTGGCCCCCATACTCACATGGTCTTCCTGATTGTTTGAAGATGAAATACTATCTACACTGGCAGGTGTACACAATTGTTTATTCTCGCTTACTATTCCGGCTGCTGTGTATTGCGGAATCATAAAGCCGCTATTCAAACCAGGGTCTTTTACCAAAAACAAAGGCAACCCACGTTGGCCACTAATGAGCTGATACGTTCTTCGCTCGCTAATATTGGCTAATTCACTCATGGCAATTGCCAAGAAATCTAATCCTAACGCCAATGGCTGTCCGTGAAAATTTCCGCCGCTTAAAATAGTATCCTCATCAGGAAAAATATTTGGATTATCCGTTACCGAATTAATTTCACGTGTAAAAGTTTCCTGTACAAAATGCAATGTATCGGCAGTCGCACCGTGCACCTGGGGTATGCACCTAAACGAATAAGGATCCTGTACCTGATGTTTTTTTTGAAGTGCTATTGGACTATCCTGTAAATATTTTCGCAATGTTTCAGCGCATGCAACCTGTCCACTATGCGCTCTGATTTGATGAATCAGTGACTGCAAAGGTTCATTTGTACAATGAAACGCATCGAACGAAATGGATGCAATAAAATTAGCCCATTGCAACAAATGATATGATTGATGAATACAATATACCCCATAAGCACTCATAAACTGAGTACCATTAATTAAAGCCAAACCCTCTTTACTTTGCAAAGCAAGCGGCTGCCACTGCAATAATTCAAAAGCTTTAGTTGTTGGCATTTTATTGCCTTTATACTTTACTTCACCCAATCCAATTAAAGGCAAACTTAAATGGCTAAGGGGAGCTAAATCTCCGGATGCTCCCAAAGAACCCTGGGTATACACAACAGGCAAAACAGCTGCATTATACATATCAGCCAGGCGTTTAACGGTAGCCCATTGTACACCGCTATGGCCATACACCAACGATTTTATTTTCAACAACAAGATTAATTTCACAATGGCTTCCGGCACTTCTTCACCCATTCCGCAGGCATGAGACATTAACAAATTATATTGTAATTGTTCTATTTTTGCTTTATCTATTTGCACATTTTGCAAATAACCAAAACCGGTATTAATACCATAATATGCAGCCTGCGCATTTTGCATTTTCTCATCTAAATAATTACGACATCTGATTACTTTTTCCTGAGCATCTTTGTCAATATGCAGTTCAAACTGCTCATGAATGGTAGTAGCAATTGCTGAAAGTAAAATCCACTCGGTGTTTACAGTAAAAACAGGCAACTTCATATAGCAGCATTTATTGCGTAAATGTAAGGCAAACTAATATTGAAAATGTATTTGAGTGTAATCAACACAATAAATGTTCTGTCAATTAAAAAAGAAAAAACAGCTTCAACAAAAACATTAATCGTTCATGGTTTTATTGTAATGTATATTTGTTACCTCTCGTTCATCTTTTATTTCTGAACAAAAGCTGTTACATGATGCTACCTAATTCCATGCGGGCATTGCAGTATAGAAATTTCAGACTATACTTTGGCGGTCAGGCAATATCACTGATTGGCACTTGGATGCAAAGGATAGTTGTAAGCTGGTTAATTTATACTTTAACACATTCTGCCTTTATGCTGGGTATTGTAGCCTTTGCAGGACAAATACCAACTTTACTGCTATCACCCTACGCCGGCAGTTATGTTGACAGGCATAGCCGTTATAAAACTTTACTATTTACGCAAATCGCCTCTATGATTCAAGCAGGCATTTTAGCAGCATTGGTAATAACAGGTACCCATACAGTCAATAGCATTATAGTATTAAGTGTATTGTTGGGCATCATCAATGCTTTCGATACACCAGCCCGACAATCTTTTATGATTGTATTGGTTGAAAAAAAAGACGACTTGCCCAATGCTATTGCTTTAAATTCAAGCATGGTTACATTGGCACGTTTAGCCGGGCCGGCAGTTGCAGGCATATTACTCAGTAGTTTTGGAGAAGGTGTTTGTTTTTTCATTAATTTTTTAAGTTTTATTGCAGTAATTGTATCGCTACTATTCATGAAAATAAAAGTACCACCTGCCAAAACAATTAAGGAGCCCATCTGGGAAAATTTGAAAGAAGGTTATCAGTATTTACAACATAGCAAAGGCATCCGATCGGCTATTTTATTAATAGCCTTAATCAGTTTTTTTGTAATGCCCTACAATACATTATTTCCGGTATATGCACAACAGGTATTTAAAGGCAACGTAACCACATTTAGCTGGCTAAATAGTATTGCCGGTTTAGGAGCATTAATGGGCGCTGTTTATGTAGCCACTCTAAAACCCGGTAAAGATTTTTTAAAAATTATTACATGGTCTAATGTATTAACATCTGTTTGCATTATATTTTTTTCATACATGCAAAATTTATGGATTGGATTAGCCATTATTATGTTGGGCGAAAGTGGACTGCTGGCATTAATTGCATCTACCAATACCTATATACAAACCCATGTTGAAGAGCGGATGCGAGGCAGAGTAATCAGCTATTATGTAATGGCATTCCTGGGTATTCAGCCCATTGGCAGTTTAGTAATTGGATATTTAGCGCATAAAACCAGTGCACCATTTACTTTGTTGCTGGAAGGTATTGCAGGAATTATTTCGGTTACTGCTTTTATTCCTGCATTTAAAAAAGCCGGCATGGGTAAGGTGATGAACCCTACCATTGAAAAATATATTCCAAAAAATCCCTTTAAATAAAAAAACTTAATTATAAAAGTACAATGCTGAATTCATTTCAATTTCGGTCAAAAAAACCTCATCGGTTTGGATGAGGCCTTTAAATTTGATGTAGTGATTCGGATTGGATTCGAACCAATGACCTACTGCTTAGAAGGCAGTTGCTCTATCCAGCTGAGCTACCGAACCAAATGTTTAGGGCGCAAAACTAAATTTTAATTAGTTTGCATCCAAACACATTTCAAAAAATGGACGTAAAAATTGAAAACAGTTGGAAAGAACAGTTACAAAAAGAGTTCACTAAACCCTATTTTTTGCAAATTGTAGCCCATTTAAAAACAGAAAAAGCTACCGGAGTTACCATTTACCCACCCGGTAGTTTAATTTTTAATGCGTTTAATACTACCCCATTTCAGGAAGTAAAGGTTGTCATCATCGGGCAGGACCCCTATCATGGGCCACAACAGGCTATGGGCTTAAGTTTTAGTGTTCCCAATGGTATTACCCCACCACCCTCCTTACAAAATATATTTAAAGAATTACAAGACGATTTAGGTATGCCCATCCCCTTAACCGGCAACCTCACTCCTTGGGCAAAACAGGGCGTTTTATTGTTAAATGCCGTATTAACAGTGCGTGCCAATGAAGCGGCCAGCCACGCTAAAATTGGCTGGATGAATTTTACCGATGCTGCCATAAAAAAAATTTCTGAACAAAAAAAAGGAATCGTTTTTTTGCTTTGGGGAAAATTTGCGCAGGAAAAACAACAATATATTGATGCGAATAAACATTTTATTTTAAAAGCGGCTCATCCTTCTCCACTTAGTGCCCATAACGGTTTTTTTGGATGCAGGCATTTTAGTAAAACCAACGAAATATTAATGAAACAGGGCAAAACGCCCATTGACTGGAAACTTTAAATGATAAACTAACATTAAAATGCAATATTTAAAGAACTTTTCTGCCCGTATCTGGGCTTTTTGGGGAATTGTATCCTTCATTGTTACATTTTTAATTTTTTACATACCCTCTATGCTATGCTATGCCATTCCCGGCAAAAGAGGACAAAAAATTTTTATTGATCTTTCCCGCTATTGGATGAATATCTGGTTGCCGTTAATTGGCTGCCCATTAAAAGTATATGGTTGTGAAAATTTTGAAAAAAACAAAGCCTATATCGTTACCTGCAACCACAATGCATTGTTAGATGTGCCACTTTCGGCACCCTATACCCCATCGCCCAATAAAACCATTGCAAAAAATTCATTTGCAAAAATTCCCATATTTGGATGGTACTATAAAAAAGGTTCAGTGCTGGTTGAAAGAAAAAGTGAGCGTAGCCGTATACACAGTTTTGAAGAAATGAAGAAAGTTTTAAAAGATGGGATGAACATGTGCATCTTCCCCGAAGGAACCCGAAACAGAACCAACGAACCGCTTAAAAAGTTTTATGACGGTGCTTTTAAACTGGCTGAAATAACCAAAGCGCCGATTATTCCTGCTATTATTTTCAATACCAAAAAAGCCATGCCTATCCATAAAAAATTTTATTTATGGCCGCATAAATTAGCCCTTCATTTTTTACCTTCGGTTGAGGCAGATGAATTATCTGCTCAGGAATTAAAGGAAAAAGTATTTTCAATAATGAAGGATTATTATACAGCCAATGAAGCACATCCCTTCAAAAAATAAATTGATTATTAGTTGTAATTTGAAAAAGTTCGGGAACGGTTAATGCGCAAATCGCGTAAAATACCCGATTTAGGATTGAGTGTAATACTGAACGAACGCCATAATCCGATGGGCGTTACATTAATAGACATTTGCCAACAGTGCATTTCACGGGTTAAAAACATACTTAATTGTTGCAGTTTACCGGCATTAAAATCAAAATAACCCGTACCGCCTACTTTCCATTTGGTAGTTAAACTAAAATCGCCTTGAAAGTTTACGTTCGAGGAAATTAGTGTGTTAAATTGATACCTGCTTAAAGAATCAACCTGCAATTGCTTCGAAAAATTGAGTGAATACGACAAGGAGAGTGTCCACGGGATATTAAAATCGGTATACTCGGCCGGATTACTACGCACATATTGCAATTGCATTTGCTGCTCTTCCGGAGTCATAAAGGGATCAACAGGTATCTGACTTTTCGAATCTTTACCATCCTTCGATTTGCTTTTAAACTGCGTTGAAATGGCAATATTGCCACCCGTTAACCTGCCTAACGTGGGATGATTCCCACTCCACGTAAACACATTTTTCCTAAAACCAAATTGATCCACCTGATAGGGGTCTAAAATTGCACTGGCCGTAATGTTTATTTTATCGAATAAAGTACTTCGGGCATAAATATTAAATGGTGCCAATGCAAAACTATCGGCTAATAAATTGTAAGATGAGTTAAATCCAAACCCATCTAATATTTTTACTTTTTTAATGCCGTTATTGCTGGTATCAGTTTTGCTTTTCACTTTCATCTCCAATAAATTATCTACTCCAAAACTAATTCCACCAAACGCACCTTCAGGAAATGCACCGGGCAGCACTCCATCAAACTGCGAAAAACGAAGTACATGGCCAAACGTATCTACCTTCATGGAGTAATAAAATTTGCCATTCATGTTTGGTGAATAGTTTAAGGCAATAGTTGGCCTTATTTCATGCCGAATGGCCTGAATACCGCTGGAATGTTTAAACTGATACGTTCCAAAAATACGGGTGCTGGCGCTGATGCCATACGTCATTTGCCGGGCAGCAAAAAAACCTTTTCGCATACTGGTATCTAACCGGTTGTTGATACTATCCCAATTACGAAATATTTTTTGTCCATACCATCTTTCCTGATAAGATACAGATGGACTTAATGTAACGGGCCCCAATTGTGGTAAAGTTAAACTGATAGGAATATTGTGTGTAAAGCCATACTGTGCCGTATCTAACAAACGCTTAAAACTAAAAGTTGAATCATAAAAAGAAAGCTGGTTGGTAAAGTTGCCGGTATAACCAATACCAATACTCTCCCACCATTTTGGGGCGCCAACTTTCTCCTTTTTTTGAAAAGGATAAAATGTATTCACATTGTAACTGACAGTAGGCAAATTCAAATTAACTAAGCCTGTATTACTATTTTGATTGTGATTCAAGTTTACGGATAAATTAGACTTACCTCCAAAATCTTTACTATAACTAATTGATGAATTTAACTGATTATTAAAATTAACAAATGGATTGTTCAATACATATTGATTAAACTTGGTACTACCAAAGTTTACATTAGCACTAAAAGTGGTTCCAGGACGTGCTTTATTATCACGTGTATGAGTCCAGTTTAGCATAAATGATTTAGAAATATTATACTCCTGTGGTGTTAAATAATTTTGATTTAGGGCCTTAATACTTTGGAAGCTAAAATTTAACGCTCCCTGGTAATGGTAACGAACATAATATTTGGGGTTAATTGTAAATGAATAACCCCCATAGGAGTATATGTTAGCACGAGTAGTAACATCAAAATTGTCATTCAACACTTTGTAATAGCCTAAATTTTCTAACCCCAATCCAAAATCCTGACTAACAATAAACTGAGGCGGTAATATACCCGAGTGCCTTCCGGTTGATAATGGATAAATTCCAAAAGGTATACCAATTGGAATGGGAACCCCCTCGAATTCGGGGGATGCAGGGCCGCTAACTGCTATTTTGTTACTAATCATTTTTAATTTGCGTGTTCTAAAAGCAAAGTGGGGCGTATCTAAATTACAGGTGGTAAACCGGCCTCTGTAACCATAAAAAATATCTTTCCCTTCTTTTTTTAATACATCGGCATGCACAAACAATTCGCCTTCATTAAAAAAGCTGTTGGTGGTGCGGCCCTTCATGGTTTTTAGGTCAAATAAAATAGAATCACTGATCGATTTTGAATCGCCCTGTGTTAATTTGGGCTTGGTATCTAAATTCGTGGAAGTATCATTCAATCCATAAGCCCTTACCAATTGTGATTGCTGGTTATAATTAATGATGGCCGCCTGCAATTCTATATCTTTATATTTTGCATCTGCCTTGCCATATAAAATGAATTGTTTGGATGGAATGAGCAATACACCCGAATCAGCAGCGGCATAATGTACCGGTGCATCTAAAGAATCTTTGGAAAGTTGCAGGGTGTCAGTTTTTGCAATACCACTGGAATCTTTGGAATTACGTGAACTGTTGTTTTTGCCACGTACAACCACCGTATCCCCCAATTGTTGAGTTGTATCAATTGTTGGAATGGTATCAGAAAATGCTGTTAATGAATTGAAAAAAAATTTTGGGGGCGTGTTAAAAGCATTCAAATTCATTGAAATCAGGAGTATTATGCCAAAAGCTATACACCCCGCAAGGGTTTTTACGTTAATTTTACCGCGTAATCTCATAATAACTGGAGCAAAAATAGGTGCTTCACATTAAATAGTTCTATTACTATAATTCCTTTAACGTTTGAACGAATGATAAAAAAAATTGCAGTACCTGGATTGATAAGTTTTTGGTGTATTTTAATTTTCGCATCTTTTGCCTACCCCATTCAAAAAAATGCCCAACAACCGGGTCCAAAACCGGTTTTAAAAAGAATTGTAATTGATCCCGGGCATGGTGGCAGTGATTTTGGTGCCTCAGGTAAATATTCTCACGAAAAAGATATTGCATTAGCTGTTGCATTGAAATTAGAAAAAGAAATTCATAAACAAATGCCGGATATAGATGTATATATGACAAGAACTACTGATGTTTATGATAACGTAAAAGTAAAAGCTATTAAAGCCAATCAGGCAAAAGGCGATTTATTTATTTCTATACACTGCAACTATGGGGATCCTATCAGGCATAGTGAATTTATTGGTTATAAAACACAAACCTACCACAGAAAGGGGAAAAAATATACCAGAAAAGTAAAAGCTTACAAAACTTATACAACGCCAAACCCTGCTAAAGGCACTGAAACTTACATCTGGGGTGTAGATAAAAACGATGATAAAGAGAAAGCATTGAGAGAAAATGAATCTTTATACATGGATAGTACACTGGCCAATGAAATGAAAGATTTTGATCCAAATGATCCTGCAAAAATTGTATTGTATTCCTTAAAAACACAACAATATGCAGAACGCAGCCAGAGTTTGGCTTTAACGGTAGAAGATGAGTTTACAAAAATGGGCAGAGTAAGTCGCGAAGCCAAACAGCGAGGAAAAGGTATTTGGGTTTTACAAGCGGTAGCCATGCCGGCTATTTTGGTAGAAACAGGCTTTCTTTCCAATCCGGAAGAAGAAGATTATTTAAACAGTCAAACCGGACAACAGGAAATTGCAGAAGCCATTGCCAGAGCCGTAAAACGCTACAAATTTTCTTTAGAAAATAAAATGCAGGTAAATGGCACTGCACAAAACCCAAAATAATACTACTTTCCATAATATTAAGCTTCCATAATAACCCTTAGATTTGCGTTTATGAAGATTTCGAACGAAACAAAAGTAGGTGCACTAACTGCTATTGCCATTACTTTGCTGATATTGGGCTTTAATTTTTTAAAGGGGCATAGTGTATTTAAAACGGGCAATTTTTTATATGCCAAATATCCCAATGCAAAAGGCATCATGGTATCTAACCCTGTTTATATCAATGGCTATCAAATTGGTAGTGTTTTTGATATTGAAAATGCTGACCGCGATTTAAAAAGTATCATCATTGCCATTAAGCTAAAAAGTAGTTATAATATTCCTAACAACTCGGTTGCCTCTATTAAAGAAGGTTTTTTAGGTGCCCCCAGTATTGATATTCAGTTGGGTAACAGCAATACTTATTTACAATCCGGTGATACATTACTAACCAGCTCTAACCCTGGATTACTGGGCCAGATAGGCGATAAAATCAATCCCATTAGTGCACAATTAACTACTACTTTACATTCATTAGATAGCGTGTTCAATAATATCAACACCATTTTCGATCCACACACCAAACACAATCTACAAGAAGTAATTGCCAATATCAATAAAACTACCGCAAGTTTAGCTATATCGTCAGTTGCTATTCAAAAAATGCTGGACAAGCAAAGTGGAGCTATTGTGCAAACTATGAATAACGTAAATAGCTTTACTAAAAATTTAAGCGATAACAATGAAAAAATTACACAATCGCTTTCACATGTAGAAGCTGCCACCCAACAATTAGCCGATGCTGATATGAAAGGCACTATTAATGAACTTAAAACCACTATTGCCAATTTAAATAATGCATTGAATAAAATTAATTCGGGTGATGGTTCATTGGGTTTGTTGCTGAATGATAAACAATTGTACAATAATTTGAATAATACGGTTCGTAGTGCCAATATTTTAATGGACGATCTGAGAGCACATCCTAAACGATATGTAAACATTTCTGTTTTTGGCCGAAAAGACAAGTCGGGACCGCTAATAGCACCATTGAATGATACTTCAGTTCAACAACAGCATAAATAAACACATGCCTTTTCTAAAATTAAGTATAATTACATGCCTGTTATTGTTTTTCATGGGCATAGTACAGGCACAAACCAATACTGCAGATACCACCGGTAAAAAAACAATTACCATTATTTATGCGGATACATACAACTTTCAAAATAAAGACACACTGGGGCAATTTATAGCTCTGGTGGGTCATGCTGAAGTACAGCAGGGTAAAACTTTATTTTATGCAGATAGCATTGTATTAGACCAAAAGCAAAATATTTTGGAAGCTTTTGGCAAGGTACATATAAATGATGCCGACAGTGTTCAAACCTATTCGCAATACCTGAAATATCTGGGAAAAGAAAAAAAAGCTTTTTTAAAAAATAAAGTAAAATTGACCGATGGTAAAGGGGTATTAACCACCAATGAATTAGAATATGATACACAAATTAAAATAGGCAATTATACCAATGGCGGAAAAGTTGTGAATGGTAAAACAGTTTTAACCAGTAAAGAAGGAACTTATTATGGTGATACTCGGGATGTAATATTTAAAAAGAATGTGGTATTGATTGACCCGGAATATAAAATTTATACCGATACACTTTTGTACAACATTAATACCAACATTACTACTTTTGTTTCACCCTCCAAAGTTATTAACGGCAACAGAACCATTAAAGTAAGTGATGGTTATTACGATTTAAAGCATAAAATTGCTAATTTCGGTAAACGGCCATTTATTGACGACAGCACTTATACCTTTACTTCAGATTACATGGCATTTAATGATAGTACCGGTTTGGGCGAATTTCAAGGCAATGCTGTTTATAGAAGTAAAGACTCAATAGGGGGGTACGATATTATTGCCAATAATATAAAAACCAATAAAAAAGAAGATGCGTTTTTAGCTACAGAGCAGCCCATATTACTCATTAAGCAAGAAAAGGACAGCATTTATGTTGGGGCAGATACATTAAAATCGGGAAGGCTTTCAACATTAACCAAAACCAGAGCAGTACCGATTATCAGAGATTCATTGGGAGCTGCTAATCGATTACTGATAGATAGTGCTGAAGCATTGAAAGATAGCAGTACCAATCGTTACATTGAAGCCTACCACCATGTAAAAATATTTTCTGATTCATTGCAGGCAGTGGGCGATAGTTTATTTTATTCCCTGCATGATTCTGCTTTTCGTTTGTTTACCCAACCCATTGTATGGTCAAATGAAAATCAAATTACAGGCGATACTATTTATTTGTTTCTGGCCAATAAAAAACCAAAAGAGTTAACTGTATTTGAAAATGCTTTAACCATCAGTAAAGTAGGAACCGGCTATTATAACCAGGTACGTGGCAACATCATGCATGCATTTTTTTCAGATGGCAGAATTAATTATTTAACCACTCGTGGCACACCGGCAGATAATGTTTACTATGTGGAAGATGATAACCATAAATTTATTGGAGTAAACAAATCAACCTGCAGCGTTATTGATGCTTATTTTGATAATGGTGAAATTCAAAAAGTTGTATTTATCAACGATTTAAAAGGTGATATGAACCCTATGAATCAGGTAGATCATGCATCGCTCAGGGTTCGAGGTTTTAAATGGCAGGATCAGCTAAGGCCCAAAAGTAAGTTTTCCATATTTTCAAATACAGAATAGAAAATACAATCCATTAAAAAAACCGACCGGTTAAAAGGAGGTTTTAATAGTGATTTTTATAGTTATAAATACTATTTTAAATAACCCAGTATTTTTAACATGCTTTGTGCAGATTGTTCTTTTGCATACAGCCAGTCAATCAGTTTACCGCTTTTATCATATTCAACAATTACATGCTTTGGTGAAGGAATTAAACAATGTTTAATGCCTCCATAACCACTAATTTGATCCTGATAGGCACCTGTATGAAAGAAACCTACATACAGGGGTTCTTTATTGTTTTGCTCATTTTCTTTTTCAGGCGAAGAAATTTTAGGTAAGAATACTTCGTTAATGTGTTCTTCACTGTCGTAATAATCATGACTATCGCAGGTTATTCCACCTAAAACTACCCTATGGTATTCATTTTCCCATTTATTAATGGGCAGCATTAAAAATTTTTCACCTATTCCCCATGTATCAGGTAATGTAGTGATGAAAGATGAATCAATCATATACCAACACTCCCGGTCGTTCTGAATTTTCTGGCCTGTAACACTGTAAATATGTGCCATACTCTCCCCCACTGTAAAACTGCCAAATTCAGTATAGATATTGGGCATGGGCACTTTGGCTTTTTTGCAGGCTTTTTTAATATTGCCAACAATTTCATTAATTATGAACTGATAATCATATTCAAAGCCCAATGAATGTTTAATGGGGAAACCACCGCCAATATTGATAGAATCTAACTCCGGACAAATCTTCTTCAACTGGCAATACAGGTTAATAATTTTGTTCAATTCACTCCAGTAATAAATATCATCTTTAATGCCTTTATTCAAAAAAATATGCAGCATTTTTAGTTGAAACTTATCTTCAAAACCTTCTATTTCATCTACATAAAACTCTAAAATATCTTTAGCTCGCATACCTAAACGCGAAGTATAAAAAGGAAAAGATGGTTCTTCTTCTGCTGCCACCCGAATACCTAATTTAAAAGGTTGTTTTACACTTTTTTTATAAGCCTGTAATTCTTCTTTATTATCTAAAATTGGAATAACATTCTTAAACCCTGTATTAATCAGTTTGGCAATACGACTGGTATAGGCTTTTTGCTTGTATCCGTTACAAATGATAAATATATCTTTATTTATTTTTCTGCGTTCGTATAACCGGTTAATAATCTCAATATCATAAGCATAAGAGGTTTCCAGATTAATATTGTGTTTCAATGCTTCTTCAACAATAAAAGAAAAATGAGAACTTTTGGTACAATAACAATAAAAATACTCTCCTTCATACTTATGCTTTTTAAAAGCAGACTGAAACATGGCTTTTGCTTTGTTAATCTGCATGCCTATTTTGGGTAAATAGGTAAGTTTCATGGGAGTGCCATACTTATCTATTAATGCCTTAAGATCTAAGCCATTAAAAGTGAGATAGCCATCATCGTTTACGTTAAATCCTTCCTGCGGAAAATGAAAAGTTTGTTGAACCAGCGAGGTGTAGGTATTGTTCATTGAAGAACGATGGTTTTTAAAAAATGAAGAAATTGCTTACAAATAAGTTGCAAAAATAATGGAAGTTCGAACCCAAATAATAAAAATTTTGCGATAAGTACTTTTATTAATTTGACTAAGCCGCACTTATGCAAATATTTAAAGTTACAAGCAGCCGTTTCTTTGCAAACAGTTATTTGAAATTTCACAAAAAAACCGACAGATAAATTTTAGCTGCCGGTTTATATAAATAATATTTAAAATATTATCCGCCCAAAATTACAATCAAAGCATAAATAATACCGGGCAGGAAGAACAATAAAGTCAAAATTAAATCAATCCAGAACTTAGTGTTAATAGCATCTTCATGCAAATACACGGCTAATGGTGGTAATAAAATGGCTAAAATTACCAATAAAAGAGTGTTGGTATCAGTTGAAGTCCCTGCCTTTTTTTCTGCTTTGTATTGCTTTAATAAAGCTTTTGATTCTTTGATTCTGAATTTTTTTTCTTTATGCGATAAGCTTTTAAACTCGGCTAATGCATTATGTAAAACAGCACTATTTAGCGTAGCCCCGCCTTTTCCGGCAGAATCGGTACCACCATTACCTGGCTTAAAAGGCAGGCTGGATGCCATTGAAGGTGTAAATGCTATCATGCATAGCATCCAAAATGGAACGATGAAAATTATTTTGCGTAACATAAACAGTTAGTTTTATTGTTAAAAAGAAGTTAGTATTTGCCTGTAAATTACACTGTTTTGTTGAAATGGTACATTATTTTATCATTATAAAATATATTATTTCTTTTTATTTGAGAAAAGGAATCAAATCCGATTAAAAACAAAAGAGTTTAGCGTTCTATTAACCAATTTTAGCACAATAGATGTGCTGAACTAAACGTTCCATCAGTAATTTTCAACAATTGGAATTAGCTGATAAAATAAGATAACTTTGTATGAACAATTCCACCATAGTGTATCAAAATTTTGAAATAGAAAAAAACTGGAAAGCAGCTGCATATACCTTACTAATTTGTATCGGTATCTTTTTGCTGTTCTTTTTTCTAAAATGGACTTTGCCTCAAATTCCACCACCGGTTACAGAAGATGGAATAGAAGTAAACTTAGGAAACAGCGAAACAGGTTTGGGCAATATTGCGCCACAGATGCAGGATAACCCTTCCTTAAATCAGGATGAACAGTTAAAAACACCACCCCCATCCAAACAAATACAATCCACTCCTGAGGTATTGGCCAATGAAGTAACCAATGAAAATGATGAAGCCGTTGGCACGTTAGAAAAAAAAGTGAATCCCAAAAAACCATTGAACCACAATCCTACGGTTTTACACAGAAAAATTTCTGAAAACACAGTTATAAAACCTACTCCGGCACTACCCAAACCTAAAGCTTTGTTTAAAGGTGGTACATCTACTACTTCCAGCGGTAATGGTGCCGATTCTTATAACGGAGTATATAACCAAGGCATTGCCGGCGGCAAAGGTGATCAGGGCAAGCCCAATGGCAACCCCAATAGCGACAGTTATATCGGAAACGGAGGCGGTGGTACCAGCGGTGTAAGCATTAGAAATGGGTTGGAAGGCAGACATTTTACCAAACTACCCAGTTTTGAAGATGATTTCAATGAACCTGCAAAAGTTGCTGTTGATATTACAGTGAACAAAAGCGGACAAGTGATTCAGGCCAGTATTAACCCCAGAGGTACTACTACTACCAACCAAAATATTCGAAGCATTGCCTTGAAGAAAGCAAAATTATTAAAATTGAATGCAGGCGATACTGATAACCAAACAGGCACCATTGTATTTAGCTTTAAATTGAATGGTTAATTATTACCAAGTATATGAATTACAGGGAAACAATCGCCTACTTATATGAGCAATTGCCTATGTTCAGTAAACAAGGCGAATCTGCTTACAAAAAAGATTTAACCAACACCCTATTGCTATGTGAAAAATTAAGGAATCCACAACAGCATTTTAAAACCATTCATATTGCCGGCACCAATGGTAAAGGAAGTACCAGCCATATGTTGGCTGCTATTTTGCAAACTGCAGGTTATAAAACAGGCTTATACACTTCGCCACATTTAAAAGATTTTAGAGAACGCATTAAAGTAAATGGCAACCTGTGTTCAGAAGAATTTATTGTATCTTTTACCGAGCAAATGATTCCGGCTATTCAATCCATTCAACCTTCTTTTTTTGAAATTACCGTTGCCATGGCTTTTGATTATTTTTCGAAACAACAGGTTGATATTGCAGTGATTGAAACGGGTTTGGGCGGAAGATTGGACAGTACAAATATAATTTTACCGGAACTCTCTGTTATTACCAATATTGGCTGGGACCATATGAATTTACTCGGCAATACTTTAGAAGCCATTGCATCAGAAAAAGCAGGTATCATCAAGAAAAATATTCCGGTAGTAATTGGAGAAGTAATTCCCGAAACAAAATCTGTTTTTGAAAACAGCGCCAAACAAAATAATGCCCCGATCATTTTTGCTCAGGAACAGTTTTCGCTTTTCAAATATCAACAAACCTTAGAAACACTTACGGTAACCATTAAAAATAATAATAGTGGCCTGCATGAAACATATACTTTAGATTTACCCGGGCTATACCAAACCAATAATCTGATTACAGTTTTAACATCCATACAACAACTGAATAAAAATGGATGGAATTTGCAGGAATCGGTTGTGCAAAAAGCACTTGCACATACAAAAAAAATTACCGGCTTACATGGCCGATGGGAATTATTACAGCAACAGCCCAACGTTATTGCAGATGTGGCACATAATGAAGCGGGTATACAACAACTATTGCAACAAATTGCCATCAGCCAATACCGGCATTTACACTTGGTTTTTGGTATGGTAAAAGATAAAGATGCCGATACAGTTTTAAAGTTGTTACCAAAACAAGCCAGTTATTATTTTACACAGGCACATATTCCCAGAGCTTTGGCAGCAGATATTTTATTGGAAAAAGCAAGCATATTTGGTTTAAAGGGCAAAACTTATTCGCAGGTAAATGAAGCTGTTCGTGCTGCTATTCAACAGGCCGGGAAAAATGATTTAATTGTGGTTTGTGGCAGTGTATTTTTAATTGCAGAAATAGATAAAGAAAAATTTATATCACTTTAAAAATACAGTTCTCCTAATTGTTCTAATGCAAGCATGATACAGGTTATATGCATACTTTGTATAATTTTGTTTGCCCGAATCATTTGTTTTATTTCAGCAATATTAGCCAGAAATACCTCTAAATCTTCACCGGAATCAAAATTTTGAGCAGCTACTTTTTCACCACCTGTTGCTAAAAATAGATGCATGATGTTATTGTTGGTAGATGGATTGGCGGAAGTAACACCTAATTTTTGAAAATGAGTAAACTGATATCCCGTTTCTTCTAACAATTCTCTTTGTATGGCCGCTTCCGGTGATGCATCGGTGGCATCAATACATCCACCTGGCGTTTCAATATCAGTTCGGCCTAAAGCATGGCGGTATTGTTTTTCCAAAATTACTTTACCATCCTTCGTCAGTGCAAAAGCCGTTACCCAATCCGGAAATTCATACACATAATAAGGGTTTATGATTTTACCATTCGGCAACATGCAGGCATCTTTTCGAATAGTGGCCCAGGTGTCTTTTAATAAGTATGTAGAAGAAAGCGTTTTCCAGGTTAAATCTCTTTCCATTACCAGTTCATTCTTTCTTTGAGTGATATAATATGCGCTGTATGATGTTTTCCATGCCAGGCATATAAACCTAATAACAACCACAAACTCATTTCTCTTCCTTGTTCGGGATGAATAACAGTTCGTTCAAAATCCTGTTGTGATAAATCTTTTATTGCTGCATACCATCTTCTATGCAAAACATGCAATAGTGTTAGTGAAACATTAACAGGTACCGTTTCATTATCTGCCAGTAATGCCCAGGCTTTTTCTTCATAAGGTTTAATAACAGGTTTTAATTCTGTTAAACCCAATTTAAATCTGATGTAGGCATTCATGTGGCTGTCTGCTACATGGTGTATCAATTGCTTCACCGTCCATCCACCATCGCGATATGCTGTGTTTAATTGAACTGCATCGAATGTTTGTACAGCTCTTTCCAGTTCTTCGGGCAATAACTGAATATCTCTTAACCATTCAATTTTTTGCGCCTCAGAAAATGGCTTCGGTTCATATTTCCCAATTGGGTAACGCTCATCTTTTTGCATAGTGGTATTATTCTTCTCTTAATGATTTGCCGGTAAGATGTATAAAAACATCTTCCAGCGTTGCTTTTTTCACTTCTTTTGTTCGTTCAAAACCGGTTGCTACCAAATTATCAATTAATTCATTTGGGGTAGCGATTGATTTTATTTTTCCACTATCAATAATGGCCACCCTGTCGCAAAGTTCCTCTGCCTCATCCATATAATGTGTTGTAATAATTACGGTAGTTCCGGTTGATCGAATGAGTTTGATTAAATCCCATAAATTACGACGAGCCTGCGGATCTAAACCGGTGGTAGGTTCATCCAAAAAAATAATCTTGGGATGATTAATCAGTGTGGTAGCCAATGAAAACCGCTGCTGTTGCCCTCCACTCAACTCCTTATATTTTGTTTTGGCTTTATCGGCTAATTTTACTTCTTCTAATATTTTCTTTTTATCGATGGTTTTATTGTATAAACCTGCAAACAAGTCGAGCAATTCGTTCAATGTTAAACCGGGATAATACCCACTCGATTGTAATTGTACCCCTATAATTTGTTTAATTTCATTTGGATTTTTATCTAAATCAAACCCATCTACACAAATTTTGCCGCTTGTTTTTTCTTTTAGCGTTTCTATAATCTCAAGAGTGGTTGATTTGCCAGCACCATTGGGACCCAGTAAACCGAAAATTTCGCCTTCCAATACCTGAAAACTAATGCCTTTTACTGCGGCTACATCAGCATAATTTTTTGTAAGTTCCTTTACTTCAATAATTGTTTTTTGCATAACTAAAAATTTATGGCCAATCCTATTTTATTTGCCGAAAATCCAATACCTGCTTGTATTTTAGGTAGTTTTTGATGCTGCTTTTCATTAAAAAACTGAACTGCCATGAGCAGGTTTTTCTGCCCCGAAGCTATTAAATATCCGCCAACAATGGTTGAAGTAAATCCGGCACCTATTAAAATCCAGCCGGTTGATTGGTGGTTATTGGAAGCCAGCCCAACGCCTGCACCCATCATACCTGCACCCAGCACACCCAAAATATTACCGAAAATTTTGTTCGACTGATGTTTTTGATACAAATGTATTAACAGGGGGTCACCCATTCGGTAAAAAAGGGCTTTAAACTCTCTGGCACCGCGGTACATCGTGTCCTCATATAAAAGGGTATTGATTTTCGGATTAATGAAATAATTCAGTTTTCCGGGATCTAATACCTGCTGTGCTTTTACATTGTTTTGTAACCCACCCACCAATAATAGAATACACAAAATTTTAAAAACCGGCTTCATTTGTTTCCTTTAAATAGTTTTCTAATTCATCCATCATCTGCCTGCTGCCAATAAACAATGGCGAACGTTGATGTAATTGATGGGGTTGTACATCTAATACCCGTTGTTGCCCATTGGTTGCCTTTCCGCCGGCCATTTCAACAATAAAAGCCAATGGATTACACTCATACAATAATCTTAACTTTCCATTGGGGCGATCAGTTGTTCCGGGATACATAAAAATACCCCCCTTTAACAAATTGCGGTGTACATCGGCTACCATACTGCCAATATAACGCTGGGTATATGGTCCTCCCTCCGACTTTGGTTTTTGCTGACAGGCTGTGATATATTTTTGTACGCCTTTGTCGTATTTAAAAAAATAACCGTGATTCACTGAATAAAAATTACCGGTTGCCGGGCATTGAATATTGGGATGGCTCAAACAAAATTCACCAATGGAGGGATCTAACGTAAACCCATTTACGCCACGTTTAGTTGCATACACCAACATAGTAGATGAACCGTAAATAATGTAACCAGCTGCTACTTGCTTGTTACCGGGTTGTAAAAAGTCCTCTTTAGTACAAGGTGTGCCTTTAGGGCTAACCCTTCTAAACACACTAAAAATGGTTCCAATAGAAATATTTACATCAATATTTCCGCTGCCATCTAAGGGATCAAACAAAACAACATACTTACTGTTGTTGCTCACTTCATCATCAAAAATTACAAAATCATCTAATTCTTCACTGCCAATACCTGCACAGCTAATGCCATGTTGTAATGCCCCCATAAATTGGTTATTGGCAAAAATGTCTAATTTTTTTACATCCTCACCTTGTACATTAATGGAACCTGCATCGCCCAAAATATCAACTAAACCTGCTTTATTTACTTCTACATTTACACGTTTGGCAGCGAGGCCCATATCGCGCAGTAAGCTACTTAATTCACCTGTAGCAGTAGGAAACTGTCTTAACTGCTGAATAGTAAATTCATCTAAGGTTAAAATTTTTCTGTTAACCACCATGGCATTTTATGTTTTCGATAAAGATAAAGGGCAGATAGAATACATACAATATTTTTTTATGCAATCGTGTTCGCCCTACACATTAAATGCCACCCTGTTAATTTGGTTTATATATAAAAATTTGGGTAAAATATAAATTCCCATCATTACTTTGTGCAATACCAATGGCTGTTAAATTATAACTTCCTTCAATATTTTTTTTATGCCCCGGACTATGCAGCCAGCCATTTACAACAGCCTGGGCATCTAAATGGCCTAATGCAACATTTTCTGCACCGCCACGCAAATACCCCAATTTACTTTTAATGGCATTAAATCGATTATCGAAACCATCATGCCCAAAAACAACCCGGTGTTTGGCCATATCGTTACTATGCTCCACTGCTTCAGTGTAAATCGTCTTATCCCATTGTAAAGGAGCTAAGCCCATACCCGTTCGATGTTGATTAATGTAATACAACACATCTTTCTCCATTTTTGCAAAATTGGTAACAGCGGGGCTATGTAAGGTATCAGTACCAATACAACCATTGCCAACAAAAGCCAAAGTAATCAGCGATAATTTTACAGTTTTAAATAGAAATGAAAATAGCATTGTATTATTTTTTGCATGTAAATTCAATAATTATACCAACAAATTTTTGGTAAACTTTTAGATGGCATAATTACTGTAGCTTTGCAAATCTTCCACCTAATCATTTGTTAAATAGCATGATTGTTTATAAGTTCGGCGGGGCAAGCATTAGCAATATTGATCGCATTCAACAGGTTATTGAAATTGTAAAAAACATTCCGGAAAACGAAACGGCCATATTGGTTGTTTCAGCAATGGGTAAAACAACCAATGCATTGGAAAAAGTGGTAGAAGCATTTTACAACCAGAACCCAACAGAAGCCATAGCACTTTTTAATGTAATTAAAAACCAACATTTAACAATTGCAAAATATTTATTAACTCAACAATACAATGAATGCTATTCAAAACTGGTTGATGTTTTTACAGAAGTAGAATGGTTGTTACACGATAAGCCTGTAAAAGTATTTGATTATTATTATGACCAGATTGTTTGTGCGGGAGAATTACTCAGCTCTGCTATTCTGCATTTTTATTGTAAGGAAAATCATATTGCCAGTAAATGGGTGGATGTTCGGGATGTATTGTTAACAGATAATAATTTCAGGGATGCAGCCATTGAATGGCCAATAACCGAAAACAAGGCAAAGCAAGTTTTTTTAAAAAATGATGCAGCAATTTATGTTACCCAGGGATTTATTGGTGCTACATCTGATAATGAAAGCACCACTTTGGGCAGAGAAGGGAGCGATTTTACCGCAGCTATTTTAGGCAATCTGTTACATGCTGATAGTGTAACCATCTGGAAAGATGTGGAAGGTGTGATGAGTGCTGACCCGAAACATTTTCCCGAAGCTGTTTATATTCCTGAATTAAATTACAGTGAGGTTATTGAAATGGCGTATTATGGTGCCCAGGTCATTCATCCCAAAACCATCAAGCCATTACAAAACAAAAACATTCCATTGCTGGTAAAATGTTTTCAAGACCCTGCACTGCCCGGTACCATCATTCATAAAACACAACAACTGCAATTACCTCCTATACAGATTTTAAAAGAAAAACAGGTGCTGGTTACCTTGCAAAGTCTTGATTTTTCTTTTGTAGGCGGTGTATCCATGAATAGCATTTATGCAATTTTGCAGGAATTGAAACTCATTCCAAACCTAATTCAGTTCGGTGCCATTTCTGTTCAAATTTGTTTAGATGATAAACCGGAAAAAATTGCACAATTGGCTTTAGCTGCAGCAGCAAATTTTGATGTTCAGGTAGAAAAAGGCTTACAGCTATTCACCGTTCGGCATTACAATACAGCTATTGCCGAAAAATTAAATCAGAAAAATGCAGCGGTGTTGCGCCAACAAACACCTGTTACCATTCAAATTCTAAAAAAAACCACATAAAATTTAATACATTACATATTTTCCCTTCTCATTAATGGTAATAACGGGCAGGGTTTTATGTTTCTCAAAGTAATTGTATACTTTTTCCAGGCTCTCAGTAAAGTTTGCATATTCTTTATCATCCTTGGTAATCTTATCCAAATAAGCCAAACTTTTTGGATTATTAAAGCGTACAGGAAAAATATGCACCGGTATAAAATCTTCGCCATTGTTTTTTGCATAAGATGCCAGTAAATACAATTCATCAATCTGATTATCCATAATAGGAATACAACCCACTGTTACGCAAGTCCCATGAATAAAAATATCGCTGCCGGGCTTAAGCGAATCAGACAATAACTGGTCTGAAACATTAGGATAATTAAGACCTAATGATAAATAATAAGTACTTTTAGGATTAAACAGATTAATATAATAAAAGCCCTCAGGTACCTGATAATCCCCTTCAATTCTTTTTGGCCCTAATCCTCCGCTTAATGCACAAATTTTGTATGTTTTAAATAATTTAAAGGGTTCATTGCTATTATTCCGCGCCCATACTTCTAACTGGCTATCGTATTTAAAGCTACGGATGTATAATTGTTTGGGTGGCCAGCTTAGCCTCTCTTTTTTAAACTGTCTTGCAAGGGTATCTTCTTTTAATTTAAATGCATTTGCTACACGTACATTTGATTTTTGATAATCTACAAACGACGTTTGTGCATTTAAATGGCCAAACGAAACAAACAGTAAACAGCACAAAACAATGACTCGCATCCGATTTTCAATTTTTTATGGGTACATATCATCCAAAAATCTCCATGTTGTTATAACGACATGGAATAAATATTCGTATTAAAAACCGAAAATAAACAATCCTGATAAATCAAAAATGTGAAATTATGCAGATACTGTGTTTATAAATTACCCCGAAGTGCCTGTTCGCATTCAATAGCTTCAAAAAGTGCTTTAAAATTGCCCTTCCCAAAACTTTTTGCCCCCCGGCGCTGAATAATTTCAAAGAATAAAGTGGGTCTGTCTTCAACAGGTTTGGTAAAAATTTGTAATAAATAACCTTCTTCATCCCTGTCAATTAATATCCCTAATTTACTCAGTGCCTGTACATCTTCCTGAATGTTGCCCACCCTTTCTGAAATGGTTTCATAATAAGAAGCGGGTACTTTTAAAAATTCAACACCACGATTTTGTAGAGCCATTACTGTTTCAATAATATTATGGGTTGCCAAAGCTACATGCTGTACCCCTTCCCCATCATAAAACTCAAGGTACTCTTCTACCTGCGATTTCTTTTTACCTTCTGCCGGTTCATTAATAGGAAACTTCACAAAACCATTTCCGTTACTCATTACTTTGCTCATCAAAGCTGAATATTCGGTTGATATATCCGTATCATCGAATGTTAAAATGTTTCTGAATCCCATTACATTTTCATAAAATGACACCCATTTATTCATTTGATTCCATCCTACATTGCCTACACAATGGTCAACATACAATAAACCGGTTTCAGTTGGCTGATAGTTTGTATTCCATATTTGATAGCCGGGCATGAACGGGCCATTATAATTTTTTCGTTCAATAAACAAATGCACGGTATCGCCATAGGTATGAATTCCGCTTATTACCACTACCCCATCTTTATCGGTTAATGTTTTGGGCTCCATAAAACTTTTGGCACCGCGATGCGTGGTTTGCTGCCAGGAGTTGGTTGCATCGGGTACACGTAGTGCCAATACTTTAATACCATCGCCATGTTTAAAAATATGTTGTGCTATTGGGTGCGATGATTTAAGGGGTGTAGTGAATACAAAGGTTAATTTGTTTTGCCGCAATACATAACTTGCTGTGTCATGATTGCCGTTTTCGGGCCCGGAGTAGGCAACACTTTGAAAACCAAATGCGGTTTTATAGTAATGGGCAGACTGTTTGGCATTTCCCACATAAAATTCTACATAATCTGTTCCTTCCAATGGAAGGAAATCCTGAACTGCCAGATTGGAAATACCAGTATTTCCTTTTACCTGAAAAAACATAAATACAAATTTTAATGACTGAAAAAATGAGATACAAAAGTTAGTAGTTCTGCAACTGTTAGCCGGCCGAGTCCATAGCCAAGGCAAACATCAGCAAACAATAATTTGCCCTTCTGTCATTAAATAATTTGTATGGGTAATCAGGTAACATGAATCAAAAGTAAAACATTTAAGCAAAATGCATCATAACATTGTGCTACCGTTTTATCTTCGCAATGGAATTGCAAACAGTATTGTTACCAATACCATTCAATAACCGTATTTTTAAAAAATACGATTTGCATTTTTGCATCATCATTTTTAAAGTATCATACCCATGAAAGTAGGCATTTTAGGCGGCGGTCAATTAGGAAGAATGTTATTACAGGCTGCAGCCAACTATACTGTAGAAACCTTTGTGTTGGAGCGTGATAAGCATTGCCCTGCAGCTCATTTATGCCACCACTTTGTGCAGGGTGATATTACCGATTATAATACAGTGTATGCTTTTGGAAAACAGGTAGATGCATTAACCATTGAAATTGAAGCGGTAAATGTAGCAGCGCTGGAACAATTAGAAGCAGAAGGCATTAAAGTATATCCTTCACCCGGTGCCATTAAAATTATTAAAAATAAAATTTTACAAAAAAAATTTTATCAGCAACATCAAATTCCTACGGCCCCTTTTGTTATTACTGCTGCATTAAATGACTTATTTCAGCATACTAATTTTTTACCTGCTGTTCATAAAATTGGTGAGGGCGGGTATGATGGCAGAGGTGTTCAAATTATCAGGAGTGAAAAAGAAATTGAAAATGGGTTTAATGATCCTGCTGTTTTGGAAAAAATGATAGCTATTGAAAAAGAAATTGCCATTATTGTATCGAGAAACCACAAGGGCGAAACAGCTGTTTATCCTCCCGTTGAAATGATTTTTGATCCAGTTTTAAATATCTTAGAATACCAGATTGCCCCTGCCAGAATTAGCCAGCAATTGCTATGGAAAGCAGAAGCCATTGCCATAAAAGTGGTTCAGGAACTGAATAGTGCCGGCTTATTTGCTATTGAATTTTTAATTGATAAACAACAAGAAATTTGGGTGAATGAAACTGCACCAAGGGTGCACAATAGCGGCCATCATACCATTGAAGCCAGTTATTGCAGCCAATACGATATGCTGTGGCGCATTATTTTAGGTTATCCATTAGGTAATACAAAACTCATTTGCCCCTCAGCAATGATCAATGTTTTAGGTGAACCCGGTTATAGCGGTACACCGATTTATCATGGATTAACCGATACCCTTAAAACAGAACAGACCTTTGTTCATTTATATGGTAAACTAACCACTAAACCCGGACGCAAAATGGGGCACGTTACCCTGCTGGCTAAAGATGAAGGTGAACTGATTTACCAGGCTCACAAAATAAAACAAATGCTAAAGGTGATTGCCTGAGGTATTTAAATTAATTCTTGGATCAATAATGGTTGGAATAGACGGCGGTGCATTGTTAACGGGAACGGGTTTATGCAATTTTTTTAACGGCATGGTAAATCCTAAGCCTATAATACTTTTTACCTGCAATGCCGGCGAATCGCCATTCGGACCAAATATTTTTACATTATCATCATAAATCATATCTAAACTATAAGAGGCGGTGAGGTATTTATTGATTTTAAAATTGAACTGATTGGTCATGAAAAAATTGATGTTTTGGGGTTGCTTCAGATAATTGGAAAATAAATCAACCCTACCTCTGTAATCTACATTCTTAATAATAGTTGTATTGTAATTAATGGTTGCAAAAGCACCAAACTCGTTCAAAACATGGCTTCCTGAATCTACCCCATAAGCTTTTTGGTTAGATAAATACTGATTGGCTACTATTACCCAACGGGAAGTGATGGGTGAAAGGAACAATGAAAATTTATCAGTGGGCTTATAATCGAAACCGGCAGCCAGAATCACAAATGCAGGCGATAAAAAACTGGAAGCAAATACCGGCGCTCCATTGGGGTATGTATACCCATCAAAAAACTGAGAACGAAAATTAAATAATCCGGACAAATACCATTTACCCAGCGTATCAACTTTATAACCATACTTACTCACAAAATCAATTCGGTCATCATTTTTTCTCCCACCTAAACTTGTAGTTTGAATATATCCCAGATTAACATCCAGGTTATTATCCCAACTATGCCGTTCCTTTTTATAATAAACAAAATAATTAAAATAGGAACTAACTGCTAACGAAAAATTATCACCTCCTGCAGCCCAGTTACTCAACGAACCCTGTGATAAACTAAAATTAAATAACCCCCCTCTTTTCCAACGCCAGTTAATGGAATCTTTATCCTTATCCTTCTTAATCGGTCTGTAAATCTCATTTTTTAATGTGTTCACTAAAATATCCTGTGCCTGCACCTGACTGGCCCCCAGCATTAACAAAAAAATAAATCCTATTTGCTTCATGAAAGTTTGGCGATTAAATGAACAATGACCTCATGCAAAACAGTTCTTGCTTTCTTCAAACAGACCATTGCTTAAAAATATAAATACCTGCTCAATTCGTACAAAAATAAAGGCATTTCTTTAAAATTATTCAATCAATCTCTGACAAAGTGTCACCACAACGTACAAAACTGTATTTTTGCAGTCCCAAAATAATTTTAACCAATGAACATATTAGATTTACCTACTAAAATTCATGATGAAAGCAGGCAGGGAGAAGCCTATGCTCCTGTTGCACAGGAAACAGCACTATTTTCAAAAAAATTTTATATTGAAAGCTATGGCTGTCAAATGAATTTCAGTGATAGCGAAATTGTTGCCGCCATTCTGCATCAGGAGGGATTTGGTGCAACCAAACAGTTTGAAGAAGCTTCGCTCATTTTATTAAATACCTGCTCCATTCGTGAAAAAGCAGAACAAACCATTCGTAAAAGATTAACCGAATTTAGAAAAACAAAAGAAAAAAAACCGGAACTATTAATTGGAATTTTAGGCTGTATGGCCGAACGCTTAAAAGCCAAGTTGTTAGAAGAAGAAAAATTAGTGGATATTGTAGTTGGGCCGGATGCGTATCGTAGTTTACCCGCATTGATTGCCGAAGCCGAAACAGGTCAGAAAGCAGTGAATGTATTATTGAGTCGGGAAGAAACCTATGCCGATATTGCACCCATTCGGTTAGACAGTAATGGCGTTACAGCTTTTGTTTCTATTATGCGTGGCTGTAA
Organism: Hydrotalea lipotrueae; assembly: GCF_019249625.1. Lineage (NCBI taxonomy): Bacteria > Pseudomonadati > Bacteroidota > Chitinophagia > Chitinophagales > Chitinophagaceae > Hydrotalea > Hydrotalea lipotrueae. The sequence continues at coordinate 134,198 of NZ_JAESDL010000001.1, read as the reverse complement.
TAACATGTGCAGTTTCTGTGTGGTTCCTTTTACACGTGGGCGTGAAAGAAGTAGAAATGCTGATTCAATAGTTGCCGAAGTGGAAGATTTATTTCGCCGCGGTTACAGAGAAGTTACCTTATTGGGTCAAAATGTAGACAGCTATCATTGGTTGAATGAAGCAGACAATACTTCGGTAAACTTTGCGCAGCTTTTAGAGAAAGTTGCACTTGTAAATCCATTACTGCGTGTTCGTTTTAGCACATCACATCCAAAAGATATAACAGATGATGTGCTTTACATCATGGCAAAATATAAAAACATTTGCCAATACATTCACTTGCCCATTCAAAGCGGCAATTCACGAATTTTACAATTAATGAACCGAACTTACAACAGGGAGTGGTATTTGGCTAAGGTAGACCGTATTAAAGAAATAATGCCCGATTGCTCTATTAGTACCGACATCATTACCGGATTTTGTACCGAAACAGAAGCAGAACACCAAGATACTTTAAGTGCCATGGAATATGCACAATACGATTATGCCTATATGTTTTTTTACAGTGAAAGGCCGGGCACACTTGCAGCAAAAAGATTTACCGACGATGTACCGGAAGCAGTAAAAAAAAGAAGGCTTCAGGAAATCATTAACCTGCAAAATGAACTTTCTAAAAAAAGCTATATGAATGATATGGGTAAAAGCTTTGAAGTATTAATTGAAGGCGAAAGCAAGAAAGACAATTTATACTGGAAAGGCAGAAATCCGCAAAATAAAATGCTGGTATTCCCCAAAAAACAATTCAATTACAAACCTGGAGATTATGTAAACGTACTGGTACACGATGCTACACAGGCAACTTTATTGGGAGAAATTATACCTGCATAAAGTATTCAAAATCATATAAAAGCATCCTATTTAAACTTTAATAGCATTGGGTATGGATTTACAAAGTATAAAAAACAGATTTGGTATCATAGGCAACTCTCCTGCACTCAATTTTGCTTTAGATACTGCAGTTCAAGTAGCGGCAACTGATTTAACCGTATTAATTGTAGGAGAAAGCGGAGTGGGTAAAGAAGTATTTTCACAAATTATACATGCACTTTCTGCACGTAAACATAACCCATTTATTGCCGTAAACTGTGGGGCTATTCCGGAAGGAACGATTGATTCTGAATTATTTGGACACGAAAAAGGTGCATTTACCGGTGCAGTAGACAGTCGCAAAGGTTATTTTGAAACAGTAAACGGAGGTACTATTTTTTTGGATGAAATTGGCGAAATGCCCATGGGTACACAAGCCAGACTGTTGCGTGTTTTAGAAACAGGAGAATTTATCCGGGTTGGTTCTTCAAAAGTGCAAAAAACCGATGTTCGGGTAATAGCCGCTACCAACCGCGAATTAATTGAGTTTGCAGAAAAAGGCCGGTTTAGACAGGATTTATATTATCGTTTAAGCACTGTACCCATTCGGGTACCTGCTTTAAGAGACAGACAAGAAGATATACCCCTGCTGTTCAGAAAATTTGTAGTTGATTTTGCGGAACGCTATAAAACCAATCCTGTACAATTGAATGAGGATGCCAAAAATATACTGATGCACTATCCATTCCCCGGCAATGTAAGAGAACTAAAAAATCTGGCAGAACAAATTTCGGTTTTAAGCAACGAACCCATTTTATCAGCACAGGAATTAAGGCGTTTTTTACCTGAACGGCATCAAAATAATTTGCCGGTTTTAGCGCATGCAGCCGATGCTCCGCATCAGGAATTTGCCAATGAACGGGAACTACTATACAAACTTTTTTTCGATATGAAAAAAGATGTAACAGAGTTAAAAAAAATGTTCCTTGAAATTCTTAAAAACCCTTCTCTGGCCGGCAGTGCTGCACAATTTACCAAAGAATCTTTGATACATGATGTAACTACCCACCACGAAGACGGGTTGCACCCGCTCTTTCCGGCAAATATTACCAATCAGAATACACTGGCACCTGCTGCTTTATCAGCCAATGCCGGACAACCGGTAATTCTTAACCATGATGATGTACATCATCATGAAGTGGTTGAAGAATCGCTCAACATTATGGATAAAGAGAAAGAATTAATTATTAAAGCACTGAAAAAACATAAAGGCAAGCGAAAAGATGCAGCATCCGACCTGGGTATCAGCGAACGTACATTGTACAGAAAACTCAAAGAATATGATATTGAAGAATAAGCAAATACTATTTTTAAAGCCAATGAAGGCTTTCAAAGCAAACCCGGCATTCTTGCATCACATACATGGCTGGATGTTGTTATTCGGTGTGCTGTTTCTATCGGGCTGCAAAATTTATTCCTTCAAAGATGTTTCAATCGATTATTCCAAAATAAAAACCATAAAAATAGGGTTTATAGAAAACAGGGCCAGCTATGTAAATCCACAATTAAGCCCGCAGTTAACCGACAAATTACAACTTAAAATTGCCAGCCAAACCAAATTAATTCGTACCAATAACGATGATGCCAATCTGGTAGTGAGTGGATATATTTCTGACTACTCTGTTTCAACAGCAGCCATCTCTGCACAACAAGCCAGTGCCAACCGTTTAACCGTTTCAGCACACATAACTGTTAAAAATAATGTTGAAAATAAAACAGATGAATTTGATGTGAGCCGCAATTATGATTTTTCTTCCAATTTGTCGTTACAACAAGCCGAGGGGCAATTAATTACAACCATTGTAAGTAATATTTCAGATGATATTTTTAACCATATCTTTTCTAACTGGTAAGCTTATTGTATTTTCACAACATGAATGCTGTAATCAATCAAACTGCTTATGCTATTTTGCAACAACCTTTAGAAAAGGTTGCTGTAGAACACTTACAGCAAATTTGCAAAAGTTATCCATTTTTTACGCCTGCTCAGGTATTATTGGCCGCTAAATTACAGCAAAATGCACCGAATTTACTGGTACAGGCCCAAATCCATATCATTGCTGCACCTTGCAATATAACCTGGGTAAACTACCTACTAAACGAAACACCGGCCAATCCAACAACCGCGGGGAGGGAATCTGTGGTATTATCAAATGAAAGCAAAACCAATGCAGCAATTGCCCCTTCTGAAATGAGAGCTGAAGAACAATCTGAGCGGACAGATATGACCGATCTTGCGGCAATCAGCAACATTCCGGAAACAGAAGCAGTAACACATTCATTTTTAGAAGAAGTTAAAAATGCAGATCACTTCATCGAAATAAATCCCGAGCCTTTAGAAAACAGTGATGATTTGCAAGCAGTTGATTCTACGAATACTATTCAGGAAGAACTGCCACATGCTTTAGCAGAACATATCACTGAAAACAAAAATAATGCTGTGCCGGAAACAGCATTGCCGCAAAACAATATGGCCATTGCAGAACAAGAATTAGTGGAACATTTGGAAATGCAGGCAAATGATGCCAACGAAACAGACCAGCTGCCCGAAACTTCATCTGAAAACAAAGAACCAGCGGTTGAAAACGAAAAATTATCTGATATTATTGCAGCACAGTGGGCTTCATTTCAGGAGCCGGTTGAAACAGATGAAGAACTAACTTACGAACCGCCGCATTTACATACCATAGATTATTTTGGATCGTTAGGCATTACCGCTGATTTAACCCAAGAGCCACAAGACAAATTAAGTAAGCAACTTTTAAAATTTACTGACTGGCTTAAAATTGTTAAAAACCAGCATACCCCAGATACACATGCGGTACAACAGGCAGAAGTAGACAGTATTATACCTGGTATTGCTCAAACCTCAAACGAAACCAGAGAAATTATTACTGAAACCATGGCAGAAGTGCTGATAAAACAAGGCAAAATAGATAAAGCGGTTCAGGTTTATATTAAATTAAGTTTTTTAGATCCTGATAAATCTGCTTATTTTGCAAAAAAAATTGAACAACTAAAAGAAATGTAGCATGACTGTAATTTTTATTATTTTAATTGTAATTGCCTGTATAGCCTTAGGTTTTATTGTATTAATTCAAAATCCAAAAGGTGGTGGTTTAGCAGGAAATGTAGGTGGATTTGGCAACCAGATTATGGGTGTTAAGCAAACAACTGATGTTTTGGAAAAAGGCACCTGGTTATTTGCTGCAATTATTACCATACTCTCTCTGTTTTCTACCATAATTTTCAGAGGATCCACCAAAGGGCCCGATACTTCAATTATACAAAAAGTGAACACCAATCAAAACACAGCACCCACCAACAGTATTCCTTTAAATACTCCGCCTCCGGCTACTAAATAACTTTTTATTTATAAAATATTTACCCTGTCTGTTTGCTGCAGACAGGGTTTTTATTTATCTTGAACTACCATGCGCAAAATTATAGGCACAGTCGTTGTACTAATTGTAATCATAACCATTGGTTTTTTATGGTTTTTAGAAAGCCCTGCTACTGCTTTCAATGATAAAAAAACTTATTTCACACTTTCTGATAACAGTTTAAGCAGTCAACAAATTACCCAATCATTAAAGCAACAGCAAATTATAAAATATGGCTGGCCCTTTCAATTTGTATTAAAAGAATTGCATATAGCCAAACACATTAAACCAGGTAAATATGAGGTTAATAAAGATGCATCGCTGTTAAGCATTATTCGAATGTTGAAAAACAATCGCCAGGCCTCCATTAATTTAGTGATTACCAAATTGAGAGTAAAGGAAGATTTGGCCAAATTAATTGCAAAAAACTTTTCAACCGATTCGGTACAGGTTATGCAATTTTTAAATAGCAATGATTCGTTAAAAGAATATCATGTAGATACTGCTACTATTTTCACCATCATTTTGCCCGATACCTATACTTTTTATTGGAATACATCAATTAGAAAAATTTTTAATAAATTATATATTGCTGACAGCTTATTCTGGACCAAAAACAACAGGTTACAAAAAACTAAAGAGATAGGTCTTACCCCAACTGAAGTGTATATATTAGCCTCTATTGTTGAAGAGGAATCGAATATTGATGATGAAAGAGGAAAAATTGCCAGTGTATACCTAAACAGATTACACCAGAATATGGCATTACAGGCTTGTCCTACCATTAAATATGCCATGAAAGATTTTGCGTTGACACGTATTTATGAAAAATACTTATTAACTCCTTCTCCTTATAATACCTATCGCAACAAAGGTTTACCACCGGGCCCTATTTGCACTCCTTCAACTAAATGCATCGATATTGTTTTAAACGCTCCTAAAACCAATTATTTATATTTTGTAGCAAAAAGCGACTTTAGTGGTTACAGCCATTTTAGCAGTAATTTTGCAGAACACAATGCGTATGCAAAACAATACCAGCAGGCATTAGATGCTGCTATGGCTAAAAAACAAAAAATGAAGGGCGAGTGACAAAATTTGAAAAGACATTAGTTTCCTTCCCTCCCATTGCATTTGCAATTCGCAAAAGCAAGCAAATTGTTATTCCGGGTTTTAAAGGAATACCCCTGTTTTATGTAATTCGGTTTTTTTTTCAACAAATTAATAAAATTGGCATTATAGACAGGGCTTCAGCAATTTCATTTAATTTAATCATGGCTTTACCGGCCGCTTTTTTATTTATTTTTTCTATCATACCTTATTTACCGGACTCTTTTGATTTTAAAGGGCAAATGCTGAATTTATTTAAAGATTTAACCCCCAACTCAAACACATATAAATTAATTACTACCATAATTAATGATTTATTGAAAAAACATGTGGGTGTTTTTTCTTTTGGTTTTATTTTGGTTTTGTTTTATGCATCTAATGCAACAATGGGTATTGTAAGAACTTTCGATAAATCAATATCTGAGAAAAAAGCTTATTTTTTGCATCGAAGATGGCGCGCTATCCGATTAACTACCTTATTAATTTTATTGGTACTGGCCTCGTTGCTGGTGTTAATAGGACAAGGCGAGCTAGCCGGTTTATTGCGTGAATTTTTTCATTTCAGAAAAAAAACTTTTTTTCCCTGGTGGAATACCGTTCGTTGGGGTATTATTGTTTTATTTATATTTTTTGGTATTGCCTTTATTTATCGTTTTGCACCGGCCATTCAGAAAAAATGGCCACTCATATCACCAGGTTCTATTCTTGCAACTTTATTAATGTTACTAACCACTATTGGGTTTTCATTTTGGGTAAATCATTTTAGCAGTTATAATAAAGTGTATGGCTCAATTGGAACGGTATTAATTATTATGTTACTGATATACCTGAACTCTTTAATACTTTTAATAGGATTTGAATTGAATGTAAGTATTACTATTTTGCAACAACAAGCTGAACAGGGTAAAGCAGAAATGCTGGCACAAACAAAAAATGCAAAACAATTACAACATTAATGCCCGCCATTCAACATTTCCTGAACAGCTAAAGGAATTTGCGGTGCGGTTAATTGACGGTTATAAAATTGCCGGTATTTTGTAATCGGATTCATCATTAAAGTAGCAGGTATATTTCCATTCCATGTTCGGTCTATTTTAGGGCAAAAATCTGCTGCATTGGTTTCATTCAGCCACCAAATGGTAGCACTGTAACCATGTTGTTTTACAAATTTGGCAATGGTTTTGGGATAATCATCGGCATAATCTACACTAATTAAAATAATTTTTACTCGGTTTCCTGCAACCGCTTTTATTTCATTTTCAAAGTAATTTAACTCATGTATACAAGGTGTACACCAGGTAGCCCAAAAGTTAATGATAACCGGTTGTGTGGTGGTATCAATATAATGCACCACATCATTTATTTTTACTTTTTCAATATTTTGGGCATGCAGCTGCCGAATCACTAAAAACAAGTAAAAAACAAAAAATATTTTTTTCATATCAATTGATTGATAACACTAATCATTTTCAGCATTGGGTACGCCCCACTCTGATAACAACCGGTTAATACTTTGAGCAGCTAAACCCGGGCTGTTATAATGCCCTGCCTGTTGTTTCTGACGAAATGCTTCATAAATACTCACTGCGCATGCAACAGAAATATTCAGGCTTTGAATAATACCTACCTGTGGTATAATAAAATTGCCATCGGCTAACCGGCGTGCATCTTCACTAACTCCTTCATGTTCATTACCAAAAACCAAAGCAATGCTGTTTTGTACAAAATCAAGTGCATACAATGGTTCGGCATTGGCACACAAATGAGTGGTATAAATTCTTTGATATTGCGTACGAAGTGCGTTGTAGCACGCTTCAACATTATCATAAGCATGAACGGTAAGCCATTTGGCAGCACTACTACTGCTTTTGGCACCAAACTTTTTGTGGCGTGCTATTTTAGTGGTGATGATATAAATATCCTGAATACCTACTGCATCACAACTACGCATCACTGCGGATATATTGTGTGGATCCTGCACATTCTCCATCACTACTGTTAAATTGGGCTGTCGTTTATATAAAACATTCAACAATTTTGTTTTACGTTCGGGTGTCATAGCATTTATAATTTCATTTACCTATCTAAAAAAATTTAAAAGATTATTGTTTCAATTGAATACCCAGTCCAGATTTTCCCAATATATCCACCTTCCCAAATTCAAAATTTAGTCCGGTTGCAATATCTTCTTTTAAAAGCAATGGCCCGTCCATATCCACATAATCTAATAAAGGTAAAAATTGTGCAATAGCAGCAGAGCCTAAGGTAGATTCATTCATGCTTCCCATCATTACCTGTAAACCGAGTTTTCTTGCCTGAGCAATCATACGTTTGGCTGGTGTTAATCCACTGCATTTGGTTAATTTAATGTTTATGCCATGAAAATGATGTAAACATTTTTCAACATCGGTTTCAAGCACACAACTTTCATCTGCAATTAAAGGCAAAGATGATGTTTGATACAAAACCTTCATTCCTCCCCAATCTTCTTTTGCTAATGGTTGTTCAATGAATTGCACACCTAATTGTTGTAATTGAGGAATTTTGATGAGCGCTTCTTCTAAAGTCCAGCCGGCATTGGCATCTATTCTAAATACTGCATTAGTGTGTTTTCGTAATAGAGCTACCAGCTCAATATCGTTGGGAACACCCAGTTTAATTTTATAGATGGGCCAGGGTTTAGCCAGCATTTTGTTTACCATATTTTCAGGCGTATCAATGCCAATGGTATAATCGGTAAGTGGTGTATTATCCCATGTTACATTCCATAAACGGTAAACCAATTGTTGTTCCATTTTACCAAACAAATCCCATGCAGCCATATCCAATGCAGCTACCAGAAAAGGATTGCTTGGAAATAAATGATGCAAATAATGCCAATAACGCTCAGGTTCGGTTAAAGCAAATTTTTCAACAAAAGCTCTTTTTTGCTCCAATGCTTCTATCATTGAATCCACCGTAACATCATAATATTGAATGGCAGGTGCTTCGCCATAACCTATTAGTGAACCTAATTGCAGCGCTACCAATAATGATGGCTGATGGGTTTTTGTTCGCCCTCCTGAAATTGTAAATGGATACTCAAAAGGAAGTTCTATTTTTTTATAATATAATTTCATTTGCAATGCATAAAATAACCGCAAAGAAACGCCAAACGAATGGCTTCTAAAAAAATAAACCGGCAACAATACCGATTTATACAATATTAAAAAAGAAATTGACAGACTATCTGCCGCTTTCCTGCACCATTTTTTGCAGCGCTTCATTAAACAAATTAGCATCAATGAGCTGCTCTAATGTAAGATGCATTCTATAACGCCAATAATGTTTTGGATTGGATGGAATATTAATACGTTCATCATTCGGATTGTTTCTTCTGATGGATTCATCCATTCCTAACAAATCCTGCAACTGAAATATGCTCCACATAGCCGGCGAATACAAATGTTGCAATACAATGGCTGTGTTAATCCAGGCTTCACAATAATAAGGGGCATTATCCCATTGCCCTAATTCATTGTTGTAAAATTGTTGAATTTTATGCTTATCTTCTTCCCACCAGCCCCTAATGGTGCTCATATCATGAGTAGAGGGGGTAACCACACTTAAATAAGGCGCATCATTGGGATGAAAAAATGTTTGCTGTGGGTTTTTAGGCATTCGTTGAATTTCGAGGCTTAATAAACCTAACTGACGCATTACTTCCGGAACACAGGCTGGCACCAACCCTAAATCTTCACCACAAATCAACATATTGGTAACGCGTTTTAATGCAGGTAATTTCTGCAAAGCTTCTTTCATCCAAAAATCATCCTGCCTGCGGAAGTAATAATCTACATACAATTCTTTTAATTGTTGTTGAGAATGCGCATCTAAATGGCGAAATGAAATGGTAGCATCCATAGCAAATCTAAAATGGAATTGCTGTGCGTTACTGCCTTCTTCTTCAAAAAAGATAACATTACTGATTAAATCGAACAGCCCCTGTTTCATTTTCTGAGTAAATGCATCGTCATTCCAATGGGCCAAATATTGTTCAACTTTACGTTGGGTATTGCATTCTTCTTTTAGTGTATAATTTCCAAAACCATTGTATTGCAAAAAAGTATTGCGTACAAAATCGGCATCATTGCCAAAAACTTCGGCTAATACTTCTTCATTAATATAGGGCTTTGTAAACCGATAGTAATCGAACCAAATATTTCTGCTATACAATTCATTGATGTGTATGGGTAAAGCAGGTACAAAGCGCCCCATAATACCCTCTACTGCATCTATAGGTATACTCCATATTCTAAAAAAACCTAAAATATGATCAATCCTGAATGCATCAAAATAATAACGCATTTGTTCAAATCGTTTCTTCCACCACGCAAAACCATCCTGCATCATTTGTTGCCAGTTATAAGTGGGGAAACCCCAATTTTGGCCTTTTATGGCAAAATCGTCGGGTGGTGCACCAGCCTGCATATTCAAATGAAATAAATGCGGTGCCTGCCAGGCATCTGCGCCATTTCTACACACACCAATTGCAATATCACCTTTCAAAATAATTCCATTTTGGTGGGCATAGCCAGTTGCCTCCTGCAACTGACTGTGCAGGTAAAACTGAACAAAATAATGATAAGCAATAGCATGGTATTGTTCAGAATCAGGTGAAGCCATGGCTTCAATGGCCGATTCATTATAAATACCATTCTCTGGCCATTCACTGAAATTGGGCGTGCCATACAAATCTCTCAAATAACAAAATACAGCATATGGAATTAACCAATGACTATTATTGTGAAAGAATGTTTTAAATTCATCTGATTGAAACAAGACTTTCTGTTGTAAAGGATATAATTGCTGTAAATATTGTTGTTTTAGATGCATTACAGCTTCATAATCAACTGTATCTAATGCATTTAATTGAAGGCGTTGCGCTTCTATGCTATCCAACAAGTGCAAATTTTCAGTTGAAGTAGCTTTTTTTAGGTTTAGGTATAACGGATGCAATGCAAAAGCAGAAATGGCAGCATAAGGATAAGAATCTGCCCAGGTATGCGTTGCTGTAGTATCATTCACCGGTAATATTTGCACTAATTTTAATCCTGTTTTTTTGGCCCAGTCTACCAACAGTTTTAGATCAGTAAACTCTCCTACGCCAAAACTCTGCTCGCTTCTTAAACTAAAAACAGGAATTGCTACCCCTGCTCCTCTCCACGTATTATTGGGTAATACAGCAAATCCGGCATTCATTATGGCTAAAGTATCAGTTGCATTTGTTGCATTTATGGTTCTGTTTTTGCCATTTTCAAACCGAACAAATTGTTTTGTATTTGTATTATAAACACCAAATTTAAATTGCAGTGCCTGTTTGGCTGTTGATAAGTTGAGCTGTATAGAATAAAAAGATTCATCTTTATACCGCTTTAACAGCAATGGTTTTTCAGTATTCCAATTGTTTAAAATGGTACTTTCACCGCATAAACAAAGCACTTCATCAGCTGACAGTAAGGGTGCTTTTACTTTTAACAAATGAGTTGTACCGGCATTAATTTTAGTGGTATCTGCAACCTGCCTGGGTTTGGGCAATAAAATTTGCTGAAACGGTTCTGTATAAAATGCGTTTTCATAATAACCTGCAAAATTCCAAGCATCTTCAATTAACAGAGTTGATTTTTTAACATAAGCAGGTGATATTTTTTTATCATTACCCCAATCATAATCAATCGTTCCATCTTCATTTTTTAGTATATAATGATAGGTAATTCCTTCTTTCGGTATTTCATTTAGTTGAAAAGTTATTGTAATTTGCCAATACTCCTGATTCAGGTACTGCATGGGAATTGCCTGATTAATATCTTGATTTCCCAGCTTGGGATGATTGCCGGTTATAAAAATATTTTGCCCGAAATGGGTACTAAATTTTAAAAGAAAAGTTACCTGCAATTCAGTAATTGATTTTGATTTAGTAGCAACAGATACTTTACTTTTTTGTGTTGCCGTTGTTGCATCTTTTTTTGATGAGGTTTTGGGCTTTTTAGTTGATGTAGCCTCTTTGGCTGCTATCTTCTCTCCTTTCGGTGCCGCTTCCTTTTTGGCTGATTTTTTTTTCAAAACTTTTTTTTGCTGCTCTGCTTTTGTTGCATCAGGAGTTGCAGAAGCGGAAGATAAAGTTGAGGGTTCTTCTATTTTTTTTACACCACTTTTTGTTTTGGATAATCCGGTATTTTCAATTTCACCAGATTGCGTAATCGTTAGTTTTTTAGCCAATTTTCCTGATTTTAGATGTACTAAGTTAATCAATTAATGTGTAAATTAAACACATTAATTGATTTTCACAAAAACAAAATGCAACAAAGCACGGGATTTTGTAATAACCCCAATAAAAAACAGATTGCTCTACGTATAGCAATCTGTTTTTTAAGAAAGAATCGGAATATTATTGCAGCTCTGGTTTTGATTTTCCCCTGTGGCAGGTACCGCAGGTTACCACCTGAAGTTGAACACTATCAGTATGGGGAATTTGGCGCACATATTTTTCATTAATTTCCATCGTCATGCGCATCATATCACGAGCTATATCTTTTTTAGGATTTTCATCACTGGCCGGATCCATTCTTCCAGGCTGGGTTTTAGAAGGCGCATGGCAAAAAGAACATTTAACTCCCAACGCCGCCTTAAATCCATCCATCACATGCTCCAAACTATCATGACTAATATTTTGAGGCAACACTTTTAAATTACGCGGCTTGGGTTGTGTAGGAATGGTAAAAGAAATAATGCCAATGGCCAATACAGATAGAATGGCTGAAAAAACAAAAAATTTTCTTTTGTGAAAATGCATAATCATTTATTTGAATGATACTAAAAGTAAGGAATGCGATTTGAATTTGAAATTATTTTACATAAAATGTTCATTAAAATAAAAGAGGCTGTCTCAAAAGTCCGAGGCAGCCTCTTTTTATTCGGTAAAGGGTAAGGCGGTGGAGAAAGTTTTGATTTAAGCCATTCTCAAACGCTTCATTTTACTTTTGAAACTTTCTCTTAACACTGTAATAAAAAAACTTAAAAATGTAGCTATGATTTATAGGCCCCAACGATTGGTAAGCTTTTGTCTTAAAGCACGCTTTTTCTGATTTTGAATATGCCAGACTGTTGCAGCACTAATATGTGCTGATTTAGCAGGTACATGATTGCTTAAATTGGTAGCTACTGTTTCTTTTACTTCTGATACCAATTGGTTCAGATGTTCTTTTTCTAATTGCACTAATGAACTGTTTTGTTTGTTTTCCATAACATTATTATTAATTTTTTAAAATAAAGGTCATCAGCATGTGTATGCTTGCGGATGAAAACTAATAATCGTTAGAAGAAAAATAGAATGGCAAGTTGCTTAATCCGTAAGTAGATGTTATGCTATTATACTCAATTGCGGGTGCAAATTTACAACTATTTTTTATAACTACAATAATTTTAATTGATAAAAGCATTGTTAATATCACTTTTAGGTAATTCTTCGTGTTTATTTAGCTCTTTCATATTGTTTAGGCCATTGAATAGGTTCTTTAAAAGTTTTTGCTGCGAAGAGTGGGAAGTATGGATTCCGCAATATTTCACGGGCCATAAAAACAAAATCTGCTTTTTGTTCCTGTAAAATATTTTCAGCCTGTTCCGCATTGGTTATTAAACCAACCGCTCCGGTTAACATGTGGGAGCCGGCTTTAATAGCTGCAGCAAAAGGCACCTGATATCCAGGCGCCACCGGAATTTTTGCATGTGCCACATTTCCACCGGAAGAACAATCTATAACATCCACACCCCTTTCTTTCAGTATGGAAGCCAATACAATGGAATCATTTAATTGCCAGCCATTTTCAATCCAATCGGTAGCTGAAATGCGAACAAAAAGTGGCAAATCATTAGGCCATTCCTGCCGAACTGCATCAACAATTGCTAAGAGTAATTGAATTCTGTTTTCAAAACTTCCTCCATAAGCATCGGTACGTTGATTACTGTAGGGTGATAAAAACTGATGAATTAAATAGCCATGTGCTGCATGTATTTCAATTACTTTAAACCCTGCTTTTAAAGCACGCCACGCTGCTGATTGAAATTGGGACACAACTTCCTGAATTTGTGGAACGGACAAAGCAATAACAGGAACCTGTTCTTCTTTAAATGGAATAGCACTGGGTGCTAATACTGGCCATCCGCCCTCTGTTTCATTTAGTTGCCTGCCTCCCAACCAAGGGGCAACGCAACTGGCTTTACGGCCTGCATGTGCTAATTGAATACCGGGCACAGCACCCTGTTGGGTAATAAATGTGGTAATGCGTTGCAGCATGGCAATATGTTCATCTTTCCAAATGCCTAAATCACCCGGACTTATTCTTCCCTCCGGGCTCACTGCAGCTGCTTCTGTAAACACTAATCCTGCACCACCTACTGCTCTGCTGCCTAAGTGTACCAGGTGCCAATCGTTTGCAAATCCATCTTCTGCAGAATATTGACACATGGGCGATACCACAATTCTATTCTTAAAATTGATAGATTGAATGCGAATAGGTTGAAATAAAATCGACATATAAATATTTTATGGGTATAACACAAAAGCCCCTACGTTGTTGCAGGGGCTTTAACTATTTTTTTGAAATAATAATTCAAACTATTTTACTTCTTCAAACTGAGCATCTTCTACTGTATCGCCTCCAGCCTGTTTGCCTGAAACATTTTCAGTAGAATTTGCTTCAGCACCGCTGCTCGGTTGTGCACCTGCAGCCTGAGCTTTATAAATTTCTTCGCTGGCGGCAGTCCAGGCAGTATTTAAAGCAGCCATAGCTGTATCAAGATTGTTGATGTCTTGATTTTTATGTGCTTCTTTCAGCTTATTCAATGCTTCTTCAATTGGTGCTTTTTTATCAGCGGGCACTTTATCACCAAACTCTTTTAATTGTTTTTCAGTTTGGAAGATTAAGCTGTCGGCCTGATTTAATTTTTCGATTTTTTCTTTAGCAGCTTTATCTTCTGCTTCATGCGCTTTGGCCTCTGATTTCATTTTTTCTACTTCTTCCTTACTCAAACCACTTCCGGCCTCAATTCTGATTTTTTGTTCTTTTCCGGTGCCTTTGTCTTTTGCACTTACATGCAACATACCATTGGCATCTATATCAAAAGTTACTTCAATTTGCGGAACACCTCTTGGAGCCGGTGGTATGCCATCTAAATTAAACATACCTAAACTCTTATTGTCTTTTGCCAACGGACGCTCACCTTGTAATACATGAATTTGTACACCGGGTTGATTATCACTGGCGGTAGAGAATACTTCTGATTTTCTGGTAGGAATAGTAGTATTAGCAGGAATCATTGGTGTTAATACACCGCCCATGGTTTCAATACCTAAGGTTAATGGGGTTACATCCAATAACAACACATCCTTCACTTCACCGGTTAATACCGCACCTTGTATAGCAGCACCTACGGCTACTACTTCATCCGGATTTACGCCCTTATTAGGTTTTCTTCCAAAGAATTTTTCAACTATCTCCTGAACTTTAGGAATACGGGTAGAGCCACCCACCAATATTACTTCATTGATTTGTGATGCAGTATATCCGGCATCTTTCAATGCAGCTTCACAGGGTTTTAAGCAACGTTCAAACAAACTATCAGATAATGCTTCAAATTTTGCACGTGTTAATTTCTTAACCAAATGTTTGGGAACGCCATCTACTGCAGTAATGTAAGGCAAATTAATTTCAGTTTCTGAAGAGGAACTTAATTCAATTTTTGCCTTTTCGGCTGCTTCTTTTAAACGCTGTAAAGCCATGGGATCTTTTCTTAAATCAATGGCCTCATCTTTTTTAAACTCATCTGCCAACCAATCCATGATTACTTTATCAAAATCATCACCACCTAAGTGGGTATCTCCATTGGTTGATTTTACTTCAAAAACGCCATCGCCTAGATCTAAGATAGAGATATCGAAAGTACCACCACCTAAGTCAAACACAGCAATTTTCATGTCGTGTTTTTTATCTAAACCGTATGCCAAAGCGGCAGCAGTAGGTTCATTTACAATACGGCGTACATTTAGTCCGGCAATTTCACCGGCTTCTTTGGTAGCCTGGCGTTGTGCATCGTTAAAATAAGCAGGTACGGTAATTACCGCTTCGGTAACTTCCTGCCCTAAATAATCTTCTGCAGTTTTCTTCATTTTTTGAAGAATCATGGCAGATATTTC
Source organism: Hydrotalea lipotrueae (assembly GCF_019249625.1). Lineage (NCBI taxonomy): Bacteria > Pseudomonadati > Bacteroidota > Chitinophagia > Chitinophagales > Chitinophagaceae > Hydrotalea > Hydrotalea lipotrueae. Next base: position 118,567 of record NZ_JAESDL010000001.1, on the reverse strand, counting down.
CTGAGGTGTATATAAACGTCCATCAATATCAATACGAACGGTATTATTATCGCCTTTTACCACTTTGTAACTCCAGTGGCTGATTTCTTCTGTTACTTCATCAAACCTTCTACCCATGAAACGTTTTACACTGGCAATGGTATTGTGAGGGTTAGTAATGGCCTGGCGTTTTGCAGGATCACCAACTTTACGCTCTCCATTCTTTAAAAAAGCCACAACAGAGGGTGTAGTTCTACGGCCTTCATCGTTCGCTATCACTACGGGCTCGTTACCTTCCATAACGGCTACACAACTGTTGGTGGTACCTAAATCTATTCCTATAATTTTTCCCATAATAAATAAATTTTATTGCTGATTATTTATTCAATTTTGAATTCGTTATACATTGGCAACGATTATGCCACTGACAGAAAAAATGCAAAATTGTCAGCTAAAAAATATGCTCATTGAATGAAATAAACTAATCAACCGATGAAACTGCCTTGAATGTATAATGTTTTTGAGAGAGGTAACTGAATGCCACTACAAATACCGTGGTAGCAACCTTGGCAGGTGTGGGATACCAGTGCAAAACCTCAATAAACAATTTGAGAAAGATATAATTCAAAAACAAGCAACCCATCACCACCATAAAATATTTACGTAATTGTACCGTTTTTTTGGCTTCGGTTTGTTGAAAAACTACATAACGACTTAAATAAAACCCAACCGGAAAAGTAACCGTAAAACTGAAAAGAAATGATGCAATAGGGGCTGAAATTGAAATAATTGGCGTTTGAACAGGCTTTTTTAAAAAAATATAGTTGTAGGCAATAAAAAATAAAGTGATATCGGTTAATGTATTAAACCCGCCACAGGCAGCATATCGAAAAGTTTGCAATGGCATAATTTTTTTAAACCAGGGATAAAACCAATCAATCAACTGTAACACCGAACCTCTTATATAATTGTGCATACGCCTCATAAACGGCGGCGAAGGTAGTATATAAATCCTTTAGATTTGCAGACCGAAAATGTTAATAATGCATATTGTAGAAACGATTAAAGTACATACTTCAGCAGCACTGCAACAAATATTTCAATACACTACCAACCCCGATCAGGTATTGGTCAATGACACCAAACCTGAATTTACCGGCGATTACACCATTGTATTATTTGCCTTTACCAAAACATTACAAGTTTCGCCCAACCAAATTGGCGAGCAAATTGGCAACTACCTGCTGCAAAACCATGCCGAACTTTTTGCTGGTTACAACATCATTAAAGGCTTTTTAAACTTAACCATTCAACCGGCATATTGGCAGCAATTTTTGAACCATAACTGGCAAAATGTACAATTTGGGCTATCTACCCCTAAACATGAAAAGATTTTGGTGGAGTACTCCTCACCCAATACCAATAAGCCTTTACACCTGGGGCATTTACGTAATAATTTTTTAGGATGGGGCATTGCAGCCATTTTAGAAGCCAATGGATATGATGTAATTAAAACCTGCATTGTAAACGATAGGGGTATTCATATTTGTAAGAGTATGGTTGCCTGGTTAAAATTAGCTAATGGTGCTACTCCAGAAACTACCCATACCAAAGGCGACCATTTTGTGGGTAAATACTATGTTTTATTTAACGATTTATATAAAGCCGAAGTTGAAAGTTTAATAGCCGCCGGACATAGCCGTGAATGGGCCGAAAAAAACGCACCCATTTTGCTGGAAGCACAGCAAATGCTGGTAGAATGGGAAGCCGGCAATAAGGAAGTAATTGCCTTATGGAAAAAAATGAATGAATGGGTTTACCAGGGATTTGATGAAACCTATCAAAAAATTGGCAGCGATTTTCAAAAAATTTACTATGAAAGCAAAACCTATATTCTGGGTAAAAAACTGGTAGAAGAAGGTTTGGCAAAAAAAATATTTTATACCAAAAAAGATGGCAGCGTATGGATTGATTTAACTGCAGATGGTTTAGATGAAAAAATTGTACAACGAAAAGATGGCACTTCTGTTTATATAACGCAAGATATTGGTTTGGCTGAACAACGAGAAGCAGAGTTTCACCCGTCTAAAACCATTTATGTGGTAGGTGATGAACAAAACTACCATTTTAAAGTGCTCAAATTAATTTGCGAAAAATTAGGATTACCCTCTGCCCAACAAATTTATCATTTAAGCTATGGAATGGTTGAATTGCCGCATGGTAAAATGAAAAGCAGGGAAGGTACAGTAGTAGATGCCGATGATATTGTAGCAGAAATGATACAAATTGCCCAACAAAAAACAGAAGAACTGGGCAAGGTAAATGATTTTACCGCAGAAGAATTACAACAATTATATCACACCATTGGTCTGGGTGCTTTAAAATTCTTCCTGCTTAGGGTTGACCCTAAAAAGAAAATGATTTTTAATCCGGAAGAAAGTATTGATTTTCATGGTTTTACCGGCCCGTTCATACAGTATACCTATGCCAGAATTAAAAGCATTTTAAGAAAAATTAACCAACAGGAAGCGCTACAAAATACAAGTGCTACCAGCTTGCAATTAAGTGCACTTGAAATTGAATTAGCTAAATTATTAGAACAGTTTCCCGGGTTTATTGCCGATGCCGCCAATACACTCAACCCATCTGTTGTAGCCATTTATGTGTTCAATTTATCCAAAATATTCAATTCATTTTATGTAGATCATCCCATTGCACAGGAAACCAACCCCATGCAAAAACAGTATAGAATTCAATTGGCTACCTTAACTGCACATGTTATCAAAACATCCTTACGATTGCTGGGTATTCAGGTACCGGAAAGAATGTAGAAATAAAATAATAATAGCCAAAAACTAAATTGCAGGCAAACATTCAAATACTTATTTTTGCGCTCCTGAATACAATAGCTGCGGAGGTGGCGAAATTGGTAGACGCACTACTTTGAGGTGGTAGCGCCTTCACCGGCGTGGGAGTTCGAATCTCCTCTTCCGCACATTTTCTTCAAAACATACCAACCATTGTTGTAACCAACAGTGGTTTTTTTGTGTCTTTATTTTAATAGAAAGCAACCCACCACTTCCCGGCTCCTCTTGAATTATGTTTACATTTGTCCAGGAATAAAAAATAAGCATATATGTCATCTTTTATCATTACTTGCCCCAAATGCAATCATCAGTTCGAGCCCGGCGAATCAATCAGAGAAGAAATTCAAAACGAATTGCGTAAACAAATGGTGGAATGGCAAAAAACAAAAGATCAGGAATACAAAAACAAGGAGGCTACTCTTCAAAAACAATTAGAAAACAGAGAAATTGAATTTAATAAAATTTTAATTGAACAAAAACAAAAATTACAAACAGAATTAGAAAACAGCATTCAACAACGCATTGCAGCAGACTTTGAAAACAAATTGCAATTGTTGCAAAAAAGCGAAATGGAAACCCGCGAAAAATTAAGAATTGCCAACGAAAAAGAAATTCAATTTTTACAAAAAGAACAAGCCTTACAGCAAAAAGAAACGGAATTAGAATTAACCATACAGCGAAAATTGTTAGATGAAAGAGAAAAAATAAAACATGAATTGCTGCAGGTAGAACAGGAAAAAATGAATTTAAAAGAAGAACAATACCAACTGCGGATGAAAGAATTAGAAAAACAAATTGAAGATCAAAAAAAGTTGGTAGATGAAATGAAACGCAGAGCCGAACAGGGCTCCATGCAATTACAAGGCGAAGTGCAGGAATTGTTGTTAGAAGATGTATTAAGAAACACCTTTCCTTTTGATGTGATTAGCGAAGTGGGCAAAGGGGTAAAAGGGGCAGATTGTATTCAAACCGTACGAAACCAAATGGCGAATACTTGCGGAAAAATAATTTATGAAAGCAAACGAACAAAAGATTTTAATAAAGAATGGATTGAAAAAATTAAAATTGACATGCGCAATTTAGGTGCCGATGTTGCAGTAATTGTAACACAGGCAATGCCAAAAGAAATGGACCGCTTTGGTGAAAAAGAAGGCATTTACATCTGCACTTTTTCTGAAGTAAGAAGTGTGGCCTTATTATTAAGAAATGCATTAATCAAAATTGCAGAAGCCAAAAAAAGCCAGGAAAACAAAGGTGAAAAAATGACCATGCTGTACGATTATCTTACCGGGGCCGAATTTGGAGAACAATGGAAGGCCATTAGTGAAGGATTCATTCAAATGAAACTTTCCATTCAACAGGAAAGAATTGCCATGGAAAAACTTTGGAAAGCCAGAGAAAAACAATTGGAAAAAGTTTTGCTAAATGCAGCACATATTAAAGGTTCGGTAGAAGGTATTGCAGGCAGCGGAGCAGTAAACCTGAATTTAATTGACGATGAATTCAACCTCTTATTACCCGATTAAAATTGGATATGACAAAAGAAAGTATAGAAACCGCTGAAAACTTTTATAAACCCAGCAGAAAGAAACCAATTTATCCAATTCAAAAAGAATTAAGGCATTATTTAATGCGCTTTGGTAGAGAATTGCAATTGCCGGCTCTATATAACGATTTAACCCGATTTACCTACACTTTACCCATTAAAGATAAAAGTGGAAATGATACTTTTTGGGAAAGTGCTATTTATGATATGCGTGATTTGGAGCTTTTGAAAGAAAACTTAGTAAAAAATTATGCCATTTTAAAAACCAAAGGCGATTATAGTTTTATTAATCATTTAGATGTTGCAGGTATTGATTTTTGTTATTTTGGCAACAGTCAGCCTTTCCGAATAAGAATCATTAATAAGTTCAACGACAACCAGGATCACTATTATATTAAACAAGCAGATGCCAGCCGGGTATATGGACTTGAATTGGAACATTTGTTATCGCCTAACCGTATTACCTATTTTACCTGTAAAAACACATTAATTGAAGAACATATACCAGGCATTCCAGGCGATAAATTTATTTCCAATTACTTACATGCACCTGATTTAAATGCTATTCGACTGGCAAAGGAATTTGTAAAATTTAATGAACGTTGTTTTACCCATTTATTGGGCGATATGCGCAGCTATAATTTTGTTGTGAATATTACACCCGATATTGAAGGTTATCAATACCGTATTCGTGCAATTGATTTTGATCAGCAATCCTATGAAGGAAGAAAAAACTTGTACCTGCCACAATTTTTTAAAGAAAATAATGCCTTTGTTGCTTTGGTAGCTAAGTATTTGAATAAAGAATCCATTTCGCAATACCAGGCTGAAGAAAAAACACTGATGGCTTTCAGGTTATCTTCCGCTAAATATAGAATCAAAGAATTATTGGATATTATGAGTAATGACATGATTTCAAAACCGGAAAAAATTAACCAGCTGAAACAAGAGTTGAGCGAACATTTTGAACAACCTGTATTCTTAAAAGCACATACAATGGGGCAAATTGTAAAAATGCAACTGAAACAAAACCTCAAAAAAAGTTTGGCTTTAATACCTAGGCAAGCTACTCCCGGAAAATCATTGTAATGCCGGCGTAGTAAGCCATACCATACACAATTGTTGCAAAAAACGATAATGAAGTAATAATGGTTGTGTTATATCCAGATTTTGAAAGTTGGCATGCAGGGTTTGGGTAATACTGTCTGTTGATTCAATACGCAACATTTCTTTAAAATCAATTTTACCCATCCCCCACCATTTGTACATGGCTTCTTTGGCACTCCACAATAAAGTTGTGGTCGCAATTAAATCGCCACCATACCGAACAAATAAAAATTCATCGGGGTGCATGAATTTGGTACTAATGTTTACAATCTTTTCTTGGGGCATTTCAATATCAATTCCTACTCTTTCATACCTGCTAACAATGGCCGCGGCATAATTACCACAATGCGAAATAGAAAAATGGTATTGTTCATCTGGTAAATAGGGCTTTCGGGTATCGGCTATTAAAATTTCATCATAAGGAAAATCATCAAATAAAAAAGGCAGTAAATATCTGCCAGCGGCATGTTGCAGCTGTTTATGTTTATGGGTAACTTTATGCTGAACAGGTATTTCTTTCAAAAAAAAATCCAATGGTTCTGTTATTTGCCAAATGGCCAGTCGGGTATTTTCGTTAATATTTTGTTGATAAAACAAGGGCATAAAAAAAGGAATAGTTCTTCATGCAGAATTACGAATTATATTGCACTATACAATGTAATTAAAACAGGAATGGGTAATTGGCCATTACATAAAAATGCTTTGAATCAACCATTTAAATAGTCAACACACATGATTTTATCGGATACACGAATTTTGGAAGAGATGGAAAAAGGTACTATCAAAATTGTACCCTTCCAACAAGACTGTTTAGGGAGTAATAGTTATGATGTGCATCTGGGCAGTACTTTAGCCACATATAAAGACCATATTTTAGATGCAAAACTACACAACACAATAGAGTATTTTGAAATACCCGATGAAGGCTTTGTATTGTATCCGCATATATTTTATTTGGGTGTTACTGCTGAATATACCGAAACCCATGCTCATGTGCCATTTTTGGAAGGCAAATCATCCACCGGACGGCTTGGTATAGATATACATGCCACTGCAGGTAAAGGAGATGTTGGATTTTGTGGCAACTGGACACTTGAAATTTCAGTAAAACAACCGGTTAAAATATATAAAGGAATGCCCATTGGTCAATTAATATATTTTCCTGTTGAAGGTGATATTGCTGTGAAATACAACCAAAAATTAAATGCAAAATACAGCCACCAACCCAATAAGCCCATTGAAAGTATGATGTGGAAAAACAGTTTTTAGTTTAACATAATAGCTCCGTTCAATATGGCTGCAAAACTTACCCAGGCAATATATGGTATTAATAACCACGCTGCCCATTTTTGAACGAAGCGCTATAAATGATGGTCAGTAAAATAAACAACCGCATCAATAGTATTTCTGCAAGCGCCCATCCGGTTTTATGCAAATAAAAAATATAAATGACCAGGCAATATTTAGCAAGAATTGTATAACAAACAATAATATAGCCTTTTGCTTTTTAGGTGAAGCAGCACTATTTTAAAGCAAATAAAAAGAAACGCCCATAGAGGCATATAAAAATGTCCACACCGGAGCAAACAAACCATTGGGCGGATTAATAAAGGGTTTATTCAAATGGGCATACCAATTTGTGGTGCAGTAACAATGCCACCTGCTGCCCCTAAAACCATAATAGTAATGAGTGCAACAATGAATTTTTAAGCATTAAATTTTTTTATATTTTTTTTGAAAAGCTATTAACAAACCCACTACTTCATTATAACTGTTAATACCGTTCTTTTGTTGATTCGCTCTTAAATAAACATCATACAAATCCATTATCTGTGGGGCAATACTGTTTTGTTCCTGCATAAAAAACCGATTGACCCGCTTAAAATCATTTCTAACCAAGGTATCTAAAGCCGGAGTAGCATCCGGAAAGGTATTTCTCAACAATAATTCATTGTATACATATTTATACAATTCACTGTAACAGGAATAAGCAACATAGGCATTTCCAGATTCTCTGGCAACCAAATAGCCTACAAAATTGGCTTCTTCTTCACCGGCATAACCAATTTGATGTGCCATTTCATGCAATACAGTGTAAGGAATTAATATGCGGGGCATATCGGCCCTTATCTGTGCTTCGCCGGTAAAGGGATTATAATAGCCCCCCCATCCAAAATATTTTGCCCACGGTGTAAACAAACTGTTTTTAATACTTCGGTAATGGTATTGAATAAATGGATACAGTTTTGAAGCCTGTTGATAGTATGTTGGTGCCTGCCAATATAAAGTTATTAAATCAGGAGATGGCAATATTGAATCCTGACCTATTTGTTGTCTTAGGCTGTTTAACTTTACAGCTAAACTGTCTCGCAACACACACAATTCATCATTTGTATAAGGATTTACCTGTAAATGTAGCTGATAAGCAATACCCAATCGATGATAATTCAATCCCCAACTCAACATAAACCAGACATAGGCAACCACAACAATTTTCAATAAATTTTTAAGTATTAACCAAATTTGTGCGCCATTTTTTCGAACCAGGCAGATTTTTATCAATCGAATAACTGAATAACACAAATAAAGACCTATTAAAATATACAAAACATCACCCAAACTAAATGGCAACCAGCCGGTTAACCATCTTAATATTTGGGCATACCCAACATATAGGTGTGTACTGTATAGTTTTTCAACAAAATTTGGATAAAATGTGGCGAACTGAATACTGCCAATCAGAATAATGAGAACATTCCAGATAAAATTTTGCTTTACCAAAAACTGTTTATTTCTTAATTTCATTATCAATTTACCGGGTCACTGAATATGGTATAATAATTTCCTTTTGCTCTTTCAATACGATATTGTACCTTTGCCCACCCTAAAAAACAAACCATGAGCCATAACAGGGAATTTGAAATAGCTTTTGTTGGGTTGAAATCAGGGCTTCATGTTTTTGAATATAGGGTTGAAGATAAGTTCTTTACAGCTTATGGACATCAGGATTTTACCAATTGCAATGCAAATATCAAACTAAGCCTCGATAAAAAGAATGGCTTTATGCAATTGAAATTTGATATTGATGGCACGGTAGATATTCAATGCGACCGGTGTGGCAATCCACTAACCAAACTACTTTGGGATGAATTTAATATTGTAGTGAAAATGGTGGAAGAACCTGATTTAATGAATCATCAGGAAGAAGACCCGGATGTATTTTATATTGGCAAAGGTGAAAGTCATTTGCTGATTGCAGACTGGATTTATGAATTCATTAATCTTTGTTTGCCCATTCAAAACATGTGTAACCCCGATGAATACGGCGGAACATTATGTAATAAGATTGTTTTAGAACAACTCAAAAAAATGGAAGAACAGGTCAATAACGGAAACAATCCCCTATGGAAGGGATTGGATCAAATAAAAGGTTTAGAATAATTTTTTGAAAGTATAAATTTTAGGTTATGCCCAATCCAAAACGCAGACATTCTCAACAACGTAGTGCAAAAAGAAGAACGCATTACATTGCAGAAACCGTTACTTTAAGTAAAGACACCACTACCGGTGAAACGCATGTACGCCATCGTGCACATGTAAGTGAAGGTAAATTGTATTACAAAGGAAAATTAGTAGCTGAAAAAGCACCCTTAAAAGCTTAATTTTCTATTACATAAATGCATACTGCTACTTGTTTTGTAACGAATAGCAGCTTTTTTTGTTTTTATCAATACCTTTACCGAAGCATATATTGTCTACAAACCTTACAGTAGTAGATTTTCAGCAATATAATATTCATCAACGTTTAAACGTTTAGCCACACAGAGTTCCATAACAGGCATTTCTTGTTGAGCAATAAAACAGACTGAATCAAATGAATATAGGAATAGATTTAATGGGTGGAGATTATGCTCCTTTAGAAGCTGTAAAAGGCATTCAAGAGTACTTGCATTCCGGTAATTATCCGCATAAAAATAATATTACCATCACAGCCATTGGTAACGAGGCCACGATAGCTCCTTTATTATCTGCCCACGAATTAAATAACATTCCTGTTGTTCATGCAGATGAAGTAATTGGATATCACGAACATCCCACCAAAGCTTTAAAAGAAAAAAACAAAAGTTCAATAGCCATTGGTTTTCATTTGCTGGCAACCCAAAAAATTGATGCTTTTATCAGTGCCGGTAATACCGGTGCCATGCTCGTAGGGGCACTTTTTAGCATTAAAGCTATTGAAGGGGTTATCAGGCCAACTATAGCCACCATCATTCCTAAAATAAACGGCAGTACAGGTGTATTGCTGGATGTAGGTTTAAATGCAGATTGTAAACCAGAACATCTGGATCAATTTGCTGTTTTAGGTAGTTTATATGCACAACATATTCTACACATTACGCAACCAAAAGTTGGATTGTTGAATGTTGGGGAAGAAGAAGGCAAGGGAAATATTTTGGCCCAAACTACCTATCCCCTTTTAAAAAACAATCCGCACATCCAATTTTCCGGAAATGTTGAAGGGAGAGATATTTTTGAAGACAAAGCAGACATTATTGTATGCGATGGATTTACCGGCAATGTGGTATTAAAATTAGCCGAAAGCTTTTATGATATTGCCAGTAAAAGAAATTTACAGAATGATGCTTACCTAAAACGCTTTCATTACGAAAATTATGGAGGTACCCCTGTATTAGGTGTTTCAAAGCCGGTAATCATTGGGCATGGCATTAGTAATGCCAAAGCTTTTGCCAATATGATTGATGTAGCTGAAAAAATGATTGAAACTGAACTCTGCAAAAAAATCCAAGCAAGTTTTAAAGCTTAGCCGGATCTTGGGTTCATTCATATATCAGCCTGTTCTGAACCAGTTTCCCAATATTACTGCTTTTCTGTTATAAAAGGAATTTCGTTTTGATTTGCATTGGCCAGATAGATGGTTTGTGATGGGAATGCAAACTCTATCCCCTCTTTTTCAAACTTTTCAAATACAGCTAGATTTATGTTCTGTACTGTATTCATATATATCAAATAATCCGGTGTTTCTATATAGTATACATATTCAAAATTGATTGAAAAATCACCAAACGACTTGAGGTGCGCCCGATCAAAAGTGGCACCTGCAGTGCGTACAATTTCCTGAAGCATACCGGGCAATTGACGTAAATGTACCGTACTGGTATTATACACTACACCAATTGACGATACCACTCTGCGCCGTTCCATCCTTTTATAATTATGTATGGTAGATTTCACCAATTCTGCATTGGGCATTACCAATTGCTGACCATCTAAACTTCTGAGATGAGAGGTTTTGATTCCAATTCTTTCAATCACCCCACCGGTATTCCCTACCACAATAAAATCACCAATTTCAAAAGGTTTATCAAAGAAAATAACCAGATAACTAAATAAATCACTCAAAATATTCTGTGCAGCCAATGCTATGGCAATACCTCCAACCCCTAAACCTGCAATAATGGTGGTAACATTGTACCCCAAATTGTCTAATAACATAATAAACCCTGCACCCCAAATCAATACTTTAATTAAAACCAATACACCATTTAATTGCTTTACGCGTTCAGTCGGTTCATTTTTAATGCTCATATACAACAAAACCAGACTATGGAACAGGTAATTGATTAACCGAACGGCATAATACATGGTTACAACAGACAGGCCGGCAGAAAAAATTTTGTCTATTTTGGGAGAAAGGGTAAGCGTATTAATAATGACATAATTGATAAAAAGATAGCTATAGGGAATTACGAACCTTTCTGCAGCTACCACTATCTGATCATCGAATTTATTTTTTGTTTTACTTGTAATTTTTTTAAGAAGCCGGATGATATATCTTTTACAGATCTTAAAAATCATCCAGACAAAAATCATCCAACCCAGCACAATGGCATAATCCAATACTTTATTTTTCCAGAAAATTTGTTTCAGAAAATCTTGCATAACCAATAGAATTTATCTTCAAAAAATAACCACAGCTCCTGAAGTCAGTTCAACAAAAAGAAATCAACCGCCATCAAAAGCGTTATTGCATTAACCTGATTTATCCAGTGTCATTTTCAAACAAATCAAAAACTGCAAACCATAGGTAATTAAACTCCAGTTTGCAATACATTAATAGTATTGGGACCTTCGCAGCAAATAATATCAATACAACTTAAATTTTTTTGAAAGCCAATTTTGGCCTCAAAAACCTGCGGATAATAAACAGGTTGATCAATATTTTGGAAATTATTAGGGCTAAACCTGTTTCTGTAATCTGTTACAAAATTAGGGTATTGTGGTAAAAAGCTATCAGTATACGTCAAATTGACAGAAAATTTTAAACACTGAATTGCCCATTGTAAAGTAGCCAGATTCAGTTCAAACAGCAAAGCGTATTCCTGAAAAATTACCTCATGAAGTGAATCAGCATAATATTCAAAAAAGGGAGAACGATTGTAACAAGACACAATAGTTCGCCAATGCTGTTGCTGCCATTTGGAACGATAGTCAATTTTAACCAACTTAAATAATCCTTTTTGATCCCGTCCTTTTAGAACAGGAACTGTTAAGCCAATCAGTCCATTAGCCCCGGCAACCATACTCCGGTTGCGAAAACTCATTTTTTGCCAGTTATCGCATATTTCAATTTTAACATTTGAAAAATTAAGTAAAGCCTTAAATAATTCAACGTTTATAAAATACTGATTATCAATTACTAATGTTAATTTATTATTCATTTATTCATATAATTTAATTTTTTGTAAATATTGTTATTTTTAGCATGAAATTATCTATTTTTTATTTTAAATAAATAATTATAAATAATTTATAAACAAGTATTTATGTTTATTTTTATCAACTAAATTTTATAGCTCTAAATTTTTCAAACGGGTATTGAAAAAAATCTAAATTGTTTAGCATCAAAAATAAGGCAAATTTTCTTTCAATTGCGTAACTGAAATTTTTGACTACTTTTCATGCAAAATTGTATAGCGTGAAAAATACCATACTCCTATCCTTTTGCATTTTCCTGTTTTGGAGTTGCCAGCAACCTCAGGCCTTTGTTTTTCGTTCTATCCAAAATGTTGCTATGCTGCCAAAAGCAAAAGATTCAATCGGCATTCGATTGAATCTGGCATTTACCAACCCGAATAATTTTAATGTGGTACTAAAAAAAGTAGAGGGAAATATTTTTGTGAACGGCAATTTTATTGGCCATTATTGTTTAGATACTTTATTAAAAATTGCCAAAAAGTCAGCTTTTGAATTACCGGCTGCAATCACCATTTCTAAACAAGTACTTTACAAAAATGCCTGGAACAGCCTTTTGCAAAAAGAAATTTTGCTGGAAGTAAAAGGGTCCAGTAAAGTGGGCAAATCGGGAATTTTTATCAATTTGCCGTTCGATTATAAAGGGAACCAGCGCATTCCTTTTTTCTAAAAAAACTATTGTATGGGTTGTATATGGCAGGGTTTTCCTTTTTGCGGGCCGCCCCCATCTGCAGCTCGTTTACAAATAGGCGGTAATTTTTGATAGGCATCCGGTTCTGCTTTTTCATTATCGGCATCAAATCCGGCATTATTTAGAGCCGTTTTAATTTCATCCACAGAAACCCTGTCGGGTATGTATTGCACCCTGATTTCGCCGGCTAATAAATTTATCTTCCACTGTATCATCCCTTTTTGCATGTTGGCATTGTTTTCAATAATCAGATATTTATCCAGCTGCTCTTTACATTGCCAGCATTTTAAATTATCAGATTTAATGGTAACCCATTGCGGCCTTGCGGCCAGTACCTGACTTTGAGCGGAATGAACAATTAAACCCAAAACAAAAACAAGTGCAATTTTTTTAAGCATAATACGAAAATTTCGATGTGTACATTAACCTTATTATTGTTGCCAGTTGGCCGGATCTGTTCTCCAATTTAGCAATAATTGTTCAGTTGAGGCATCTACCAGCTTTTTTTCGATGGATAGATCAATTAAAACGCTATAATTGGTTAACGAGCGATATACTATTCCAGCTTCTTTAAAAGCTGTTGCTGCTGCTTCAAAACCATAAGTAAATATAGATACCATCCCTACTACTTCCATGCCTGCATCCTGCAGTACTTTTACCACCAGCAAACTACTTTTTCCGGTAGATATCAAATCTTCTACCACCACCACTTTTTTGCCGGGCAGTACAGCACCTTCTATCTGATTGCCCAACCCATGTTCCTTTGGTTTAGGGCGAACATATAAAAATGGTAATTTTAACTGATCGGCTGCCATAGCCCCCCAGGCTATTCCGGCAGTAGCTACTCCGGCAATGGCCTCAGCAGCATCAAATTCACTAAACAATACATTACACAGTTCACTTTTTATAAAGTCACGCTCATAGGGATAAGAAAGTATCTTTCTGTTATCGCAATAAATTGGACTTTTCCACCCACTGGCCCAGGTAAAGGGCTGGTTTGGACTTAATTGTATGGCTTTAATCTGCACTAATTTTTCGGCAACTGCCCGTTCGTTTGTTTGCATATTTACTTTCATTTATTCGCAAAAATCAATCAAATTTTACGCTAAATTAAGCTTAGCCGCCACGATGAAATATTTACCTTGCGTAATATTATTCACATTCTATCAATAAAAGGGATATGAAAAAGAAAATTATAGCCGGTGGCGGATTGATTACCAATGAAGATGATGCAGTTTTAATGATTTACAGAAGAGGTAAATGGGATTTACCCAAAGGCAAGAAAGAAGAAAATGAAACTATTGAAGCTTGTGCACTTCGTGAAATAACAGAAGAAACCGGCTTACAAAATTTGTTAATTGAAGCAGAAATTACTGTTACAGTGCATGAATATATTGATCCATTTTCAGGAGAAGCCATTGAAAAGCACACCCATTGGTTTAAAATGCAAGCCGGTAAAAAGGAAAAATTAGTGCCCCAAAGTATTGAAGATATTGTTGAAGTGAAATGGATTGAGCGCAACGAATTAAATACTTATGTAAAAGAAACTTATCCCACTTTAATAGAAGTATTTCAAAAGGCCGGCTATCTGAATTAGTGTTTTTTAAGAATAGCTACCGTTAACCGGCTGATGCAAATTAATTGATGCTTTTCATTCGTTATACGGATATCCCAAACATGTGTAGTGGCTCCAATATGCAAAGGCGAACAGATTCCGGTAACAAACCCTTCTTTTACCCCTTTTAAATGATTGGCATTAATTTCAATGCCCACGCAAATTTGCTTATCCGGATCAATAATGAGTGCAGAAGCAACACTCCCCAACGTTTCGGCCAATGCTGCGGATGCGCCGCCATGTAATAAACCATATGGCTGGCGGGTATTTTGATTAACGGGCATGGTAGCTTTCAGATAATCACTACCTACTTCTGTAAATTCAATACCCAACACCTCGCCCATCGTATTTTTACCAAGGCTATTTAAGTCAGCAATACTAAGCTGTTCAAGGTACCAGATGTGCTTTCTCACTGAATTAATGATTAATGGTTGCAATCACTTCATCGGGTAAAAACGGGGCAGCATTTCCGCCATTTTTTAAAATATCGCGAACAATAGTAGATGCTACAGATGTATATTTTGGTTCACCGGTTAAAAAAATGGTTTCAATATTCCGATTCATTGTTCTGTTGGCATCTGCAATTGATTTTTCGTATTCAAAATCGCTAACAAAACGAATACCTCTTAAAATGAAGCGAGCACCAATTATGGCACAAAAATCAATGGTTAGGCCTTCGTAACAAATACTTTCCACTTTGGGTTCATTTTTATAAATGGCTTTAAACCAAGCCATACGTTGTGCTGCTGAAAACATTGGATTTTTTGCGGCATTAATACCTATACCAACAAAAATTTTATCGAATAATGGTAATGCCCGGTTAATAATATCCACATGCCCTAAGGTTACCGGATCAAAAGTTCCGGGAAAAAGACAGATTCTTTGCATAGCATTATTTTTTTCTGAACAAGAATATCTACTCTTTTTCAGTGTTAAGCATTACGGTTCGATAATAAATATAAAGCAGCCATACGCACCGCTACCCCATTTTCTACCTGGTGTAAAATTATTGAAAAGGGACCATCGGCCACATCGCTATCTAACTCAACACCGCGATTAATAGGTCCTGGGTGCATAATCACAATTTCTTTACCCAAATTTTCTAATAACCGGCGATTAATGCCATAGCTTAAATTGTATTCCCGCAATGATGAAAACAAGGGTTGATTTTGCCGTTCTAATTGGATGCGTAACACATTGGCCACATCGCACCACTGCAAAGCTTCTTTTAAACTGTAGGTAACCTTTACACCTAAAGCAGTTGTAATATAAGGTGGAATTAATGTTGGAGGCCCGGCTACCATTACCTCTGCTCCCATTTTGTTCAATAAATAAATATTGCTCAATGCTACACGGCTATGCATGATATCACCAATTATGGCCACTTTTAAACCTTTTAAAGAACCAAATTTTTCAGTCATGGAAAAGGCATCTAAAAGGGCTTGTGTTGGATGTTCATTGATACCATCACCGGCATTAATAATAGCTGCGGGAATATGGCGGGCTAAAAAATGGGGGGCACCACTGGCGCTATGGCGCATCACCACCATATCCACCTTCATACTTAAAATATTATTCACCGTATCTAACAGTGTTTCACCTTTTGCAGCCGATGAACCACTAGCAGTAAAATTGATGGTATCTGCACTGAGCCTTTTTTCAGCCAATTCAAAAGAGATACGCGTACGGGTAGAATTTTCGTAAAATAAATTTACAATGGTGATGTCACGAAGAGAAGGAACTTTTTTTACCGGCCGCTGCAATACCTCTTTAAATTGTGTTGCAGTATGCAGAATAAGTCCAATATCTTCTTTTTGAAGATCCTTAATACCAAGGAGATGTTTGGTAGATAGTGCCATTAAAAAGCGAAGATAATGTTTTCACAAATTAGCTGTCTAATAATTCTACATATTCCTCTTCATCTGTTTCTAACCAATGTACTTTTACCTTTTGGGAAACAATGGTATCAATAGATCGGCCAATATAATCGGGCTGTATCGGAAATTCTCTGCTGAATCTTCTGTCAATCAAGACACATAAAGCTACTTTGGCCGGCCTGCCAAAATCAACCAATGCATCTAAGGCAGCTCTAATTGTTCTGCCGGTATACAGCACATCATCTATCAGTATTACATTTTTGTTTTCAATATTAAAAAGGATATCTGTTTTATTGGCACGATGCAATTCTTTTCGAATATCGTCCCTGTAAAAAGTAATATCTAATTTTCCATAATGAAATGTTTGTTGTGGCAATAATTGCTGCAATGCCTGCGCTATTTTATTGCTAAAAAAAACCCCACGGGGCTGTAAACCTATCAACACAGTATCCTGCAAATCGGGATAATCTTCTCTAATTTGGCAAGCCAAACGTTGAACGGTTAAATGCAATTGTTCCTTTGTTAGTATTGTTTTCAAACCCTGCTATTTTTTTATAAAAATACGTGTTTCAATTTATCCTGCTTATTTTGCAAATCTATCATGCTTTATTTGAAGAAGATATCATTATTTCAATTTAAAAATTACGGCAGTAACAGTTGGGAGTTTACTGAGGCTGTAACCGGGATATGCGGACCAAATGGTACCGGTAAAACCAATTTGCTGGATGCAATTTATTATTTGTGTTTTACCAAAAGTTATTTTGCCCGACAGGATACATTTTCAGTTCAGCAAGGTAAAAAGGGTATGCGTTTGGAAGGTTTGTTCGAAAATAATAATCAATCTTTTGAAACTGTTGCCATTTTGCGGGAAAATAATAAAAAAGAATTTTTATTAGATCAGGAAACTTATAAAAAATTTTCTGAACATATTGGCCGGTTTCCCTGTGTAATGATTGCGCCCGATGATGCTGCAATTGTTGTAGGACTGAGCGAAGAAAGACGAAGGCTGATTGATACCATTTTATCACAATACAATGCTACCTATTTAGAAGCACTGATTCAATACAATAAATTACTACAACAACGCAACAGTTTATTGAAACAAATAGCCGGCACCGGGCAGCACGATATTACTTTGTTGGAAGCCATTGATACCCAGTTTGTGTATTATGGCAGCATTATTTACCAACACAGAAAAAAATTCACTATTGAATTCATTCCAAAAATTTTGGAAAACTATCAATTAATTGCAGGTAGCGATGATGGTATTTCAATCAGCTACATCAGCCAATTGAATGAAAACAGTTTTAAAGATTTACTGAAGGCTTCGTTACAAAAAGATATGCTGTTACAAAGAACCAATTCCGGCATTCATAAAGATGATCTTGAAATAACCATGCAGGAAAACAGTTTTAAAAACAGGGCATCGCAGGGGCAGAGAAAAACATTGTTGTTAGCCATTAAACTGGCAGAATTTTCTGTTTTAAAAGAACAAAAAAAAGTTGCTCCCATTATGTTGCTGGATGATGTGTTTGAAAAATTAGATGAGCAACGAATGCATCAGTTATTTTATATAGTTTGTGTACAGGAAAACTGTCAGGTATTTATTACGGATACGCACGCCGAAAGGCTCAGCAATTATTTAAAAAAAATGCAGGTAAATTTTAGTTTAATTACATTATAACCAAAGTATCTTTACAGCATGGGAGAATTTAGTATTGGAGATGCGCTCCATCAGTTTGTAAATAAAAGCAATTTACGCAATGGGCTGAGAGCCGTTCAAATTACCCAAATTTGGGAAGAAGTGATGGGTAAAACAATTGCTAAGTACACTACAAAAATAGAGATTATTAATAATACATTATTTGTATATACGCCTGTAGGCCCATTAAAAAATGAGCTACAATATCAAAAAAGCCAAATTATTGAACGTATTAATGAGGCGTTGCAGGAAAAACTTATTACTGAAGTAGTTATTCGCTAACTCCAATATTAAGCATAGGTATAATCTTCATTATGCTTTAAATGTTGTTCTTCTGCAGTTTCCTTTAAAATGTCATAAATACTTAGAACACCTAAAAATTTATGCCCTTTAAAAACCGGCAGATATAAAATCTGGAAACTGTTCATTAATTCCATACAACGTTCTGTACTATCTTCCGGTTCAACAATCGGGAAATCTTTTATCAAAATATCTTTTACAAAAGTTTTTTCCGGACACAGTCCGTTCAATGCAATTTTATGCAGGCAGTCTTTTTCACAAACAATACCTTTATACTGGTCATCATCCGTAACAATAACATAACTAACATTCGCCACCTTCATTAAAACAAGCGCTTCCAGAACAGTTGCTTTGCTGCTAATATAATTAAATTTAGCAGTTTGTTTTTCTAACAATTCATGTACATTTTTCATACGTAAGAATTTGTTTTATTACATGCGGCATTCACAAATACATATATATATTATTTTATAAAATAAAAATATATAAGTATAGGATTTGTTTAAAAACCACATGTAAGAAGGTGATTGCAGAATTGCATGATAAAGGTAGTAAAAACGATTATGTAAGAAATGATAAAAATCAGTTAATTAGAACTATGTTATTTTACTCTGGGATCAATCCATGCATACAAAACATCGGAGAGTATATTCATTACAATAAAAAAGCAAGCTGTTAACAAAACACTGCCCATAACTACCGGAAAATCAAGTTGTTCCAGAGCATCTACCGTAACTTTTCCAATCCCATTCCAACCAAAAATATATTCCACAAAAAATGCGCCTGCCAGTAATTCCGCAAACCAACCGGTTATGGCAGTAATAATAGGATTCAATGCATTTTTTAACGCATGAACAAATAGTACTTTAGTACGAGTTAATCCTTTGGCATATGCTGTTCGAATATAATCCTGTTGCAACTCATTCAATAAACTACTTCTGGTTAATTGGGTAAAAATGGCAAGCGGTCGTATACCCAAAGTAATGGCCGGAAGAATTAAGTTTTTCAAGTCTAGTTGCTTTCCTTTAAAAGGATCAATATAATATAAACTGCCCAGCATGTGCAGACCGGTATATTGAGACAATAAAAAACCAAACAGATAAGCTATTACAATTCCTGTAAAAAAAGAAGGAACAGAAATTCCCAATATGCTGGTAAATACAGTGGTTGTATCGATCCAACTTCCTTTCTTCACAGCAGCCAAAACACCTAAGCTAATGCCTAACAAAAACGCCATAAGTATAGCCGCAACAGTGAGTAATATGGTATTGGGAAATGCCTCTGTTAAAATTGCTGTTACTGTTTTCCGGCTTTGATAAGAACGGCCTAAATAAGGCAGTTTGATACCAACTTTATAATGGCCACCAATGAAAAAGCCATTTAAATTTTTTTGAAAAATGGCCTTTTCGGGATAAATAGAAAGTGGAGAAACATCATTGATGTAAATTAAAAATTGTTTCCATTTGGGTTCATCCAATGCCAATTGTTTCCGAATATTTTGAATGGTGGCTTTGTCAGCAGTTTGCCCCATGATTAATCTTGCAGGATCACCTAAACCTTGAAACAGTGTGAATACCAGCAACAAAACACCCAATAGTACCAGCATTCCATATAATGATTTTTTTAGAATAAAAATTGCCATTATTCTTGTTTTAGAAAAGCCAATACGCTTTGTGCATCTGCAAAACTTATTTTATTTTTTACAGTTGGACCTTGCATTATAATATAAGTTGGATTTACTCTTGCAGCGGTTTTCATCACTGTTGCATCGCATTGTAATACGTTAACATTTGGGAACAAACGCTTTCCTTCCGCCAGGTCAGCCGTAACGATAAAAACAGGAATATGCATACTGCCGGCATCCTGGTATATTTTCTGAAACATCTCTTCCCACTTTTTTACATTCGAAAAATCACGGGAAAAAAGAAGAATATACCTGCCTTTTGTTTGTAAAAGGGCCTGTGTAGTATCAGATCCATCAGCGGTTTGTAATGCAAAATCGGCAATGGCGGCCGTTAACCCATTGCCTTTTTTAATCAATTTGGCAGATCTGTCAACAAATACATAACTGCTATCTAAATCATCCGGAATACTGTCTTCAGCAAACTCAATCATTTTTCCATCTTTTTGATATTGAAAAGTATAGGTGTAAACATCCGAAACTGCATTTTCTGGTGTTTTCATTTCATCTAACAGATTGTTCCCAATTTTATAGGGCAAACAATCAATAAAGGGTAAATGCCGCAAAACATACCATTGTGTAATAGCTAATATCAGCACTACGCCAATTAATGTAACGAATGCAACGCCTGATGAAAAGAAAGGCTTTACATATTTAGTTGTGAAAACAAGAAAAATAATGAGTATTAATAACAATACGTCCTTCGTAAAAGTTTGAATGGGTGTTAAAGGAATACAATCTCCAAAACAGCCACAAGCTTTTATTTTGCCACTGAATAAGACGTAGCTGGTTAAAAATGTAAAAAATACAATCAGTATCAATAATAACCTGCTAAAAAACCGAGCCTTCCAGCCAATAATAATGGCAACGCCGGCCAGCACTTCCAAAAGATTCATACCAAATGCCATGTACAATGAAAATGAATCGAAAAAATTCCAATGCCATGCCTCAAAAAATTCCTGCATTTTGTAACTTAACCCAAGTGGATCATTGGCTTTTACCAAACCTGAAAAAATAAATAACAGCCCCACCAACCACCTGACAATTATTATTAAATATTTCATGGCAGTAATTTTAATTCGTTAATCTGTTAATAAAATTCAAATGGCAAAATGAAAATTAAAAAATATTTTTATAACCAAGTTTCAAACAACTTGATAAAAGCTAGCTTAATTTATATCCTGTATTTATTCATGCATTAATATTAATGCAAATACGGCATAATTGATAATATCAATAAAATTGGCATCAATTCCCTCGCTTACAATCGTTTTGCCATCATTAAATAAAATCTGCTTGATGCGCATCAATTTCATTAGAATTAAATCGGCAAAACTTTCCTGACTCATTTCTCGCCAGGCCTCACCATAATCATGATTTTTATTTTGCATAATGTTTTTGGCAATCTGTATTTGCTTTTCATACCACTCTTCTACCTGCGTAACCGGAATTTCTTCTACTTTGGCATCTCCAATTTCAAGTTGAATTAATCCAATCACTGCATAATTCACAATGGCTTTAAATTCAGAGGCGATATCATCTGCTACCAATTGTGTTTTTTTATCTTGTATCGTTCTAATGCGCAATGCCTTAATAAATAACTGATCTACCACAGAAACAATTCTTAAAACACGCCAGGCTGTTCCATAATCTGCCGCTTTTTGAACAAAAATTTTTTTACACTGCTGTATTACTGCATCGTACTGCTGGTTAGTAATGTTCATATTCATTTGTTAAAGGCCTGAGTATATAACCCGGTTATTCTATTGAAATAAAGAATGCAATATAATTTTGATGAAAATATCAATTATTTTCAATTAGAACAAACAGACTGCTTTACTATTAATTTTGTTGCAAGATAAATGAAAGCAAAGAATGTATACGCTCAATTGTAATGGAAGGTTATTGGTAATTGAAAAACCCATCATTATGGGCATTATTAATGCAACACCCGATTCTTTTTTTAAAGACAGCCGGCAAACCACCATACAAACAGCAGTTGAGCAGGCAGAAAAAATGACAAAAGAGGGGGCTGTTATTATAGACATAGGCGGACAAAGCACCCATCCTAAAAGTAGTCTGCAAACAGCTGCAACAGAAATGGAACGCATTATTCCGGTAATTACACAAATTCGTAAAACGTTACCTGAAGTTTTTATATCGGTAGATACTTTTTATGCCTCTGTAGCCAAAGCTGCTGTTGAGGCAGGTGCTGATATAGTGAATGATATTAGCGGTGGAAATTTAGACCCGAAAATGATTGAAACGGTTGCAAATCTGCACGTACCCTATATTTGTATGCATATGCAGGGCACACCTCAAACCATGCAAAAGTATACTTCATACGAGGATATTTGTTTAGATATTGTAGACTATTTTATCAAAAAAACCACGCTGGCAAAAGAGGCCGGAATTATAGATATGATAATTGACCCCGGCATTGGATTCAGCAAAAATATTCAGCAGAATTTTTTATTGATTAAACAACTCAGTATTTTTCAGATACTGCATAAGCCCATTTTGTTGGGCATTTCAAGAAAGTCTTTTTTATATAAAACACTTCAAAAAGAAAATGCCAGTGAGGCACTTAATGCAACAACAGCCATGCACATGGCGGGTTTAATAAATGGTGCAAACATTTTACGGGTGCATGATGTAGCTGCTGCGCAGGAGTGTATTACATTGTACAATGCTTATATGGCATCATAAAAAAAGCCCCCTTTCAGGAGCTTTCAAAAACTGAACAATCTATACTTTTTATTTAACTGGTTTCACTGAACCGGGTAATAACGGAGCAGGTGCTTTTTGTGGAGCTGGTATGGTTACATCCGTAACTTCAATATCAAAAATTAAATTGGTGTATGGAGGAATCACCGGAGGACTGCCCTGTGGACCATAACCCAACATAGCAGGTACCAATAAACGGCCCTTCCCTCCTTTTGCAAAATATTTCAATCCATCATCCCAACCCTGAATTACATTGTGTTTGCCAACAACAAAGGTAAAGGGTGGCTTTTTAGCAGTAGCCGTATCCATATTGCCATCAAATTTTTTTCCATTTTCAAGGTAGCCTTTATAATATACAGATGCCTGCATGCCTGAATCGGCTTTTGGCCCCTGGCCTTCTGTTTGTACCTCTACCAAAACTCCATTGGGTGATTGGATAGTTTTAATATTATTTTTTGCAGCATAGGCCTGTAAATCTTTAATTTCTCTGCTTTTCTCCTCTTCCATTTCTTTTTGGTAATCAGCATTAACTGCTGCATCATTATTGTAAACTTTCAAAATATCCACCCTGCCATCTATAGTACCGCCTTTTTTAAACAGTTCATTGTATTCAGGAATCATGCCCAGATTTTTGAGTGTATCAATACTCATTACAAAATTAATTTTATCGCCCGGAGCACATTGCAATAACACTTCAGTAAAGCTATGTTTACCAAAAGATGCAGTATCAATTTTTACAAATGCAGGAATATGCCCGAAAGTAGAATTCAAGATAGAGTCTTTCCCTCCCACTTTCATTTTGTATTCAATATTAAATTTAATAATATCACCTTGTTTTAACAGCACCTTACTATTGCCATGTATAATTTTATATACCAGGCCCGTTTTGGTTTTGTTGTACTGATGACAACCTGCAAGCAGCAGCGCAACCCCCAGAATTGTTGTTGAAATTTTCATTGGTTTATGTATTGTTATTGTTTACAATTTAGTTAGAACAAATTTTAAAACATTATTGCAGGGCTTCCTTGTAAGCCGGAATAACATTGTAAAAATGTTCTAAAGTTTTTTCTAAAGTATCACTACTTCTGCCCCCGGCTGCATTTTTGTGTCCGCCGCCTTCAAAATGATTACGGGCAAATATGTTCACATCAAAATCTCCCTTACTACGAAAACTCCATTTTCTTTCTTCATTCCTGTCAATTACAATGGCCCCAAACTTAATGCCTTTAATGGTTAATAAATAATTTACCAAGCCTTCCGTATCGCCCGTTTTAATATCATATTGAATGATATCAGCTCTGGGGATTGACATGACTGCCGTATTGTATTCGTACAATACCTCCATTCTGTTCAGTAAAGCATTCCCAATAAAACGAAGCCGATTTTCTAAAAAACTATCATAAATGTTATCATGAATGGGCGTATGCTGTAAGCCTAAATCTTTAAAATGTGCCACCATTCTGTGTACTGATGCTGAAGTTGCAGGAAACCTGAACGAGCCGGTATCAGTCATTGTACCAGTATATAAACAAGTAGCAATAGTTACATCTAATAATTCAGGACGTTCAGATTGCATAATAAAATCATACACCATTTCGCAAGTAGAACTTTTGGCAGTATTACTAATGCCAAATTGAAATGCCGATTCTTGTGGTTGTTCATGATGATCAATCAGTACTTTAATCCCTTCGGCTGCTTCTAAATGTTTTTCGAGGTGTTTGGTTCGGTGTAAAACATTAAAATCTAAACAAAATAAAATTTCAGCAGATTGAATGAGCACAAGTGCTGCATCTTTTTTTGCTTCAAAATCAATAACTTTATCCGCATCCGGCATCCAATCTAAAAAATCTGCCCAATTGGTGGGTGTAATAACAGTAACATCGTGTCCGGTTTTTACTAAAAAATGATATAAACCAAGGGCTGAACCCATGGCATCGCCATCAGGTTTTTGATGTGTTGTAATAATAATTTTTTTGGGCGTTCTCAATAGTGGATAAAATGCTTCAATTGCTTTCATAATCAGGTGGGCAAAAATAGAGTAAATCTATATGCCATTAACAGCTTTTTAAAAAGATAAGCATTTATTTAGCAGGAATATTGGAAGCACTGTAACCTAAATCATTAATTTTGCAGCCAAATTGAATAAAACATTTATGAGTAACAGAACTTTTACGATGATTAAGCCCGATGCAACTGCAAAAGGTTACACCGGTGCCATCTTAAACCAAATGATTGAAGCGGGTTTTACTATTAAAGCCATGAAGTGGACAAAATTAACCACTGAGCAGGCTGCCGAATTTTATGCCATTCATAAAGAACGTCCGTTTTTTGGAGAGTTGGTAACTTTTATGAGTAGTGGTCCCATTGTTGCTGCTATTTTAGAAAAAAAAAATGCAGTGAATGATTTCAGAAAATTAATAGGTGCTACCAATCCGGCTCAGGCCGAAGAAGGTACCATCCGAAAAAAATATGCAGCATCTGTTGGTGAAAATGCAGTACATGGTAGTGACAGTGATGAAAATGCATTGATTGAAGCTGACTTTTTCTTCTCAAAATTGGAAAGATTTTAGTAACCTCCTCAAAGTGGCATGATTTTTTCTACTATTTGAACGGTTTTTTAAGGGTTTAGGGTTGAAAAAAGGCTTCTGTAAATTGAAGCCTTTTTGAATAAAGTAAATTGAAGTACTTACTTAATATGCATTTCTTCTATAAGTGCGGGTTTTGGGTGCGAACGGACCACCACCGGGATGGCTAGTATAATATCCGCCAAGAAAAACATTATCTAACCGCACTGAGAAAGTAACCTGAAAAGAATAGAAAGCATCTTTATTATGAGGATTACCACGTGGCATATACAAAGGTGGTTTAGCACCGGGACTTACCTCATCACCCCTAAACGATAATGAAGCAGCTTCTAACTGACCTGCAGCAATTAATGCGTTGGTTGCATATTTTGGTGTACTTACGTCATCTAAATAATCGGTAAAAAGGATGCGATAATTAAATTCAAAACCAACTGCAAATGCGTCTGTAACCTCATAACGCACTCCGGCCCCAAATGGAATATTCAGTTGCATTCTATGATAAGGCTTTGGATAACCGGGTTGATTTAAATATTGTCCCTCTGTACCAATATCATGAAGGTAAACTTTGTTCCCGTTGCGATCGTAAGTGGTGGGGTTAAAATGGTATATTCCAAAACCGCCAAATACATAAGGCACAATATTATAAACATTCCGGTCTAAAATATCATATTCCATCATATTAGAAACTTCCCATATAAAACTTTTAAAATTTAAATTACGGGCTCGCAGATCTGCTCTGGGAGATAAAGCATCATTCCTTTTTACACCCAATAAAGACAATCCTAAACGATAGCGTATTTTTTCACCTAAATCGTAGGTTGCACCTCCCATAACATCAGGAGAAACTTGTTTTAATGCAGGGGGACCCTGTATTAAATCGCCCAGATAAGCGCTAACGCCTAATCCACCAAAAGCACGAACACGTTGTGCCAAAGAAGGGGAACTTAATGCTAAAAAAGTAATTAGCAGAAATGTGCGATAGGATGCTTTTAAATGCATTAAAAAGAGTTAGTGGTTTGTAATTGATGATGTACCTAACTCAGGTTAATTACTTTTCAAATATATTGATTTTGTACAATTGTTAGCAATAACTGTTCCAATTATTCAAAAAATGCATAGGAATCATAGCTTCATCTTTTCAATCAAAAAAAATAGCATTTCCCCCATCTGTCTGCATTAAAGCTTCGGGGTTGTTTTATTTACTTTTTTCAGCCAGCCATTTGGCGCGACCATACCCTTTTAAAACATGCTTTTCACTATGGTAAGAAGAACGCACCAAAGGGCCACTTTCTACATAATCGAACCCAATTTGATAGCCAATTTCTTTTAATTCAGCAAATTCATCCGGATGTACAAAACGCTGAACAGGCAAATGTTTGGCAGTTGGTTGTAAGTACTGCCCTAAAGTTAACACATCACAATCAACAGTTCTTAAATCATGCATAGTTTGTATCACTTCTTCTTTGGTTTCGCCAATACCTAACATTAAACCTGTTTTGGTGCGCATACCACCTGCTTTTAAAGTTTTTAACACTTCTAAACTTCTGTGGTATTTGGCCTGTACCCGAACTTTTCGGGTCATTCGTTCTACTGTTTCCATGTTATGGCTTACAACCTCAGGTGCAGCATCAATAATTCTTTGTATTTGATTGGATATGCCTCTGAAATCGGGAATTAATGTTTCCAGAGTTGTTGCAGGGTTTAAGGCTTTTATGGCTTTTATGGTATTGTGCCAGATAATGGAGCCGCCATCTTTCAATTCATCTCTGTCAACACTGGTAATTACTGCATGTTTTACTTTCATTAAGTGAATGGCTTCTGCAACCCTTTGAGGTTCATCCCAATCAACCGGTGCAGGCCTGCCTGTTGCTACAGCACAAAATCCACAACTGCGGGTACATACATTACCTAAAATCATAAATGTTGCAGTACCTTCTCCCCAGCACTCACCCATGTTGGGGCAGTTTCCACTTTCACAAATGGTATGTAATTGATGGGTATCAACCAAACCTCGAACATGTTTGTAACTTTCGCCAATGGGCAGTTTTACCCTTAACCAATCAGGTTTTTTTATTCTTATAGCATTTGTTGTTGCTGAAATAACCGGTAATTCTTCCACAAAATCTGTTTTTATAAAATAATTGCAATACTGCTGTTCATTTGCTATTTTAAAATATTTGCTTCCCAAACTTTGTACATGAAGCAATGTATATTTCTGATAGCCGTAAAATGAATCATCCTTCGCTCAAATAAAACAATATACGTAATAAAAGGATGTGCAAATTTACATTACTTTCTTCTTCCAAATACTATAGCAGCATACGCATTAAAGAATAATTTTCTATCAGAACTATTCACCATAATGGGCATATTCTGTGTATAGTATTCCAGATTAACGCCTAACTCTAATGCAGAAAGTAATTCGTTATACCTTCCATAATCAAACCGAAGTGCTGCCCGTGCCTGCACACCGGGAACATATTTTATTTCATTCAATCCTTTACTAAATCCGGATGAGCCTTGAATAAGCGTATAATCGAGAAATGCAGTTGGATTATCTGAATATTTAATATCGTTTACCTGATTGGCATTGTTTGGATCCTGAACCTGCAAATAGTATGGTTTTAACATGCCTAAACTAATACCACCGCCATAAATTGCTGAAACAGCAACGCCGTTTTTATTACCCTTACCACCAATTAAACGTTGCTGGCCAAGTCCTAATTTAAAACAGTAGAAATTATTCTGCTTTCCGTAAATGTAGGGATTACCCAAAAAAACAAATCCACCCCCTACCAATGGTACAGATGTTTTTTCTTCGTGTTTGTCTTTATGCTCACCTAACTCCATCCACCACAAATTGGTTTTGGTAATGGTTTTATATTTTCCATGTTCATAAAAAATACCATACCCATCGGTATTCAATTTCACGCCAAATGCTCCTTGTTTCTGATAAATGAGTGCCCCTTCTTCTTCCTGCTTAATTAAATTATTAATTCTTTCTCTACGTTCTACAGCTTTTTGTTGTCTGCTGGTAAGTGCATTTGTACTTTGTGCAAATAAAAAAACTGGTGCCAGGGCTAAGGTTAATACAATTAATTGCTTCACAAGAATTATTTTAATGCTAATTTAGATAAAAATTTAACCTATGACTTCAATTGTATTGTATAAAGGAAATTTAAGAACAGAATTAACACATTTACAAAGTGGAACGTTAATTGAAAATGATGCACCCACCGATAATCAGGGGAAAGGGGAAAGATTTTCACCAACCGATTTGGTAGCTACTGCTTTGGGTAGTTGCATGATTACAACAATGGGCATTAAAGCCAATACAATGAACATTGATTTAACCGGTACCAAGGCTGAGATTACGAAAATTATGAAGAGTGATCCCAGAAGAATTGGTAAAATCATTACCCATATCATATTTCCAACTTCTTTGCAGCAACTGGATGAAAAACAAAAACAAATTTTAGAAAATACGGCGCGTACCTGCCCGGTAGCAAGAAGCCTGCACCCGGATTTAGAAACAGATATTCAGTTTACTTGGGAATAATTACTGGCTGGTTTGCTTTAGTATTTTATGACCAACCATACAGGATAAACATTTTTTTTCTGAACAATATTGTCGGGATAAATGAATGAATGCCTGCGAATCGAATGCATTTTTGTTAGGAATTTGATATTGTAACCAGTTACTGGTAATCAAATTTTTTTCGGCAGGAAGCAGCGTTAACCATTGAATTACTTTGTTTTTATAATTGTCGTCATTATGATAATGCCCATATGCAAACAACATGGGGCTTACAGTATTAATGATTAAAGTATTGATCATTTGCCTACCTAATTTTTTGGGTAGATATGCAGTTGGTTCATCAGTTAAATTGTAATGATAATGCCAGTAATCATTTGCAGTAACGTTAAATAATGCGCTAACCTGTTGGATAGTAGTGGCTTTCTTTACCGCATCAAACAAATGAAAAGATTGATGAATGAGCATGGCCAATTGTGCCAAACGAACGGTTGGAAAATTTGCAGGTCGCATCCTTAAAAATTTAGGTAATGCATTTGCCGGTTTCAGGGAATATTTTTTTTGCAGAAATAGATACTCCTTTTGCAGCATCTGAACATATTTATCTTCAAAATCATTCCTGTTCAATAAATTGGCCTGACCAAGTAACAGCGCTTCTAATTGTTGAATATTGTTTTTGTGCTTTGCCAATATATTTACAGGTGTTAATGCTGCCATTTCCTGAAACAGCAATGCGTTTTGTGTTAGTCCAAAATTATAAGCCAAAACCTGCCAAAAAACCGCTTCCCAATGGCCTTTGGTTGCATGTAATTTTTGAATGATTTTTTCAGTATTTCCCATTAACTTTTCAACGGCCAGTCTTTCTTTCCATGCCATCCATTCTAAATAACTCAATGCAGGTAAATGAAGTGAACAGGGTATTTTTTGCGGGGTTTGTAATAATTGCTGATAATGTTCTAATAATAGTTTAGACACCCGGTTGCACAAACTTAGCGTGTGCATTGAATTACCGGATGCATCGGGTATTGCTTTGTTATTCTGCCAAACCACATGTAAAATAACATTTTTAAAATGCGGATCATTTTCGTGCTGATGTGCTAACCAATCGGAAGCCTGCACATGAATTTCTACATTACCTACCAAAGTGATTTGATTGATTTGAATAACAGCCTCTAAAAAATCGGGGCCTTGATGGGTATTGTATTGCCCCGGTTTAATAACTTTTACAGGCTCGCCTGCATCTGTTACTAATGATGCAGAATTATAATATTGAAACTGCCATATAAAATGCAGCAAACGTTCATTCAGATATTGAAGCTCAGGCATAAGTTATATCAATTAAACTTCAATATATCCAATAATTTTTATTTACACAACAAGTTGTAAATTTTATTGATGGGTAACCCCATTACATTATAAAAATCACCTTCAATGGCTTTAATACCAATAAGGCCAATCCATTCCTGAATGGCGTATCCACCCGCTTTATCAAATGGTGCATAATTGTCTACATAATAAGCTGCTTCTTCTGGTGTAAATGCATTAAAACACACATTAGTTACTTCAGCAAAAGCAATTTCCTTACTTCCGATTAACAAAACTACCCCTGTTATTACCTGATGCTTGCGATCAGATAAACTTAGTATCATTTGAATGGCTTCTGAGCGGTTCGCCGGTTTTCCTAAAATATCATCATCTACTACTACAATGGTATCTGCTGCCAAAATAGATTTATGATTCAGTTCACCATGAAAATCGGCAGCAATTTTTTCTTTTACTGCAAGTGCTTTATTTCGGGCAATATGAATGGCTACTTCATTTTTAGGAAGCGAAACAGGAAAAGATTCGTCGGTTGTTTTTGTAACAACAATAAAGGGTATCCCCACTTTTTCCAGTAATTCTTTTCTTCGGGGGGAGTGAGATGCTAAAATAATTTCTTCCATAATTTTTTGATATACTGATGCAAATTAAAGTATTACACCATATTTACATGGGATGCCCGAAAAATAACATAGAAACAATACCTGTAAGCATGATGATTTTGACCAAAGTACTTAACCGATGAAAATCGGCAGCTGATTGGGCTTTAATTAATAACCGCACTACTTGCAATAATGGAAGTGTAATACATACAAAGCCATACAAGGCGGTTACCCACCATCCAATAAAAGTTACATATAATTGCAAAAGCAGTAAAGCTGCCAATAACACAATTACCCAAACCAATGTAAATATTTTTGTACTGTTTATTCCCCAAACAATGGGCATGGTTTTACAACCATATTTTCGGTCGCCTTCTACATCTTCCATATCTTTAATCACCTCACGAATTAAAGAAATAATAAATGCAAACCCTGCATATAAAATTGTAAACCGAAAAAATTTATGGGTATCTAAATTTGTTATTGGGGGAAATACAAAAAAATAGCGTTGCTCTGCCCACCAAAGAATTAATACTGACCAGGCAGTGAGTAAAGAAATGAGCACATTACCCAACAGAAATTTTTTTTTCAGTGAAGCGGAATAAATGAACAACAACAAAACACTCAAAAAATTGAATATCCCTATAAAAGAGGACTGGGTTGTCTTATCAATATAAAAACCTAACGCAATGCCCACAATACTTAATATAAAATGCCAGAGTATTACCCAACGGCGGCTTATTGTATTGTCAACAACAAGTCGTTTGGGTTTATTGACTAAATCAATATTTAAATCAAAATAGTCGTTAATTACATAGCCGCCGGCTGCAATGCAAACTGAGCTGAATGCTAAGAGAAAGAAAGCTGAAGTATTTAATACATTATCAACCCCTGCTGCAGTAAATAAAGGCTTTACAATGCAATACTCAAACATTACCTGGGTTAAAAAAATAAACAGCAGGTTGGGCCAACGAATGAGTTGCAGAAATGCGTTGATAATTTTCAATTGATTGAATTTATGCGAATGATATTTTTAAATTTAATTTTGATGACAGCATCACGAAAATAAACGGGCTCAACCCGTTCTTGCTCAAATTTATTCTTAATCTTATACAAGTCTTTCCATTTTCGCAGCAAAAATATTGGAAACATACTGATGTTAAGGAATTTAATGCTACTTAATTAGGATCATACAATTAAAAACAATGGGTTTGTAACGATACTGCAAAGAACAATTGTCCACATGGTTGTACAAAAAAATAATTTGGTTTATACAAAAAAAATTATATTGTGTGTACGTTTACGTTCAATTGCTTGCCAAAAAGTCCCTCACGGTTATCCGTTGAGGGATTTATTTTTTAAAAGTTCGTCACGAATACATTCGGTAAACAAATCATACAATTTTGCATATTGAGGTTTTTGCACCAATAAAGCCTGCTGCTTTTGAATAGTAACAGAATCGTTTCGAATGGCCGGACCCGTTTGCATTGCAAAAGGTTCAATAGAATCATGAATTCTTACAGCAGTTTCATGTATCAAAGGAATTAATAGGGAAAAAGGAATGTTTTGTTCCCTACAATATGCAAATGCCATTTGATATAGATAGTTAGAAAAATTGGAAGCAAATACAGCCGCAAGATGCAATTGCCTCTTTTCTTCATCATTCAATACAACAATTTGTGCATCAGTTAAATCATTACACAATTTCATTAAATCTGATAAAACAGACTGGTTACCTATTGTAATGGCCAACGGAAATTCAGGCAATTTTTCAACATGTGCATTCAGGCTTTGTATTGGCCATAGTACACCAAAACTTTCAGTAAAATTTTTGAATACTGCAGCAGGAATACTGCCCGATGTATGCACTAAAAATTTGTTCTTAAATACCGGATGGGCTGCTGTTTCCTGAATCAAATTATCGGGTAATGCAAATAAATATAAATCGGCCCGGGTATCAACATCTTTAATATTTGTTGTAAATGTTGCCTGTAATTGCATGGCCAATGTTGCTGCATGTGCCGGCGTTTTGCTAACAATTTGCAGAATTTTGTGTTTTTTTTGAAATAGTAATTTACCGAATATAGTAGCTACATTACCAGCACCAAGAATAACAATATCCATATATTTGTTTTAGGATGAACAAGAAAACAAAAACCAAACTAAAGGCAATTTATTATATTGTACTGATAAAATTGATTGCAGTTTTCAGTGCCAGAGCAGCCGCCCTAAAAGCATTTAAGGTATTTTCAACTCCCTATTCGGGAAAACCCAAAAGAATACCACCGGCCGAATTTTCTTTTGCTACCCCACTAACGCTGCCCTTTGAAGGTAAAGTATTAAGGGGATGGCTATGGCAACCTGAACCAGAAAAAAATAATGGAAAAAAAATATTGATTGCACATGGCTTTGATAGTTGCAGTTACCGCTTTGCACATTTTATTCAGCCCTTTCTGCAGCAGGGGTTTACGGTTATTGCCTTTGATGCACCTGCACACGAATTAAGCGATGGTAACACTACCAATGTATTAGAATATAGAAATGCCATTGTAGCCATCAAGAAAAAATTTGGCCCATTTGAAGTAAATGTCGGGCATTCGTTAGGCGGAATGGCCATTACGTTAGCTGCTGAAAAATTACAGGACACTTCAAAGTTAATTTTAATTGCGCCTGCAACTGAAACATTTACTGCCATTCACGCTTTTTCAAAGCTCCTGCGTTTAAACGCAAATATAAAATCTGCCTTTGTTCAACACATCAAAACAATATCAAACCATAGTATTCATTATTTTTCTGTTAGCAGGGCTATTGCACATATTCATGCGCCTGTTTTATGGATTCATGATGAATCAGATATTATTTGTCCTTTTAAAAATGTACTTCCCGTACAGGAAAAGCAATATCCGCATATTTCATTTTATTGCACAAAAAGCCTCGGGCACAGCAATATTTATAGAAGCAAATCTGTTAAAAATGCCATTATTTCATTTAGCAATAATGAATAATCGTTTTTGTGATTTAAAGCTTTCAACTAATATTGCATGTACTTTATTGAAAAAATGGCAAAAAAACCATTATTTAACGATTCATCCATAGATTCGTTCGTATTGTTCACCATATATTAAAAATTAGAATGGCAAAGAATTTATTAATCGTCGAATCACCCGCAAAGGCAAAAACCATAGGCAAAATCTTAGGGAATGATTTTGAGGTGAAAAGTTGTTATGGCCATATCAGAGACCTGGAAAAAGATGATATGGGCATTGATGTTAATAAAAACTTTGAGCCACGCTATATTGTTCCGGATGAAAAACAGAAAGTAGTTAAAGATTTAAAACAATTGGCCGCCAAAGCAGCAGAAGTCTGGTTAGCATCGGATGAGGACCGTGAAGGAGAAAGTATTAGCTGGCATTTGGCTGAAGTACTGGGGTTAGACCCGAATAAAACCAAAAGAATTGTATTTCATGAAATAACCGCACCTGCCATAAAAAAAGCTGTTGAAAATCCAAGACTCATAAATATGAATCTGGTGAATGCACAACAGGCCAGAAGGGTATTAGACCGATTGGTGGGTTTTGAATTAAGTCCGGTTTTATGGAGAAAAATTGGCATGCAACGCAGCCTGAGTGCAGGCCGTGTGCAAAGCGTAGCAGTTCGGTTAATTGTAGAAAGAGAAAGAGAGATTAACCAGTTTATTCCGGAAAAAAGCTTTAAAATAGAAGCAGCATTTACGGCACCTGATATAAACCAAAAACTCGTAATTTTTAAAGCCGAGGGCCCTTCAAAAATTGCTACCAACGAAGCAGCCAACCAGTTTCTACAGCAATGTATTGGCGCTAATTATACTGTTAAGCAGGTTGAAGTAAAGCCTGCTAAACGTACACCGGCCGCACCTTTTACAACCTCTACACTACAGCAGGAGGCCTCCAGAAAATTAGGATATGGAGTTAGCAAAACAATGTTACTGGCACAAAAATTATACGAAAGCGGTTACATTACTTACATGCGTACCGATAGTATTCAGCTTTCTGATACTGCATTAACTGATATTAAAAAAGAAATTAACGAGTATTACGGCAGTCAGTACCACCAGCCTCGTAAATTCAAAAACAAAAACGAAAGTGCGCAGGAAGCCCATGAAGCCATTCGGCCAACCTACATGAGCAGACATACCATAGATGAAGCTGATACCAAAAAATTATATGAACTCATCTGGAAGCGAACCATTGCTTCGCAGATGAGTGATGCCGCATTTGAAAAAACCATAGCTCAAATAGGCATTTCTACCAATGCGGAAACGTTAACAGCCACTGGAGAAACGTTGAAATTTGATGGTTTTTTAAAAGTATATTTTGAAGGACGGGATGATGAAGATGAAGAAGATACAGAAAAAATGTTACCACCATTATCAGAAGGCCAAAAATTAGAATTCAAAGAAATGATGGCAACAGAAAAATACAGCCGCCCTCCGGCAAGATATACGGAAGCATCACTTGTAAAAAAATTAGAAGAGCTGGGAATTGGAAGGCCATCCACTTATGCGCCTACCATTACCACCATTGTTAAAAGAAACTATGTAGAAAAAAGAGACAAAGAGGGTGTACCCCGGCAAATTACCTTACTAAAACTTACACCCGAAAACAACATTGAAAAAAATATTATAACTGAAATTACCGGTGCCGAAAAAGGGAAATTGTTCCCAACTGATTTGGGTATACTGGTTACTGATTTTTTAAAACAGCATTTTCAAAAAATTATGGATTATGGCTTCACAGCTAAAATTGAAGAAAACTTTGATGAAATTGCTGAAGGTAAAATTCAATGGAATAAAATGATTGATAATTTTTATCAGCCATTTCATGTAGATATTGAACATACTTTAGAAAATGCAGAACGGGCAAAAGGTGAACGCGAATTAGGCACAGATCCGGCTACCGGGAAAAAAGTGATTGCCCGAATGGGTCGTTATGGTGCTATGGTGCAAATAGGCACTGCCGAAGAAGAAGAAAAGCCGCGTTTTGCTAAACTAAACCCTAATCAAAGTATTGAAACCATTTCATTGGAAGAAGCACTTGAACTATTTAAATTACCCCGCATTTTAGGTGAATATGAAAATCAGGAAGTGAGTGTGAATGTAGGCCGGTTTGGTCCCTATGTTAAATGGGGCGATCAATTTATTTCATTGCCTAAAGGCGTAGATTTAACTGAAATTGAATTAGATAAAGCCATCACATTCATCACACAAAAAAACCAGGCAGATGCACCCATTGCTACTTACAAAGATTTGCCGGTTACTAAAGGAAAAGGAAGGTTCGGTCCCTTTATAAAGTGGAATGATGTGTATATTAATGTACCCAAAAAATACAATTTTGATACATTGAGCAAACAGGATATTGAAGAATTAATTGAGGCGAAGATGGAAAAAGAAGCCAATCGCTTTATACAACAATGGCCACAAGAAAAAATTTCAATTGAAAATGGTCGTTGGGGACCATTTATTCGCTTTCAAAAGAAAATGCTGAAGCTGGGCAAAAAACCCGATGGCACAAAATATGAACCAGCAGAATTAGAAACGATTACTATAGACACTGTAAAAGCCATGATTGCAGAACAAGTTCCGAATGCTTTTGCAAAAAAAACAAAGGCTGCTGCAAAAAAATCGGCAACAACAAAAACAAGAAAATAAATACAATAAAAAAACCGGAAGCATCACAGTCTGTTTTTTTACATGTTAATTTTTCTGAAATACTTTAATAGTACCTGCCCATTTTTCTCAAAAAACGAACATGCGCAGCAACAGCACCCCGTACAGTAGGATATTCAATATACTGCAACTGATATTCCTTACACACTGTTCTAACGATTTTACTGATAGCCGGATAATGCACATGCGAAATTTTAGGGAATAAATGATGCTCTATCTGAAAATTTAATCCACCCACCAACCAACTCACTAATTTATTATGGGTGGCAAAATTGGCGGTTGTTTTTATTTGATGCAAAGCAAATTCATCGGGTAATTTACTGCTTACCGGATCAGCTTCAGGAAAATCGGTACCTTCAACAGTATGTGCCAACTGAAATACAATGCTTAAAATAAAGCCTGTTACACAAGTCATAGTAAAGAAACCTGCCATCCAGTCTATCCAACCAATAAAATAAATCGGGATAACTACAAATGCCATAAAATGGAATGCTTTGATAAACCAAAACCCAAGATGATCGCGTATCTCCATTTTTTTCAGGGCAATATTGCCAATTTTACCGGAAAAATATTTTTTATAATCTGCAAAAAATATCCAGAAAACATACAATAGCATATATAGTACAATAAAGTAAATATGCTGAAAACGGTGTACCCAGTATTTTTTTTGTGTTGGTGCCATTCGCATTAAAAAGCCAACTTCTATATCATCATCTATCCCATCAATATTGGTAAAACTATGGTGAATCATATTGTGTTTTACATTCCACATAAAGTGATTGGCTCCTACCAAATTCACTGAACGTGCAGCTAAGTGATTCAGCCATTTACTGCGGCTAAAGCTGCCATGACTGCCATCGTGCATAATATTAAAACCAATGGCAGCAACTACACCCCCCATTATGATTAACTCAGGAATAGCAAAATACCAGTTGGGGGTAAAAAAAATAAGATGCACATATAAAAAGCCAAAAAACAACATTAATAAAATAGCTTTTGTAAATAAAGCTGCGTTGCCAGTAGCTTCAATACCGTTTGTTTCAAAATATGCATTTACTCTGCGCCTTAGCTCAGCATGCAACGAATCTTTAACAGCAGGAAATTTAGGAATCATTCTATTCAATTTATAAAGTAAAAAACAAACTGCAAGGTACATGAATTAACGCTATCCAATACGTTAAAACGCAATGAACGCCACAAAATCAAAAACATTGTATTCGTGTATAAAAAATATTTCCACAACAATAGAATAACTTCTGCTTAAAAAAACAAAAAAAGAGCTTAGTTTGGTATTGTAATTAAAACATACTGCCATTCAAACAACTACTACGATAGCCTATATGCAACAAACGAAAGAAATAAATGCTTTGTTTTCGCTGATAGACGACCCGGACGAAGAAGTATATCATACCATTGCTGAAAGAATTGTTTCTTTTGGAAAAGGTATTATTCCCAATTTGGAAAATCTGTGGGAGAATACTCCCAATACGGAAGTGCAGGAGAAAATTGAAATGCTGATTCACCAATTGCATTACAAAGACTTAACAAACGATTTTATTGAATGGAATAAAAATCCTTATCACGATATATTATTGGGTGCATTATTAGTGGCAAAATTTCAATATCCCGATTTACACACAACTCCGGTATTACAGGATATAGAAAAAATAAGAAGAAATGTATGGCTGGAACTGAATAGCTATTTAACCCCGCTGGAACAAGCCAATGTATTATCGAGCATTATTTATAACTATTATAATTTAAAGGGCATAGAAATTAGCTATAACCACCCCGATGATTTTTTTCTGCATAAAGTAATAGAAACCAAAAAAGGCAATACCATTACCAACAGTATTATTTATCAGGTATTGTGTAACCTTTTAGAAATTAATGCCCGAATTATTAATATTCCAAGGCAAATGGTCATTGCTTATTTTCATTCAGATTATGACGCAACCACCTATAAAGGTCACCCACAGGAAAAAATTCATTTTTATGTAGACAGTATTAGCGGGCAAGCCTATTCACATGCAGATATTGAAACTTATTTCAAAAAAATTTCAGTACCACCGGTTGCTTCCTACTTTAAACCAATGCCGAACCAACGTATTATTCAAATTTTATTGCAGGAAGTTGCCAAATGCTTTACCCTTCCTTCTAACCAATACAAACAAGATGAATTATTGGCATTAGCAGCCTTATTAGATGATTAAATCATTTTTATTATATAAAATAGTTTGTATATTACAAAATAATTCATTTTCTATTTTTTAAAATAAGGATTTAAAATTTCACCTACCTAATCCAATACCACTTTGCAATTGAAGCAGGATAGAAGACGAAGAAAGTTCTAATTGTGAAAATGAAAGCAGCTCATTTCGTAATTTTACTACATATCCATTGTTAGCAATGATTACCACACATCATGAATGAAAATTACTATACATATTACGAAAGTCCGATAGGCTTAATAAAAATAGGGGGCACAGAACAATACATTACCGAATTAAGTTTTATTGATAATAGCCAGCAAATTGCACATGGCATTCCGGGCATCAGTGATTTATTGCATCAATGCACGGAAGAATTAATTGAATTTTTTCAGGGAAGAAGAAAAATTTTTGATTTGCCGGTTTACCAGGAAGGTACTCCCTTTCAGGAAAAAGTGTGGAATGAACTTTTGGCCATCCCATTTGGTAAAACCATCAGCTATATGGATTTGGCAAAAAGAATGGGTGATCCGAAATGCATACGGGCAGCAGCAACTACCAATGGGAGAAATAAAATTGCAATTATTGTTCCATGCCACAGGGTAATTGGCAGCGACAAAAATTTAACGGGTTATTCGGGTGGTTTGTGGAGAAAAAAATGGTTATTACAGCATGAATTCAAAATTGTACATGGTATTCAAACCCTTTTTTAATGCTGCTAAAAACGAACAGCCTTTGGGCATTTTAATTTTTTGGTATTATCATTCCCTCCATAAATACCTGTTTTAACCAAAGAAATTTCATAAGCCCCCTGCGAACCATTATAACCACTTAATGAAGATGTAGTAGCATCATAAT
Organism: Hydrotalea lipotrueae; assembly: GCF_019249625.1. Lineage (NCBI taxonomy): Bacteria > Pseudomonadati > Bacteroidota > Chitinophagia > Chitinophagales > Chitinophagaceae > Hydrotalea > Hydrotalea lipotrueae. Next base: position 78,887 of record NZ_JAESDL010000001.1, on the reverse strand, counting down.
TAAACGTAACTTTTATATTACTTACCTGATACCCAATCATGGGGATAGCAGCATCGCCCAAACGATAGTACATTCCCAGAATTAACTGACTGTTTCCATCACCACTTAAATTTCTATTGGCATTCATACCTATTACCGTTTCAGTTACATTACCCATTTTACTGAAGTACATATTGGGATTGAGTATCCACAAATTTTGAATTTTAATATTCCCATTCATAAAAAAATTGTAACGCGGATCAACGGTATTGTTACTTACTGAAGGAGCAAAAAAACTTTCTTTTGGCCGATTGAAATGTTGAATACTTACACCCAGATTTAAATAAATATTATCAGTTGCAAAATAGGCATAATTAATCCCAGCATTTAGATCCATATAATACACAGATGTATAATAAAATGGCTCATTAGATGGGATAGCAACATCAAAAAATTTACCATTCCATTGATCATTAAAAGTTAGTTTACTGGCATCTACCCGTTTATTTACACCACCTACACCAAAACCTATACTTAATAACCCATCATAACCCAATACCTGGTGGTAAGCCAAAGATGCATACCCTTTGGTAGAAGTGAGTGAGCCATCTCCGGCAGCATCGGTTAACAACACACCGCCTATACCCACCCACCCATTTTCAAAACGATTGTTAAACAGCTGGGCATCGCCCCACATGCTCATGGTTTTATAAGGGTTGCCAATATTGGCCCATTGGTCCCTGTAATTAATACCGAACCTGTAATCTGATTCAGGATTAAAACCGGTATTTGCCGGATTTATCAATAATGGCGCATTAAAGTATTGGGAAAAGTGTAAATCCTGAGCATACAACTGATGCACTGCTAATACATGTAACATTAGCAGTATTAACAACATTTTATATACAATTTTTATACTACTCATTTCATTACTTTAATAAGGTAATATCTCCCGTTTTTGTATATTTTTTTCCATCCGATGTTTCAATCAACAATACATAATGATACACATCCTGTGGCTGAATTACGCCGTTATATGTACCATCCCACCCCCCCGATTTTGTGAAACCCTGATAAACCAGTTTACCCCATCTGTTATAAATATTCCATTTCATTTTGGTAATGCCATATCCTTGCACATAAATAACATCATTAATACCATCACCATTTGGCGAAAATGCTTTGGGCACATCAAACAAGGGCGCAATTAATGCCTGAACCGGCAGGCATTTTTCATCAACACATCCCGATTTGTTGATAGTTTGCAGACAAGCTGTATAATTTTTGGTTGAATCGTATATATGACTAACGGGGGTGGCTATACTGGTGGTAATGGTTGAATCTCCATCTCCAAACAACCATTTATAACTCAAAGCAGGCTGCGACAGATTAGTAAATTGAATGGGCGTATTAGTAACCGGAGGCTGCGGTGCCACACTAAAGTCAGCAATTGATTTTATTTTCATTTGTACTATTTGAGTGGTGGTGTCTGATTTATTGCAGGTATTTGGATCATTTGCAATTAGGGTAATGGTATAACTGCCTGTATCATTGTATTGATGGGTAGGACTAATGGCTGTTGAGCTGCTACCATCTCCAAAACTCCAAATAAAATTGGTTCCACCAGTTGATGTATTGTTGAATATGGCAGTATAAGGAACACAACCAATAGCCGGTGTTTGAAATGCTGCTTTTACATTGGCAGCAATTCTAATTTGTAAAACAGTGCTATCATTTTGATTACAGTAGCCGGTATCTTGCAGTATTAAACTGACATTATAAATACCCTCTGATGGAAATGTGTGTGTTTGCGGTTGTGTGCCGGTTACAACAGAGGTACCATCGCCAAATTTTAAAATAAATGATTGGCCGTTAAATGGCTTATTGGGAGGTGAAGTAGAAGTATTGTTGAATTGAAAAGTTAATGATTCGCAACCACCAATTTTAGCCGCATTTAAACCCAAAGTAGCCGCATCATTCCGAACACGAATGGTAACATAAGATGTATCACTAACATTACAACTATTCGGATCGGTAGATACCAGCATTACTTTATAAAAACCAATATTTTGAAATACATGCGATGTTTTTGGAGTAGTAGTTGTTACCTGAGTAGAGCCATCATTAAAATCCCACATATAAGTTTTTCCCTGAGCTACTGTATCTGCAAAATCAACATTTAAAGGCACACAACCCGATGTATCGCGGGGAATACCATTGGCTGCAGCCTGCAGGCCTGAAGAAATGCCTGCTAAATTAAAAGCAATTTTAAGTGCCATCATATTGCAATCGGGGCCATTATTAGTTGTAGAAAATACATAGGGTGGGCTGCCGGTTAAAACAGGATTGGCGGGTGGGCCTTGTTTACAAGAACAGATGGTTTGATAAATAATACCATTTTTATCGAAACGGCTGGTGCCACCATCCACATGATCGCCTAATGCACCATTCTGTCCAAAATAGCTGCCAAACAATTGGCTTTGTGCATTTTTTTCTAATACAAAGAAATAAAAATCGGCACCATCTGTAGTGTTTTGCAGATAATTGGGAGTTGACATATTTCTAACCCCACTATTCAAATAACCGTCATCAATATCAATACCACCACCCCAGCCTGATACATATACATTTTCACAACGATCCACCAGAAAAGCTGTTGGGGAGATATTGGGCTGCGGACTGCCGGGTGCTCCAAATGTTGCTGAATAAACAAAATCTGATAAGTCGGGTTTTAATTTGCAAATAAATTGTTTACCATCTGTTTGCCCCTGTGCTTGATTAAAAGGAGAATTAACTACCTGCCATTTGCCATTTGTAGTTCCCATAATATAGGGAAAGCCCAACTTATCGAATTGCACTCCAAATAACATGTCTGCTCCATTCGTGCCAAAATAACTGCTATTGATTAATCGAGAACCATCATTACTGATGACTGCTACAAAACCATCGCAAATACCACCCTGATATGTTGAAAATTTTACATTTGCACCAATACCGGGAAAATTCGTACTGGCAGTTCCACCGGCAACATAAATGTTATTGTTGGTAGGATTGATGGATAACACAAAGGCGGCATCGTTATCATTCCCTCCTAAATATGAACTGAATAAAACCGAACTTAAATCCGGAGTAGCTTTTATTATTACTGCGTCCTGAAAAAAGCTACTGCCATTGGCACCTCCATTGTTTTTTTGGAAAGCATTTGCAGAAACGGGAAAATCCGTTGACTGTGTACAACCTGCTAAATAAATATTTCCTGCTCCATCAATAATCACTTCGCTTCTGGCATCATCGCCATAATTTAAGCGAGTAGATTGATAACCGGATGTACCTGTATATTTTCCCCGAATATTTACACCATCATCGGCACTACCACCGATAACCAGTGAGCCCACAATGCCGGTACCTGTAGCATTTAGCTTTGTGATAAAAATATCAAATCCTCCACCCGTTCCAACTTTATTGGTAGAGGGGAAATTGGCAGAACTGGTCCTTCCGGCAATAATTAAATTGCCTGCATTATCGGTTATTAAACTATGGGGTTGTTCATTGCCATTACCACCCAAATAGGTGGCATATACTCTGTTTCTGCCTGTTGGATCTAACTTCATAATTGCTACATCATAAGGAGAAAGTTCCCCCTCTCTTACCCCACCCTGAAAAGACGTTTGAAATGCGCCATTGCTCACAGGAAAAGATTGGTTATCACCTGCAAATACAATACCGCCGGCATAAAAATTTCCCGAATTATCGTAAGTGGCAGTATAGCCCCAGTTTTCAGCAGTACTGCCGGAAAAACTGGAAAAAACAAATTGTGGATCAATAACCAGTGTTGCAGCAGGATCTGTTTTTTCAACATTAAACTTTACAATACTACCCTTTATGTTGTAGGTACAAGGCACTATTTGCTTGCCCGATAAATTAACAGCATAACTATAGGGTTTAGCCTCTTTTAAATTTTGTACAGAAGTTTGAATAATGAGTTCACCGTTTTTTTGCTTCAGTCCATTTACTCCATCATAATATAACGCGATTGTATTTACGTTACCACCTGGATTTACAATGATATCATATTTTAAAGTGCCGTTGGTGGTGTAATAACGAACATCAATATTTGGATATATATTTTTGCAGGTAATGGCCTGATAAACTTTACAATTTTGCCCCCATTTAGTGGGGTCATTCCCAATTAAATAATTGTTGGCAGTTGCCAACGGTTTATCAGGAATAATTTCAGGATTGGGATTGGCATTTAAAAACTTTACCTGATATACATGCAATCTGAGTACTTTTTTTCCATTGCCGGCATCGGCTTCAGGGGGTGCGATGGCTGTAGTAGTTTGTCCATTTGCATTTACCTGTTGAATGTATTTAATGGAAGGTCTCGAAAATTGTTGATGGGGAGATAAAGTAGCATAATCTTCAGGACTATATAGTAACATTCTGAAACCACCATCTTTTTGAATGGAAAAAGCTCCGATGGTAAGGTTTCCTCTGTAGGCTATATCATTATTCCACTGACCTTTATTCTCAACAAATCGCAAATTGGACTGCGCTTTACTTTGCTGCAGCAAACCTATTATACAGAAAGCAAAAAGAAAGTACCTTATCCCACTCATACATAATAAGTTTTACTGCCAGAAAAATACATCAACAGAAAGCAATAGTAAGTTACAAAATCCCTACCATATTGTTAAATAACAGGTTGCATTTATAAATGTTTAATCAGGATATTTTACTCCATCCAGTTTTACCCTTTGATGATTGCAAAAACAAACGCAGACAGCTATTTTCCTGGGATTGTAATTCCATATCTTTTTCTACCAATTGTTCTGCCTCCATTCTGGCCACTTCTAACATTTGTCTATCATTCACAATACTGGCTAGTTTAAAATTTACTGCCCCGCTTTGTCGGGTACCTTCAATTTCACCAGGACCTCTTAATTCCAAATCTTTTTCAGCAATCACAAATCCATTATTGGTGGCACACATTATCTTGATACGTTCTTTGGCCTCAGCGCTTATTTTACTACCTGTTAAAAGGATGCAAAAACTTTGTTCGCTACCCCTTCCTACCCTGCCGCGCAATTGGTGTAACTGCGATAAACCAAATTTTTCAGAACTTTCAATCACCATTACAGAAGCATTGGGCACATTTACACCCACTTCAATAACAGTGGTACTCACCATAATTTGCGTTTCGCCTTTTACAAAGCGTTGCATATTCAATTCTTTCTGTTCAACCGGTTGTTTGCCATGCACCATACTAATGCTGAACCTGGGTTCGGGGAAAAAACTTTTAACCTGCTCGAAGCCCTGCATTAAATCTTCATAACTTAGTTTTTCACTTTCTTCAATTAATGGATAAATAAAATAAGCCTGCCTGCCTTTTTCAATTTCAGATTTTACAAAATCCATCACACTGGCACGGGCATGTTCAACACGGTGAACGGTTTTAACGGGTTGCCTGCCGGGTGGTAATTCATCCATTACACTATAATCCAAATCTCCATAGGCTGTCATTGCAAGGGTTCGCGGAATGGGTGTTGCCGTCATTACCAGCACATGCGGTGGGATGGCAGCTTTTTTCCAAAGTTTGGCACGTTGTTCTACACCAAACCGATGTTGTTCATCTATAATCACCAAACCTAAATTTTTAAACTGCACTATATCTTCAATAATGGCGTGGGTTCCTACAATAAAATGGATGGAATCATCCAACAACCCTTTTAAAATTCTTTTTCGTTCTGCGGTTTTAGTACTTCCGGTTAAAAGTGCAATTTCAAATGGCATTTCTTTTAATAAATTACACAATCCTTCAAAATGCTGTTGGGCCAATATTTCAGTTGGCGCCATCATACAACTTTGAAAACCATTATCTGCTGCCAATAGCATGGCTAATAAAGCAACAATGGTTTTACCGCTTCCTACATCGCCTTGCAACAAACGATTCATTTGATGGCCTTTGGCCGTATCTGATCTAATTTCTTTCAATACCCTTTTTTGTGCATTGGTTAATTGAAAAGGCAAATACCTGTTGTAGAAAGTATTAAAATAATCGCCAACTTTTTCAAACAAAACTCCCCTGCTGGCGTTTTGTCTTCTTAGTTTTACTATATGCAAGCGTACCTGTGCAATAAAAAGCTCTTCAAATTTTAAACGGCGCAATGCAGCTTCATAAGCTTCCGGATTGGCAGGAAAATGAATGGCCTGATAGGCTTCAAAACGAGGCACTAATTTTAATCGATTACAAATTTCAGGTGGTATATTTTCGGATATGCAACCAGATGGAAGAATGGAAAATAATTGCTGGGTTAAGTGTGCTATCTGCCGACCACTTAATCCCCTTGCTTTTAATTTTTCAGTTGCCGGATAAACCGGTTCTAAATAATTTTTTGCAGTAATATTTTGTGGCTGTTTCAACTCTATTTCAGGATGAACTAGTTGGGGTTTGCCATTAAAAAAACTCACTTTCCCAAATACAAGATACGTTGCGCCAATTTGCACATTTTTTTGAATCCAGGTAATACCCTGAAACCAGGTAAGTTCAAGCATTGCACCGGATTGGTCTGATAACTGACCTACCATTCGCCTGGCACGTTTTTCACCAATTACCTCCAATGCAATTAATTTTCCGGCCACCTGAATATATTCAGTATTGAACTGAATGGATGAAATAGGACTAATAACAGTTTTATCAATATGTCGGTAAGGAAAATGGTTTAATAAATCTTCATACACAAAAATGCTTAATTCTTTTTTAAGCAAATCGGCTCTGAGAGGCCCCACGCCTTTTAAATATTCAATAGGAGTTTGTAATATGTTTGTTGTTTGCACGTTAGTTACCACAATTTATTCAACACAAATAACAAAAGTAAATACTAAGGTCGTTCATTTAATATGAATAGCACGCAGTAATCATAAAATACTTTACTTTTAAATTCAAATGCACAAAAACAAACTACAATGGATAGAAGGATTTTTATTAAAAATGGTTCATTAGCAGGATTGGCCATTACTGCTATTGCAACAGAAGCGGCCGTTGCAAATATAAACAATTATACAGCAGCAGATTTTCCTTTAATGGAAACAACTATTGATGCTGTTCAACAAAACATGCAGGAAGGTAAATTAACTGCACGTCAGTTAACTGAAATGTATTTAAAAAGAATAAAAGCCATTGACCAATCCGGGCCGGCCATCAATGCTGTAATTGAGGTGAACCCCGATGCCCTTGCCATTGCAGAAGCATTGGATAAAGAAAGAAAAGCAGGTAAGATTAGAGGCCTCTTGCATGGTATACCTGTTTTAATTAAAGACAATATTAATACCGGTGATAAAATGATGACGACAGCCGGATCATTGGCATTAGAAGGGAATATTGCCGATAAAGATGCATTTGTAATTACACAATTACGAAAGGCGGGTGCCGTTATTTTAGGTAAAACCAATTTAAGCGAATGGGCCAACTGGCGTTCAACCCGATCTACAAGTGGCTGGAGCAGCCGTGGCGGACAAACCAAAAATCCCAACATGCTAGACAGAGGACCTTGTGGCTCCAGCGCAGGTTCCGGAGCTGCTGTTTCTGCTAATTTATGTGTAGTAGCAGTGGGAACTGAAACAGATGGTTCAGTCATTGCGCCTTCTTCTTTCAATGGTATTGTAGGCATTAAACCCACTGTTGGTTTAGTGAGCCGTAGTGGCATTATACCTATTTCTGCAACGCAGGATACCGCAGGCCCAATGGCCAGAACTGTGAAAGATGCTGCAATTTTACTGAGTGCCATGACAGGAATAGATGAGGCTGATGCAGTTACCTTAAACAGCAAAGGAAAAGTACCGGCAGATTATACTCAGTTTTTAGATGCTTCTGCATTGAAGGGAAAAAGAATCGGCATTGAAAAATCTTTTTTAAAAGGCCATGAGGGTGTTGTGGCATTGTATAAAGCAGCCATTGAAACCTTACAGCAACAAGGCGCTACCGTTGTAGAGGTTGAATTGCTGAAATTAACCAACCCTTTAGGCGAAGCCGAAAATATAGTTTTACAATACGAATTTAAAGATGGCGTAAATCGCTATTTGGCAAGCGCCAAAGGCAAAGTTCATTCCTTAAAAGAATTAATTGCATTTAATAATGCAAATGCTGCCACCGTTATGCCCTATTTTAAACAGGAATTATTAGAACAAAGTGAAGCAAGGGGAACATTGCAGGATGCCGCTTATCAGGAAGCGCATGCAAAGTCAACTTCTGCAAGAGCAATCATTGATAACCTGATGAAAACAGAACGCTTAGATGCCATTGCCGGTACCAGTATTGGCCCCGCCTGTTGTATAGACCTAATTAATGGGGATTATGATACCGGATTTTATTTCTGCCCACCTGCAGCCATGGCCGGTTATCCACATATTTCTGTTCCAGTTGGTACTTTGCAGCATCTGCCGGTTGGTTTTTCTTTTATTGCCGGAGCTTTTGAGGAGCCCAAATTATTAAGCATAGCCTATGCTTTTGAACAAGCTACTCAAAAAAGAGTTGTACCGAAGTTTATACCCAACTTTATTCCAACAGCACCTTTGGTTTAATATACCTTGCATACTTCCATACTTTTTAACAACGCCTCGCCAACAATGAGGCTTTGTTATGCTTTTATTTTATAACCACCGTATGCTTTTTAAAACAAAAATTACTTTTCTGTTTTTTCATTATCTTAACCCATCAAAATTTGCCTTACTAATTTTTCATATACCCCTTATGTTTCAATCACTGTTGCATTACGTTCCAAATGATTTACAAATGTTTATACTGGTAGTGGTATTTGCATTCATCATTGGTTTAGAACAGCGGCGGTACCACATCAATGAACCATTTGAAAATTTATTTGGTACCGACAGAACATTTACACTATTAGGCATTCTGGGTTACATTTTGTATATAATTGATAAGCAGCAATTATATACATTCATTATTGGGGCTTGCTTTAATATGCTCTTACTGGGTATTTATTATTTTCAAAAAATTAGTACAGAAAAGAAGTTTGGATTAACCACTATTCTGATTGCATTAATTACTTACACACTGGCGCCTCTTGTTTATACGCAACCACTCTGGCTAACATTTAGCATTGTAATTCTAACTTTAGTAATTACAGAAGCTAAAAAAAGTTTGTTTGCTTTTTCAAAATTATTTGATGAAGATGAATTTATTGTTTTAGCTAAATTTTTAGTTTTAACAGGTGTTATACTTCCTTTATTACCCGCACAGCCTATTTCAGTATCTATTGCAGTTTCTCCTTATCAAATCTGGCTGGCTGTTGTAGTCATATCCAGTATTTCTTATGCCAGCTATTTGGTTAAAAAATTTATATTCCCCAACGCAGGAATTATCATCACCGCAATATTAGGCGGCTTGTATAGCAGCACCGCCACAACCGTTATTCTGGCCAGAAAAAACAGGGAAAACCCCGATGACAGTACTATTTTACCAGGTATATTATTAGCAACGCTCATGATGTACATCAGGTTATTTATAATTGCCTATATTTTTAACAGCACCATTGCATTTGCACTATTACCTTATTTTTTATTTTTTATATTGGTAACATCTATCATCATTGCAGGATTGTTATGGTTACATCGGGAACAGAAAGTAAATAAAACGACTACCTTTCTAACCACCAAGGGCAATCCATTAGAATTTAAAACAGCATTGGTTTTCGCTGCATTATTCATGCTGTTTTCGCTTTTAACCAGCTTTGTATTTCGTGTGTTTGGCAATAGTGGGTTAAATGTTTTGGCATTGGTTGTAGGTGTAACAGATATTGACCCCTTTATTTTAAATCTGTTTCAGGGCAGAATGGTGATAAGTGAAGGCGTGATTGTATTAGCGGTTTTAAATGCTATTGTCAGCAATAATATTTTAAAAATGTTGTATACCATTGTATTGGGTGCGCCACTTCTTCGAAAAAAAATATGGATAAGTTTTGGTATTCTAATTGTATCTGGTATCGGTATTTCTTTATGGTTATTTCTGACTAAAGGCACTTAATACATAAAAATTGCTATTGCTTAGAAAAAAAACGAAGGCAGGAATGTACAAACAGGTTACTTAAATTATCTTCGCCGCTATGAAAAAAGAAACAGTGTTAAGCGGTATACGCCCCACCGGATACTTGCATTTGGGCAACTATTTTGGTGCCATGCGTAATTATGTAAAAATGCAGGATACCTATAATTGTTATTTTTTTGTAGCCAACTGGCATAGCCTAACTACCCATCCCGATACGAAAGCCCTTCAGGAAAGTGTGTACAGAGTAATTGCAGAAAATGTAGCCTGTGGATTAGACCCCGAAAAAGTAGCATTGTATGTACAAAGTGATGTGCCTGAAATTGCAGAGCTCTATTTGTACCTGAACATGTTGGCTTATAAAGGTGAATTGGAAAAAACAACTACTTTTAAAGATAAAGCCAAACTGCAACCCGATAATATCAATGCAGGGTTATTAACCTATCCTGTTTTAATGGCTGCAGATATATTGATACACAGAGCTGTTAAAGTGCCTGTTGGCAAAGATCAGGAACAACATTTAGAGATGGCCCGCAATTTTGCCGAACGTTTTAATTTCAGGTATGGCCATATTTTTCCTGAACCCCATGCTTTTAATTTTGGTGATAACCTGATTAAAATAATGAGCTTAGATGGAAATGGGAAAATGAGTAAAAGCGAAAACCAAATGGCCACCATTTTTTTAGCAGATGAAGATGACATTATTCGCAAAAAAATCATGAAGGCGAAAACAGACAGCGGACCTACTGTTCCCAATTCATTGAAGCCTGACTATATTAAAAATTTATTTACCTTGATGAAAATAGTCAGTAAAGCAGAAGTGTATGATACATTTAATGAAGATTATAAACAATGCAACATACGCTATGGCGATTTTAAAAAGCAACTGGCTGAAGATATGGTAGCCTTTATACAACCTATCAGAGAAAAAGCAGCAGCTATACAAAATGATAAAATTCTTTTACACCAAATCATGAAACAAGGGGCTGAAAAGGCCAGGGAAAGTGCCCATGCCACACTTCAGGAAGTAAGAAAAGCAATTAGAATGATTTATTAAAAACAAGCACTACTTGCTAATTATTTATTACATTCACCGATAAACAGCAATCCATTTCTAATTAAAATATTTTACTATAAATGGCTAAAATAAAAAAACCAAAACATATTGCAGTAGCCGGCAATATTGGTGCAGGAAAAACAACACTTACTGAAATGCTGAGCAAGCATTACAAATGGATTCCGCAATTTGAAGACGTGGACCACAATCCTTATTTGATGGATTTTTATGAAGATATGCCACGCTGGAGCTTTAACCTGCAAATTTATTTTTTAAACAGCCGCCTGAATCAGTTATTAGATATTCAAAGAGGTACCGAAACCGTAATTCAGGACAGAACCATTTATGAAGATGCTACTATTTTTGCACCCAATTTGCACGATATGGGTTTAATGCCTAAAAGAGATTTTGAAAATTATTATACTTTTTTTCAAACCCTCAAAAGCATGATTCAACCACCCGATCTGCTCATTTATTTAAAAGCATCAGTGCCTACCTTAGTAGCTCAAATTCAAAAAAGAGGCCGGGAATATGAAGACAATATTCGCTTAGATTATTTGAAAAAACTAAACGATTATTATAAACAATTTGCCGATAATTATAAAGAAGGTCCTATTTTAATTGTTGACTGCGATAAAAATAAATTTGCTGAAAACGAAGAACATTTGGGTGAAATTATCAGCAAAATAGATGCTACATTATTTGGATTATTTTAAATCAATTGTAAATAATTATCCTACACAAAAAATCCCGCAGAAACAACGGGATTTTCTCATTTGCCAGAGCAATCGAAGAGACCAAAATTTAAAATCAGGCAGTAGTTTTGGGTGCGGCACAAACAATATCCTGAGGAACACCTGATTTGTATTTTTCGAAATTTTGATTAAACAATGCAGATAGTTGATGTGCTGCCTTATCATAAGCATTCCTATCACTCCAGGTGTATCTGGGATGTAATAACTGAACCGGAACACCGGGGCAGGTTTTAGGAATTTGAACGCCAAAAACCGAATGCGTTTCAAATTCTACATGATTGAGTTTTCCAGACAATGCAGCACCAACCATGGCACGGGTATACTGCAAATTCATTCGTTTACCCACGCCATAACCACCACCGGTCCAGCCTGTATTTACCAACCAAACTTTAACTCCATGTTTTTTAATTTTGTTACCCAACAATGCAGCATATTTACCTGGATGCAAGGGCATAAACGGCGCTCCAAAACAAGCACTGAAGGTAGCTTTTGGCTCTGTTACGCCTGCTTCGGTACCGGCTACTTTTGCGGTATAGCCGCTAATAAACTGGTACATGGCCTGTTCGGTACTTAATTTACTGATAGGTGGTAATACACCATAAGCATCGCAGGTTAAAAAGAAAATGTTTTGGGGAATACCGGCAAAAGAAGGTACTAAGGCATTGCTGATATAATGTAATGGATAACTTACCCTTGTGTTTTCTGTAATGGATTTATCTGAAAAATTGATTTGATTGGTATTTGGATAAAATACAATGTTTTCCACTAAAGCGCCAGGTTGAATGGCCTTAAAAATTTCTGGTTCTTTGGCTGCATCCAAATCTATACATTTTGCATAACAACCGCCTTCAAAATTAAATACACTGTTGGCATCCCAACCGTGCTCATCATCCCCTATTAATTTTCTGCTTGCACCTGCACTCAATGTTGTTTTGCCGGTACCGCTTAAACCAAAAAATAAAGCAACATCCTCTTCATCACCCACATTTGCACTACAATGCATACTCAGGGTTTGATGCTGTAAAGGCAATAAAAAATTCAAAACAGTAAAAATTCCTTTTTTTATTTCACCGGTATATGCCGTTCCGCCAATTATAATGGTTTTTTCGGTAAAAGAAATAATAGCAAAATTGCCTTGTCGGGTGCCATCTGTTGCGGGATTAGCCAAAAAATTAGGTGCTTGAATAATGTGCCAATCGGGCTCAAATTCATGCAACTCCTCGGCACTTGGCCGAATAAACATATTATAAGCAAATAAATTACTCCACGGGTTTTCATTGATAACTCTGATTTTGATGCGATAGTCGGGATGTGCACAGGCAAAAGCATCTCTAACCCACAAACTTTTTTGATGGTTACAATAATCAATTAGCTTTTGCTTTAATGCATCAAATTTTTCGGCATCAAAAGGAATATTAAAATTATTCCAGTCAACAGTATGTTCGGTTAAACTGTCTTTTACTATAAACCTGTCTAAAGGACTTCTTCCGGTAAATTTTCCAGTTTCCACACACAACGCACCCGTATTATTTAAAACACCTTCCGATCTTAAGAGTGTTTGTTCGGTCAATGTTTTCGTTGAAAGTTGATAATGTATTTGTAAATTAAGTGAAAAACCAAGTGTGCTTAACTGTTCAGGCAATAGCGATTGATTCATTGTGGCAATCATACAAACAATCATTTGTTAGTTTTACAAAGATATAGTCATGCATTCCAGTTTAACAAACAACGTGTATCCATTACACTTTTAAAAAAATTTAATTGTTTTCAGTAATAACAATTATTTTTTAAATAAACCAAAGTAGAATTTACATGCACCTGATTAAAACCGTTATTTCTTTTACAGCATTCGAAAAATAAAAAGTTATTTATTTTTTGCATTTCTACATACTTTTTTATCCCGGTTAAAATGATTATCCTGTTTAAAAAGGGGAATTATCTGCATTTGAATTTACCTTTACTACTTTTTTATAAAACCATTTTGTAAATGATGACCCCTGAAATGATTGAAACATTAATTCAGATTGTTGGCAATGAAAATTATATTGTAAATGAAGCAGACCTATTTAAATACGGGCACGATGAAACGGAAACCATACAACAAACGCCTGAAATAGTTGTAAAGCCCAAAAATACTGCAGAAGTTGCCGCAATTATGACTTTATGCCATCAAAATTGCATCCCGGTTACCCCCAGGGGGGCCGGAACCGGTTTAAGCGGTGGCGCTATTCCACACAAAGGTGGCGTAGTATTAAGTTTAGAAAAATTCAATAAAATCATATCTATTGATGAGCAAAATTTACAGGTAACTACCGAACCTGGTGTAATAACCGAAGTACTACAAAATGCAGTAAAAGAGAAGGGTTTATTTTATCCGCCCGACCCCAGCAGCAAAGGCAGTTGTTTTATTGGGGGAAATATTGCCGAAAACAGTGGTGGACCCAAAGCTGTAAAATATGGTGTAGTGAAAGATTATGTATTGAATCTGGAGGTTGTTCTGCCAGATGGTACCATTATTGAAACCGGTGCCAATGTGTTAAAAAATTCAACCGGGTATAACCTTACCCAGTTAATGGTAGGAAGTGAAGGTACTTTAGGAATTGTTACCAAAATTGTATTAAAATTAATTCCCTTGCCCAAATATGATGTTTTAATGCTGGCAGCTTTCAACAATTTACAAAAAGCAGGTGAAGCGGTAAGTGCTATTTTTAGAGCAGGTTTTGTACCCAGCGGACTTGAATTGGTAGAAATTGATGCACTAAAAATAGTAAGTACAATGATGAATAGTCATGCAATTCCGGTAAATGATGCAATTGCTGCACATTTACTGATTGAATTAGACGGCAATCACAAAGACATTTTAATGCAGGAAATGGAAGCTATTGCACTGCTTTTAGAAAATTTTGAAGTAGGCGATTTATTTTTTGCAGAAGATGAAGCACAAAAAAATGAGCTTTGGAAATTAAGGCGCCGTGTAGCTGAAGCTGTGAAATTAGATGGATATACCATTGAAGAGGATAGTGTTGTGCCCAGAGCATTTTTGCCCGATTTAATTTTGGGTGTGAAACAATTGGCACAGCAATATGGTTTTAAAGCCGTTTGTTATGGCCATGCCGGTGATGGTAATTTGCATATCAGAATAAAAGATCCGAATACCACTACCAGCTTTAATCAACCGCATATTCAAAAAGCATTGGCAGATTTGTTTATTTTAGTAAAAAAATTAGGTGGCACCATTAGCGGCGAGCATGGTATAGGTTTAATTCAAAAAAAATACATGCCATTGGTAATGCAGGAAGCGAATTTGCAAATAATGCGCTCTATCAAAAAAGTATTTGATCCTAACAATATTTTAAACCCCGGAAAAATTTTTGATATGCATTAAGCACTTAGGTTTGTATTGTATAATTTTTAAAACCATCCAATTCATTTCCATAAAAACACAGGTATGAAAAAAACTTTTTTATTGATGGCATTTTTTACAGTGGCTTTGGGCAGCAGCTTGTCATTAAAAGCACAACAAAGGCAAATACCTCCTACTTATTCTAATTCGCCTTATACCAGTAGCACAAATGCCCCCGCCGGCACAGGCTTTCAGAAACAAAACATGTTTATTGGAGGAGGTTTGTCACTGGGTTTTGGCACCTATAGTTTTAATATTGGTGGTACACCCGAAATTGGCTACTCGTTCAATGAGTGGTTAGATGCTGGTGTTTCTATTAACCTCAATTATCAATCCATTAAAGCAGATCCTTATTACAATAATGATATCAGACAAAGAAGCTTTAATTACGGTGGCGGACCATTTGTGCGAATTTTTCCCATTAAACAATTGTTTCTTCAGGGGCAATTTGAACAAAACTGGATTAAATACAATTACCTCAATATGACCAATAATCAGGCTACCAGTTTTAACACCAATGCTTCCAGCTTTTTAGCCGGTGTGGGTTATGCACAACGCATTATTGGACAAAGCACATTTTATACGGTCATTATGGTAGATGTATTAAACAGTCCCTATTCACCTTACAGAAGTTACAATGGTGTAACCAGTACCGCTTTACCTATTATAAGAGCAGGTTTTAATTTTTATCTCCATCCAAAAAAGCAATAATTTCTGAAGGAGTAGCAAACTGGTATAAAAAGCTATCCCAGTTTTCATATAAAAATCCATAATGCTGCATATTTTGTAAATGCGCTATCAATGCATGATAATATCCTGCTGAGTTTAGCAGGATTATTTTTTTATCGTGAATCCGTAAATTATTCCAGGTAAGCATTTCAAACAATTCATCCATTGTGCCATTACCACCAGGTAACACAATGGCTGCATCACATAACTCGTACATCATTTTTTTACGGGTATGCATGTTGTCCACTACTTTCAATTCGGTTAAACCCAAGTGCTGCCGCTCCTGTTCCACCAAAAGTTCGGGAATAACACCGGTAACTTTGCCGCCATTTTCCAATACCGCATTGGCCACTGCGCCCATTAAGCCCACATTGCCACCTCCATACACCAAATCCATATTTTTTGAAGCCATTAAACTGCCCAGTTGCCGTGCATGTTCTACAAAAATTGCATTATTCCCATTTTTACTTCCGCAAAACACAGCTATCTTTTTATATTGCATCTTTATTATTTTAAGCACAATATTAATTGCCTTTATTAAAAGTATGAATAAAGCACTGTAAAATATTTATGATATTGTGTTGAATTATTCATTGAAAGTTGCGCTTATGCCACCCCTACTCTTATTAAGTTTTGTTGTTGCCTACTTTGTAATATTATTAGCCGTAGCCTGGTATACCGGAAAAAATAGTACTAATGATTCATTTTTCATAGGCAACAGAAATAGTAACTGGATGCTGGTGGCTTTTGGAATGATTGGCACATCGCTAAGCGGTGTAACTTTTGTAAGCGTACCCGGAACAGTTAGTACCAATGGGTTTTATTATATGCAGGTAGTATTTGGCTACTTATTGGGGTATATTGTTGTTGCATTTGTTTTAATGCCGCTTTATTATAAATTACAACTTACTTCAATTTACAACTACCTGCAAAACCGTTTTGGTTTTATTGCCTACAAAACAGGCGCCTTATTCTTTATAATTTCCAGAACGGTAGGCGCCACCGCAAGATTATACCTTGTAATTAATGTATTGCAAATATTTATATTAGACGAAATGGGTATTCCATTCTGGTTAACCAGCATCGTTATTTTAATAATGATTTTATTGTACACATTTGAAGGAGGCGTAAAAACTATTGTATTTACAGATACCCTGCAAACCAGCTTTATGTTGATAGGTTTAGTGGTTTGTGTACTTTATATTATGCACCATTTACAACTTTCTTTTTCAGGAACCATTCAACAACTTCAACTAAAAGGTTATACCCATTTTTTTAATACCGATATCAATAGTAAAGGCTTCTTTTTAAAACAAATAATTGGTGGCGCATTTATTACCATTGCTATGACAGGTTTAGACCAGGAAATGATGCAAAAAAACATTAGCGTAAAAACACTGAAAGGTGCTCAAACCAATATGCTCAGTTTTAGTGTCATTATTGTATTAGTTAACTTTTTGTTTCTATTGTTAGGGGGCTTGTTGTATTTGTTTGCTGCACAAAACGGATTAAATTATACCGGAGATGACTTATTTCCCACCATTGCTTTGCACTATTTACCTAAAGCAGTGAGCATGATTTTTATTATCGGACTTATTTCAGCATTATTTCCCAGTGCAGATGGTGCTTTAACTGCGCTTACTTCTTCATTTTGTATTGATATATTGGGCATCAGAAGAGGCCAACTTGCAGAAAATCAGCAAAAAAAAATCAGACAAAACGTACACTTAACTTTCACAATTATTTTTCTGATTTGCATTTTTGTTTTTAAAATAATTAACAGCAAATCCATCATCAACGTAATATTAGATTTGGCCGGTTATACCTACGGCCCACTGCTTGGATTATTTGCTTTTGGTATTTTCAGTAAAAAAATATTGAAAGAAAGTTATGCCATTACTTTTGTATGCCTTATAGCACCAGTATTGGGTTATTTTTTAGAAAAACTGATACCTAATCTTACCGGCGGCTTTAAAATTGGAATTGAGCTATTGCTTATCAACGGATTATTAACCTATTTAGGCTTATGGCTAATTGCGAAACCGGCCGTTAAACAACAAAAATAATCGTATGGAATTATTGAATCCGTTAGCAGAAAAATATGCAGAAAAATTTACCTCTGTTCAAAATGAACATTTGCAGCGAATTTATGCACAAACCAATGAGTTGCATCCGCATGCACACATGATGAGCAACAGCGTGCAGGGACAATTATTATCCTTTCTAAGTAATATCATCCGGCCAAAATACGTTTTAGAAATTGGAGCTTTTACCGGATACAGTGCTTTATGTTTGGCGGAAGGATTAACAAAAGATGGCGAATTGCATACCATTGAGTTAAGAGCAGGAGATGCAGCAACTGCACAACAAAATTTTATCAAATCGCCATTGGCAAAACAAATACATTTGCACATCGGAAATGCTTTAGACATTATTCCAACCCTTCCTTTTGAATGGGATCTTGTTTTTATCGATGCCGATAAAACCGGTTATATTCAATATTATGAGCTGGTATTACCCAAATTGAAAAAAAATGGTGTAATTATTGCAGACAATGTGCTGTTTCACGGTCAGGTTTTAGAAGAACCCATTAAAGGAAAAAATGCAAGCGCCATTCATGCTTTTAATGAATGGGTAGCCAATGATGTTAGAACCCATCAGGTTTTACTGACAGTTAGAGACGGACTTTTACTAATTAGAAAGCGATAAAAAATGAAGTTTTTGAGTTGTTTATTTTTGTTTTTTGGGCTCCATGCAGCCATTGCACAATCGGATAAAACCCTGGCATATATTAACCAATATAAAGATATTGCCATGCAGGAAATGATTAGAACCGGTGTACCGGCTTCCATTACGCTGGCTCAGGGCATTTTAGAATCATCAAATGGAGAGAGTGACCTTTGCAAAAAATCGAACAATCATTTTGGTATTAAATGTAAAAACGACTGGACCGGCGATCGGGTTTTTCATGATGATGATGCCAGGCACGAATGTTTCAGAAGCTACCCAAATGCAGCCGCCTCTTTTCAGGACCATTCTAATTTTCTAAAATCAAGGTCTAATTATCAAAACTTGTTTGCATTAAACCCAACCGATTATACCAATTGGGCTTATGGCTTAAAAAAAGCCGGCTATGCTACTGAAAAAGATTATGCCCAACGCTTAATTGAGCTGATTAACCGTTATAATTTGAACGAATACAGTGTAATGGCACTGACAAAAGGAAAAGAACAACAGGCCAATTTTGCCCAACAAAGTACTGCCACATTCAATAACGATAAAGAAGTGAAAGCTACAATGCCCACCACGCCCGAGCCGGCAGCTTCCCCTGCAAAAGCTGTTATGCAAACCAACACCGCGGTTGCATCTGCCAATACCAAATCAGTTGCTGAACCTGAAACGGTTTATCCCAAAGGGATATTTACCATCAATCACCTGAAAGTTGTCTATGCAAAAAAAGGCACAGCCTTATTATCCATTGCCAATCAGTATCAAATTAACTTAAGCCGCTTATTAGAGTACAATGATTTGGAAGATGAAAATATTCTGCAAGCCGGTCAACTCATTTTTTTAGAGAAGAAAATGAAGAAGGGCGATAAAGATTTTCATATTGTAAAAAATACAGAAACCTTATACAACATCTGCCAACAGGAAGGCATTAGAATGGAATACCTGCTTCAATTTAACAAATTGCAAAAAAATATGCAGCCACTACCGGGAGAAAAAATTTATTTGCGCTTTCTGGCTCCGGCATCTCCAAAATATACTACTATTGCTCCTGAAAACAGCAGTACTACATCTCGCTAAATAATACAATGCACATGGCCAATACAATTCAGGTATTAGACAAACATTTTGTACCTTTTATAGATGCAGCTGCCATTCATATAAAAGTGATAGCATTGGCTGAGCAATTAGCTTCCAATTATCAGGATAAAAAACCCCTTTTTATTTGCATTTTAAATGGGGCTTTTATGTTTGCTGCAGATGTATTTAAAGCATTACCCATTGAGGCGGAAATTTGTTTTATTAAATTAGCCTCCTACAAAGGCACCAAATCAACCGGCAATGTTATCACTTCAATTGGTCTGGATGTTTCCATCACCAACCGGCATGTCATTATTCTGGAAGATATTATTGATACCGGAAAAACCCTTCATAGTTTTTTACCCCAAATTTATAACCAGCAACCTGCCTCTTTAGAAATTGCAGTGTTATTGCACAAACCCGAAGCAACAGAATATCCCGTTCCGGTTAATTATTGCTGCTTCTCCATTCCCAACAAGTTTGTGGTAGGTTATGGGTTAGATTATGATGGTTTTGGCAGAAATCTGGGTGCTATTTATCAGTTGGTGGAATAGTTCTGTCCATTTTTAATAGAAGCAAATCATTAATTTTATTTGGAATGATAAGAATCTTTTATCTTTAAGATTCCTATTCACCAACAACTCATGAAGCATTGCCTGCCGGTATGTATATTTTTATGCTTTGCCATTCCTTCATATAGCCAGTATTTTTTACGTGGCGAAATAAAAGATGAAAAAGGAAGGCAATTAGAAAGGGCTAAAATATTTTTAGCCTCGAAAGGGAATATGCCGTTTTACAGTGGCAATTTTGGTGCATTTGGCATATTATGCCCTTATCCGCAAGATACCATTACCGTTTTTTATGATGGATATAAAGTGTATAAAAAGGAAGTAAATACAAAAGTATTTAATGAAATTATACTGAAAATGCTGCCTGAAACGGCCAGCCTTTATGCCAATAAATTGAGTTCCAGAACCATCAATCTGGAAGATAACGGCGAATCTTATTTTTCTACTTTAGGTGAAAGCTACAGTTCATTAATAGAAAATCAGTTTGTAAATGCCAGGCTGTATCCTGAAACAGGTTTTTCACTAAATATTGATAAAGCTTCCTACAGTAATATCCGCCGTTTTATCAATAATGGCATGTATGTTCCATCAAATGCCGTTCGTATTGAAGAAATGTTGAATTACTTTGATTTAAGAAGAACCAATTTTCCTAAACCCAAAGACAGCAGTAGTTTTAGTGCAGCATCTACCATAACCGACTGCCCCTGGAATGATAAAAATTTTTTATTGTTTGTTCAATTGCAGGCACCTAAAATTAATCTGGATAACATTCCACCCAACAACTTAGTTTTATTAATTGATGTATCGGGCTCAATGGACCACCCCACCAAGTTACCCTTACTGCAATCGGCTTTTAAATTATTGATAGAAAATCTAAGAGTAGAAGATAAAGTGTCGATTGTTACTTATGGCGGAGGCGTTCATGTTGCATTATCAACCACCTCAGGCAATAACAAACAAAAAATCAATAATATTATTGATTCATTGTATGCCGATGGCGATACACCTGGCGAAAACGCTATCAGAACCGCTTACAGCATTGCTAAAACCAATTTTATACCCAATGGTAATAACCGGATTATATTAGCTACCGACGGTGATTTTAATGTTGGGCAAACTACCGAACAGGAATTGGAGAACTTAGTTACTTTTCAAAAACAATCGGGCATATTTTTAACCTGCCTCGGTGTTGGCATGGGCAATTATAAAGACAGCAAACTGGAAGTTTTAGCCAAAAAAGGCAATGGCAATTTTGCTTACATAGACAATATACACGAAGCCGAAAAAATTCTAATAAAAGAATTTACCAAAACCATGTATGCGGTGGCAGTAAACGCGTATGCCAATATACAATTTAATCCGGCTGTAATTAAGAAATACAGATTAATTGGCTTCGATAATAAAAAAACGGCAATTGTTGATACCACCAGTTTATTAGAAGGTGGCGAAGTTGGCAGTGGGCATAACATGATGGCAGTGTTTGAAATTGTACCTGCAGAAACCATTCATACAACAGAAACATTAGCAGGCTCTTTAAACCTAACCTTTCAATTGCCTAAACATACTCAAAAAATTACGCAAAGCTTTCAATTACCCTA
Source organism: Hydrotalea lipotrueae (assembly GCF_019249625.1). Classification (NCBI taxonomy): domain Bacteria; kingdom Pseudomonadati; phylum Bacteroidota; class Chitinophagia; order Chitinophagales; family Chitinophagaceae; genus Hydrotalea; species Hydrotalea lipotrueae. The sequence continues at coordinate 56,930 of NZ_JAESDL010000001.1, read as the reverse complement.
CCACCCTATTGCATTTAATGATGCGCCTCCGCAAATAAAATTAGCTACTTCTATTGTGGTGTTTGGTTCATTACTCAGGCAATCGAAATTTGTAAAAAACTATACTTTTCAAGATACCATTAATTTGGCACAAACTGCTATTAATCCTGCCAATACTTCAGAGCAAGAGCTTTTGCAGTTAATGCAAAAAGCAAATAATATTTATAATTATCGCAAAAAAAGATAGCGATTTACAAGCATTAAAAGGTATTCGGTTATTTTTTAAATTGAAGGGTAACAATATAGAAGAAACCTTTAAAGAAAAACAGGCTTCTGTATCTTTGAATAAACTATCCGTTCATCCATGTCGAAGAAAAAATTCATTCAAAGAGATATTAGCTGGTTAAGTTTCAATGCACGTGTATTACAGGAAGCTAACGACCCTACCGTTTCATTAAAACAACGTATCCGTTTTTTAGGTATATTTTCAAACAATACAGATGAGTTTTTCAGAGTAAGGGTGGCCACTTTAAAAAGAATGGTAGAATTTAGTGCCAAACGCAAGTTACTCAATATGCACATGGAAGAGCATCCACAAAAAATTTTGGATGAAATACACACCATTGTATTGCAACAACAAAATGAGTTTAACCGAATATGGGATGCAATTCTGGAAGAATTAAAAAGAGAAAAAATTTTTTTGGTAGATGAATCTCATTTAACAAAAGAACAATTGGCTTTTGTTAAAAATTATTTCGATAATACCGTTCGGGTAAATGTAATTCCTTTAATGATTGAAAGTTTGCCGCAAATGCCCTATCTGCGTGATAAAAGCATTTACCTAGGGGTAGTAATGCGAAAAAAAAATTCGGCTTATCAGCAAAAATATGCGTTAATTGAAATACCTGCAAAAGCAGTAGGGCGTTTTGTTTTACTACCCTCAAAAGAGGAAGAAAGTCACATTATGTTATTGGAAGATGTGATTCGGGCTAATTTGCCGAATATTTTTTCATATTTTGAATATGACTATTTTAGTGCACATGTATTTAAAGTTACCAAAGATGCTGAGATAGATATTGACAATGATGTATCTACCACCTTTGTTGAAAAAATTGAAAAAGGTTTAAAAAACCGACGCAAGGGCAAGCCCGTAAGATTTGTGTATGATAAAGAAATGGATGCCGGATTATTAGAATATCTGATTAGACGCCTGAACCTCAACAGAAAAAGTAATATTATACCTGGTGGTCGAATCCATAATTTCAGGCATTTTATGGATTTCCCGGATGTATTTCATCACACTACCGAACGCCGGAAACCCTTTACACATCCTGATTTGCAGCATGCACAACGTATTACAGATGTTATTCTAAAGCAAGATTTAATGTTGCATTTTCCCTATCACTCATTTAACGCAGTAATCGATTTATTGCGTGAAGCTGCTATTGATCCGGATGTAAAATCAATAAAAGTAACTGCCTACAGACTGGCACCAACATCTAAAATCATTAATGCACTCATCAATGCAGCACGCAACGGAAAAGAAGTGGTAGTAATGCTGGAATTAAAAGCACGATTTGATGAAGAGGCCAACTTAGAATGGAAAAAAGTTTTGGAAGAAGAAGAAGGAATCAAAGTACTGTTAGGCGTTCCACGCATGAAAATACATGCCAAATTATGCATCATCAAAAAAAGAGTGAAACATAAAATTATACAATATGGGTTTGTAAGCACCGGCAATTTGAATGAAGATACCGCCAAAGTGTATGGTGATATATGCTTATTTACTACCAACAGAAATGTAATGGCAGATATTAACCGTATTTTCAGGTACCTTGAATTTTGGAAATTGGGTACCGGCAATTTAAAATTGTGCAAAACATTAATGGTATGCCCTACCAATATGCGCAACGAAATTAATGCCCTTATTAATAAAGAAATTAAAAATGCCAAAGCAGGTAAAAAAGCAGGCATTACACTAAAACTAAATTCGTTAAGTGATGCCCCACTCATTGAAAAATTGTACGATGCAGCTGCCGCAGGTGTACCCATTCAACTAATAGTAAGAGGAATATTCTGTGCACAAATGGATTTTGGTAAAATGCGTAAAAATGCAAGCGCCATTAGCATTGTAGATGAATATTTAGAACATGCCAGAGTAATGATATTTCAAAATGAGGGCAATCCTAAAATATATATATCATCAGCAGACTGGATGGTAAGAAATTTAGACCATCGTGTAGAAGTGGCAATACCCGTATTGAATGTAAAACTTCGGCAGGAAATTATTGATATCATCAACATTCAACTTTCAGACAATGTAAAAGCACGGATATTAGACAGTGAATTATCCAATAATTATGTTCCCCATTCAGGGAAAAAACAAATCCGTTCTCAAATAGAAACCTATTTTTACCTGTATAAAAAAACACAACAACAAATTGAGATTAGCAGCAATTGATATTGGCAGTAATGCAGCAAGGCTATTAATAGCAGATGTTATTGAATTCAAAGGAAAAGTTCAATTTAACAAAGTAAATTTAGTACGGGTGCCTTTGCGACTGGGGTTTGATGTTTTTGAAAATGCTGAGATTTCAAAACACAAATGCGGAATGATTTTACAAACCATGAAGGCATACAGCCATCTGCTCAATGTTTATGAGGTACAACACATAAAAGCCTGTGCAACCAGTGCCATGCGTGATTCTAAAAACAGCAGCGATATCATCAGAAAAGTAAAGTTAGAAACCGGAATTGAAATCAAAATCCTTACCGGCGATGAAGAAGCTACCATGATATTCGAAAATCATATTGCAGAAAATTTAGACACACAGCACGCTTACCTGTATATTGATGTTGGCGGCGGCAGCACTGAACTTACATTTTTTGCAGAAGGAAAATTAAAGTACAAGGAATCTTTCAATATAGGCACCATCCGTTTATTAAAAGGACTGGTGGCAGATAATACCTGGTTAGAAATGAAAGAACACCTGAAGACCAATACCAAATCGGCTTTACCAATTATAGCCATTGGTAGTGGTGGTAATATTAATAAAATATTCTCACTAAGCAAAAAGAAAGAAGGAAAACCATTATCAATAGACTTACTGAAAGATTATTACAAAGAATTATCAAATGTGAGCCTAGAAGAAAGAATCAGAATATATAAACTACGCGAAGACCGCGCAGACGTAATTGTTCCGGCTCTACAGATCTACACCAATGTAATGCGCTGGGGAGGCATTAATGAAATTTATGTTCCCAAAATTGGATTGGCCGATGGGTTAATTCAAAGCTTATATGAAGGGCTTACACAGGCTTCAAAATAAATACATGTTCTTATTTCTGTAAAATAGAAAAAATCAATCATCATGTCTCTTCAAAAAGAAATAAAAAAAATAACCACCCACACTTTACAAAAAATGAAAGCCGGTGGAGAAAAAATATCCATGCTTACTGCTTACGATTATTCATTTGCAGGCATTTTTGATGCAGCAGGAATAGATGTAATATTGGTAGGCGACAGTGCCAGCAATGTAATGGCCGGTCATGAAACTACATTGCCTATAACACTTGATCAAATGATTTATCATGCAGCCTCCGTTATCAGGGCAGTGCGCCGTTCGTTGGTTGTGGTAGATCTTCCTTTTGGAACCTACCAGTCTAATAGTGATATTGCTTTGGCTTCAGCCATTAGAATTATGAAAGAAACCGGCGCCCATGCCATAAAATTAGAAGGCGGTGAAGAAGTGCTTGAAAGTATTCAAAGAATTGTAAAAGCAGGTATTCCGGTAATGGGGCATTTAGGTTTAACCCCGCAAAGCATTTACCAGTTTGGCACCTATGCAGTCAGGGCTACTCAAAATGAAGAAGCAGAAAAACTGAAAAATGATGTATTGCTATTGCAACAGGCCGGTTGTTTTGGCATTGTATTAGAAAAAATACCGGCCCAATTAGCCAAAACAGTAACACAATCTGTTCAAATTCCTACCATTGGCATTGGTGCAGGCCCTCACTGCGATGGGCAGGTATTGGTAATGCACGATATGCTGGGCATTAATACAGAATTTAAACCACGTTTCTTAAGGCAGTACCTCAATTTACATGAGCAAATTACACAGGCAGTTCAGCAATATATCCAGGATGTAAAAACCAATGATTTTCCAAACAAAAATGAGTCTTATTAAATTTTTACCGACAGATTGAATATTTCACCCGAAAAAAAATGAACAGACTAAAACTACTGATTAGCTTTATATAAAGCAACCAACTGTATGCAAACGGGTTCAAAAAAATTCATTATTGTTCTAATACATATTGTTGCATGGATTTCATTTTTCATGCTTCCCTATATTTTTGCTCCGCAGCCAAAAGATATTCCCCAACAAGTTAGTCGTTATATCATTACACTGTTTATCACCATCAACCTTTTTTTGCTGGTATTTTATTATTTAAACACTTTGTTATTTATACCCAACCTGCTATTTAATAAGCAATGGATACCTTACGTTCTGGTAATTGCGATATGTATGTATGGATTTTTATATTTGCCACGGCAATTGGCTTTGTGGATGAACAATACCACTGAAACAAAAATCAGAAATGAGTTTAGAAATGATTTTAAAAAAGCTGACTCGGTTATGTTGCAACAACATGGAGCAGGGTATAAAGCAGGCAACAATAAAAAAGCATCCGCACCACCACCTATCCCAAAAAGAAGATCCGGCAGATATTTTCCAGGAAGTTATGCGGTTTTTTTACTGGTATTTGCCGTAGGTACCAGCATTTCTGTACTGCAGCAATGGCTAAAGGTAGAGCGTACCAAAGAAAAAATTGAGAAAGAGATGTTGCAAACAGAACTTTCGTTTCTCAAATCACAAATTAATCCCCATTTCTTTTTTAATACACTCAACAATATTTATTCATTAGCCATTACAGGAAGCGATCAAACACCTTCTGCCATATTAAAGCTTTCGGCCATAATGCGTTATATTTTAGCCGAAACTAAAAACGATTGGGTACCTCTGCAAAATGAAATTGATTTTTTGAACGATTATATTGATTTGCAGAAAGTCAGACTTACACAGAATGTAGCATTAACCTTTACAGTAGATGGCAATATCAGTAATCAACGTGTTGCCCCCCTTATTTTTATTCCATTTGTAGAAAATGCATTTAAATATGGGGTAAGCACAATTGAGCCGTCATTTATTCATATTAATATTGCCATTCAGAACAATACTATTATTTTTTCTGTCAAAAATTCCATTGTTTCTAATGCAGGTAATTCGCTTACAGAAACAACAGGAATTGGAATAAAAAATGTGGAAAGAAGACTTACCTTACTTTATCCGGCCAAACATGAGTTGAAAATAAAAAATGAAAAAAATATATTTAGTGTAGAATTAACACTCGTGCAGGTTGTTTAAACATTTTTTAGCTATCTAACCATAGTTTAAAACAATTAAATTTTCATTTGAAAATACAAATATTCAACATCAAAAATATATGCATATGAAATGTATTGCTATCGATGATGAACCCCTGGCACTCCAAATTATTTCTCAATACTGCGAAAAAATACCATTCCTACAGTTAGAAAACATTTTTACCAATCCGAATGATGCTATACAATATTTGTCAGAAAATAAAATGGATTTGTTGTTTTTGGATATTCAAATGCCCGATATCAACGGATTGCAGTTATATAAAAATTTAACCAATAAGCCATTGGTAATTTTTACCACCGCCTTTAAAGATTTTGCTGTAGAAGGGTTTAATGTAGATGCAATTGATTATTTATTAAAGCCCTTTGATTATAATCGCTTTCTAAAAGCAGCTTACAAAGCAAAAGAATATCAGGAATTTTTATCTTCTCAGGAACTACAATTAAATTCTATTTATGTAAAGGTGAATTATGAAATGATGAAAATTAATTTGAAGGATATTGAATTAATTGAAGCGTTGGATGATTATATCAAAATTCACATAAAACCCTACCCTGTATTAACTTTAATGACCTTAAAAAGTATGCAGGAAAAACTTCCAAACAAAGAATTTGTTAGGGTACATCGCTCCTATATTGTACCCATTAGCAAAGTTGACAAATTCAATAAAAATAAAATTTTAGTAGCCGGTAAAGAAATACCCATTGGCAGTAGCTATTCAGATGTATATGATTTATTATTGAGCCGTCAGCTACAATAAGTTCTCCGATATTTTCTTCCCATTCACCTATCAAATCATAAATTTATTAAAGTTGCTTCGAATTTTACATTCGTTTCAAACTGTTTTATTTTCATGCAGGGTTACATTGAAAAGGTATTGCTGATTGATCACAATCCGGGCAATACCTTTTTTATTTTTACATTTATCTTACCTTGCAGTCCTTAAATATTTATCATGGACTTTATCAGATTGCTGCATATAGAAAAAACCAATCCGGGTACATCGACCGGTTCAGAATGGATAAAAAGTTATGGTGCTGAAATAGAAAGCTTTACACCTGTTAATGGCGCTTCAATTGCTGCTGTAATTAGCACCGACAAAGAAGCTTATGAAGCTGTTGTGCATAAAGCCGCTGCAGCATTTAAAATTTGGCGTAACTGGCCGGCACCTAAAAGAGGCGATGTAGTTCGCCAAATTGGTGATGCAATAAGATTAAATAAAGAAAATTTAGGCAAATTAGTGAGTTATGAAATGGGAAAAAGTCTGCAGGAAGGCTTGGGTGAAGTGCAGGAAATGATTGATATCTGCGATTTTGCCATTGGCTTATCACGCCAGTTATATGGCTTAACCATGCACAGTGAACGGCCTAACCACCGTATGTATGAACAATGGCATCCGCTGGGTATGGTGGGAATTATTTCCTCTTTTAATTTCCCGGTGGCTGTATGGAGTTGGAATACCGCCGTTGCCTGGGTATGTGGAAATGTTTGCATTTGGAAACCAAGTGAAAAAACACCGCTTTGCAGCATTGCCGTTCAAAAAATAGTGGCTGAAGTTTTTGCAAAAAATCATGTACCAGAAGGCGTAAGTTGTTTGATACAAGGTGATAAAACTGTTGGAGAATGGATGAGCCATGATACCAGAATTCCTTTAATCAGTGCCACAGGCTCTACCAGAATGGGAAAAGCTTTGAGTACAGCCATAGCAGCAAGGCTCGGAAAATCAATTCTTGAATTAGGAGGCAATAATGCCATTATTATTTCGCAACACGCAGATTTAGATATGGCTTTACGCGGCTGCCTTTTCGGCGCCGTTGGCACAGCCGGCCAACGTTGCACAACAACGCGTAGATTAATTATTCACGAATCAGTATATGAAACATTTAAAGCCAAACTTGTTGCAGCTTACCAGCAACTTAAAATTGGCAATCCATTGCAACCCGAAAATCATGTAGGACCCTTAATTGACAAAGCTGCTGTACAACATTATTTACATGCTATTGACCAATGTATACAACAAGGCGGGAAGTTTGCAGTGCCAGGAGGTGTAGTAGAAGGTACTGGATACGAAAGTGGTTGTTATGTAAAACCCTGTGTAGCCGAGGTACAACCTGGTATGCCCATTGTTCAACAGGAAACCTTTGCTCCTATTTTGTACATCATGCCTTATACCAATTTAGAAGATGCCATTGCTATACAAAACAACGTACCACAAGGCTTATCTTCTGCAATCATGACTTTAAACCTGCGTGAAGCAGAAGCCTTTTTATCATATGCCGGCAGCGATTGCGGCATAGCCAATGTAAATATTGGTACCAGTGGTGCTGAAATAGGCGGGGCTTTTGGTGGAGAAAAAGAAACCGGAAGTGGCAGAGAAAGCGGAAGCGATGCCTGGAAAGCCTATATGCGCCGACAAACCAATACCATTAACTGGGGAACCCATTTGCCTTTAGCACAGGGCATTACTTTTGAATTATAATAATTATGCCACTTATTCATGTAGCCGAACTGCCTGTTAAAGAAATTGTTCCGGGTTATAAAGCACAGTTCATACATACCGGAACCAATACATTTTCGTATTTACAGGTTACTGCCGGCAGTAAATTAGGCCTGCATCACCATCCGCACCAGCAAATTGCGCATGTATTACAAGGTACTTTTCAACTAACTGTTGATGGAATTGAATATACCTTACAGCCGGGCGAAGTAATGGTCGTTCCACCTAATGTACCACATGCCGGTTTAGCCATTACCGATTGTAGCTTACTGGATGTATTTTATCCGGAAAGAGAAGATTATAAAAAACTGTAAATGCAGCTTTTTACTTAACATTTAGCTAAATCGCATTGTACTGTTGCCTTTATTGCAGGGATAATCAGACATTTGCTAATGGTAGTTACCCAATTGTAAACAAATTATTGCCTTTCATTTCTACTGTATCGCTTAAAATGCACCCCAATGAACAAACGTTATTGCTTCGCTTTATTAGTATCTATTTTTATCCATTCCACAGCTCCTGCACAAATGCGCAATGTACCTGAAGGCTGGCATTTGATGGATGCAACAAAAGACAAATACTATGGCATTAGTTTAAATGAAGCTTATCAATACCTGAAAGCCAATCACATCAAATCAACGCCCGTTATTGTAGCTGTTTTAGATTCTGGTGTAGATACCACCCATGAAGACCTGAAAGGCATTTTATGGCATAACCCCAAAGAAATTCCTGGCAATGGCATTGATGACGACCACAATGGATATGTAGACGATGTGTATGGATGGAATTTTCTAGGAAATAAAAATGGAGAAAATTTAAAAAAAGCCGGAGATGAACGATCCAGAGTATTTTATCAGTTTAAAAATAAATTTTCAGGCAAGAATATTGACACTACCCAATTCAGTCAAAAAGACAAATACGAATACCGAATTTGGAAAATGGCAGCCGATGAAATGAATAAAGGCAACGACGATCAGATGGAAATTGCTTTTTTAAACATCACCCTGAACTCTATCAAAAAACACGATTCTTTAATACAAAAAGAAATGGGCACTAAAGTATACAATTGTGCCCAGTTAGAAAGCTTTGAACCTACTACGCCTGAAGGAAAAAAAGCCAAATTCGGGTATCTTACTTTAATGAAAATGGTGGGAATTGATCCCGATGAAAAGAATACAGCAGTAATCAGCGAATTAAACGATTATATTGAAGGGAAACAGGATGCACTCAATGAAAAAGATACACCACCCATTAATTACCGTAGCAAAATAGTTCAAGACAATTATAACAATATTCAGGATAAATATTATGGCAATGCAGATGTAATGGGCCCAGACCCTATGCATGGCACGCATGTAACCGGCATTATTGCTGCACAGCGCAACAATGGCATTGGCATGGATGGCGTTGCAGACAATGTAAAAGTAATGATGGTAAGAGTTGTTCCCGATGGGGATGAATACGATAAAGATATTGCCTTAGGCATTTTTTATGCTGTAAATAATGGAGCCAAAGTAATCAATATGAGTTTTGGAAAATCTTATTCGCCCCAGAAATATTGGGTAGATAGCGCCGTAAAATATGCCGAGCAAAAAGATGTTTTAATTGTGCATGCTGCCGGGAATGAATCGGCAGATATAGATACAAAAGAAAATTATCCCAATCCTCATTTTCTATTTCAAAACAGTACAGCCAATAATTTTATTACAGTAGGCGCCAGCAACGACCCGTCAATGGGTCAGGGTATGGCTGCAGATTTTAGTAACTATGGAGGCAAAGAAGTAGATGTATTTGCCCCGGGTGTAAAAATATATTCCACCTTACCCAAAAAAAATGAATACGGCAATTTACGGGGAACCAGCATGGCAGCTCCTATTGTAACCGGTCTTGCTGCAATGATTCGATCTTATTTTCCGAATTTAACTGCAGTAGAAGTAAAACAAATTATCATGGCTTCTGTTCTGCATCCTGATAGCACACTGGCCGATTTTAAGCCCGGAACACAACAAACCATTCCTTTTGCAGCTCTTTCAAAAAGTGGGGGTATTATCAATGCTGCCCATGCAGTAAAACAAGCAGAAGATTTGGGAAGGAAATGGGCTGCAGAAAAATCGAGTGCCGATAAAAAAACCGCTACGCAACTGAAATAAAGATATTATTAACCCTACAATCATCGTATATGAGCAGACCACTCCCCGGAGAATATCCATCTTATTATGAAGATTACATTCAACAAACAGCAGGTTGCAATAACCTGAAAGAACTGGTTACAACATTCAGCCATTCCATTATTCAGTTCTTTTCAGGTATTCCGAAGGAGAAAGAAAATTTTATTTATGCTCCAGGCAAATGGACACCGAAAGACATCCTGCAACATATTATAGATACAGAACGTATTATGGCGTATCGCATGCTCACCTTTGCAAGATCAGACAACAAAAATTTACCCGGCTTTGATGAGCAATGGTACGCTGAAAGAGCGATTGCCAATAACAGAAGTTTAAAAAATTTGTTGGATGAATTTATTGCACTCAGGCAATCAACCGATTATTTTTTACAATCACTGCCGGAGCCAACGCTCTCATTATCGGGAACTGCTAATAATTATCCCCTAACTGTAAATGCCATCGGCTTTATCATTTTTGGGCATTTGCTCCATCATCAGCGGGTTTTAGAAGAAAAATACTTACAGTAAATATTTTTTTAATACCATAAATACCAGTATAAGCACTACAAAAACCTTAACTTCGCATCCTAAATAGTTACGTATGAATTTACATGAATTTCAGGCGAAAGAATTATTAAAAAAATACAATGTACCCGTTCAAGACGGTATGGCGGTAGATACAGTAATGGCTGCTGAAGAAGCATACAGACAAATTAAAACACAAACCAATAACAATTTTGCGGTTGTTAAAGCGCAAATACATGCCGGCGGTCGCGGAAAAGGAAAAATTGTAGGCTCTGAGCAAAGAGGAGTTGCCGTTGTCAAGAGTGCAGAAGATATTACCAATATTGCCAAAAATATTTTAGGTGGTACATTGGTTACCATACAAACAGGACCTGTAGGAAAAAAAGTGAATAAAATTTTTGTTGCTCAAGATGTTTACTATCCGGGCCCCAATCCTGTAAAGGAATTTTATTTATCGGTTTTGTTAGATCGTGCAAAAGGTCAAAATGTAATTATGTACAGCACCGAAGGCGGTGTTGATATTGAAGAAGTAGCCCACAAAACTCCGGAAAAAATATTTAAAGAATGGGTGCATCCTTCCGGTGGATTACTTCCTTTTCAGGCCAGAAAAATTGCCTTCAATTTTGGTTTAACCGGCGAAGCATTTAAAAATTGCGTAAAATTTGTAACCAATTTATACAATGCATATGTGGGATTGGAATGTTCCATGCTAGAAATTAATCCACTCTTCAAAACCAGCGATGATAAAATAATTGCGGTAGATTGTAAAATGAATTTGGATGATAATGCTTTAATGCGCCATTCAGATTTAGCGGCCTTACGCGACATTACAGAAGAAGATCCTACAGAAGTAGAAGCCGGCCAATACAACTTAAATTTTGTAAAATTAGATGGCAACGTTGGTTGCATGGTAAACGGGGCCGGATTGGCGATGGCTACCATGGATATGATTAAATTAAGCGGTGGTGAACCTGCCAACTTTTTAGATGTAGGTGGAACTGCCAATGCCCAAACCGTTGAGGCTGGGTTCAAAATCATCATGAAAGATCCCAATGTAAAAGCCATTCTTATCAATATTTTTGGTGGCATTGTTCGCTGTGATCGGGTTGCTGCCGGAGTAATTGAGGCTTATAACAAATTAGGCAATATTCATATTCCCATTATTGTTCGCTTACAGGGAACCAATGCGGCAGAAGCCAAAAAATTAATTGATGAAAGCGGACTGAAAGTTCAATCTGCCATTGAATTAAGCGAAGCTGCTGCTTTGGTAAAAAAAGCAGTTGCATAAATATAAATATATTTCAAATTATTGTAAACGTTGGATGGTTTTACTGTTCAACGTTTTTTTATTGTGCTGCATACAATTTCACTTCACAAATAGCGCTGAAAGCATACCTTAATCCCGATTGCACTTCCACACATTCATATCGCTTTCTTCGTTTATGCCCCTTTTTAAATAACCGGCCATTTTCAGTAATAAAAACTGCACCCTCCGGCACATGCGCCAACAGCAACACATCTGTTGTTGAAACTGTGTTATATTTTCGTAATACAATCAGCAATTCTGTTTCGCCATTTGCAGTAGCTGAAGGATTGCGAATGCTTTTCTGCAATGCCAATACAATATCTTCGGGAAATACCTGCTGTTCAGTAAAGCGAAGCAATAACTTGCTGTAAAATTGTTTCCATTCTTTACCATGTGGTTCTACCTTATGGCCAAAGATTTCAAATGTAAGTAAATGCGCCAATTCATGTAAAAGTGTTATCAAAAACTCATATTTATTCAAATTTCCATTAATAGTAATGGAATGATTCCTATGTTGCGATGCATGCCTGTAATCGCCCAATACCGATTTCCGTTTTCGGGTAATGGTTAAATGTACTTTATAGTGGTTTAGATAATCTGCAACAGGTTCAAAACAGCCTTCGGGTAAGAACTCTGCCAGTATATGCATTGGATGTTGCGTAACAGCCATATCTATTTGTTATTTCCATTAATTTTAGCCGCAATGTATACTTCTAAAAAAGTATACATCAAATACAAAACCATGCCAACAAAAACTGCATAAACACTTCTGTTTGGACCGGCTAATACCAAATATAAAATAGCAGCTCCTCCCAATACTAATAATTTCATAAGTGTTACCATCATTACATTACTTACTGATGCCATGGGTGTTTTTTTATGGGCCGCCTGTATATGCAAGGCAAGGCTCAAAATGCTGATTACAAATAAAATGCAATTGGCAGAAAATACTACCCACACATCTATTTGATGCGTATACATCATTTTTTTAAAGAAAATAAGCAAACTATTTACCGATACGAATAAAATAAATAAAGGCAAAATGTTTTTTGAGAAAGAAAAGGGGGTTTGTTGCATATTATTTTCTGCTTGTGTCTTTAATAACTTTTATAATTAAAACAATAATAACAATTAAAGGTAATAGCCAAACCAATAAAGGAATAGCGAATGAAAATTTTACATCCATCCACCAACCAGAATAAACTGAAATGGCAATGGCAATAATCAGTTCGCCGGTTAATGTAGCATATTGAAGCAATAATTTCTTATTATCTGGCTGCTCGCTCATTCTTTAATTAACTCTTGTTTAGGAATTATTAAACTGGCGGTATCTTTCTGTGCAGGCATATTACCCGAAAGCACTTTTTTCAGATTTTCTAAATACTGATCTTTATATTGAATAGATTTCTCTAATGAATCGGTACGCATTTGCAAAAGTTGTAATTCTGTTCTGCTTTCCCTTGAACCATAACCGGGAATGTAATATTTTAGCGGGGTAAAAACAATCAGCGCTACCGTTAAACTAATCAATAAAACAAATGCAGTACTAAAAACAACATATACACTTAAACGTGATAATTTAAAAGTTACCAGCTCTTCATAAGTATCATCATTAATTAATACAAGCCGGTACTGATTTCTTAATCGTTTAAAAGTGTTAGTTTCAAAAGTTTGTTTTGCCATGCTACAAAATAAGGTTAAAGGTACATAACAAGGGCTGTTTTGCCACATTTATTAGAAAATAACTGTACTTTTAAACAGTTTAGATTTGTGTTGAATTATGCCTATGAAGCAGAAGTATTTTTTGATGTGGTTCCTTTTCTTCCCTGCCCTGCTGTTTTACCAGACCAAGGTATGGGGACAACCCAATACTACCATTAATTTAGATAAAGAAAAACCCGCTCAATACCAGGATCGGCAACTGGCTTCTGAAAAAACAGGCGAAAAAAAAATAGGATTTGTAAAGCGTACTTATCAGGATATGGTAAGCCATTACAACTATTTTTTTAATGCCAACAATAAATTAAACCATATTATTGAACTGGCACAACAAATGCATACGGATGATTATAGTAAACTTCTGCCATTCTATAATTACAGCCTTTCGGTTACTGCTTTAGATAAGCGGGATATTGATTCCATTATTTACAAGTGTTATGCAGGTATTCTGTTACATGATTTAAGATCTGACTGGGTAGATGATTTTTATTTGTTGCTGGGCAAAGCGTATTTACTACGACAAAATTTTGATTCTGCCGCAACTGTTTTCCAATACATCAATTACATATATGCGCCAAAAGATGATGGATATGATATTCCAATAGGTAGTAATGTAAGTAACCAACAAGGTATTTTTACCGTTGCAACCAATGAAAACAGAAGTCTGCTGAAAAAAATTATCAAAAAACCAACCACCCGGAACGACAGCTTCATCTGGCAAATCAGAAATTATATAGAAAGCAACCAATTAGACAAAGCCACCGGTTTAATAGCTATTTTAAAAGCTGATCCCTTCTTTCCGAAAAGATTAGAAAAAGATTTGTTTTTGCAGCAAGCTTATTTGTTTTATAAACAAAATATTCACGACAGTGCTGCTACCTATTTAAGCAAATCCATTTCAGAAGCTTCCAATAAACAGGAACAGGCAAGATGGGAGTTTTTAACCGGCCAGCTTTTTCAATTGGCACATCAAAACAAACCTGCCATCCAGGCATTTGAAAAAGCCATCCATCATACCATTGATCCCTATCTGGAAGTGTATGCCCGCCTGAATATTGTGGCACTTTCTGATACTGCAAATGGCAATCATTCATTGCAAAACAATTTGAAACAATTGTATCAATTGGCCAGAAGAGATAAATATGCTGATTATCGAGATATTATTTATTATGCTGCAGCTTCGCTTGAAATTAAACAACAGCATTTTAAAGAAAGTATCAATAATTTATTGAAAAGCATTGCATTCAGTGTTAACAACCCGGCACAAAAGCAAAAAAGTGTGTTATTACTGGCATCAACAGCCTACAATATCCGCCAATATCCGCTTGCTTCATTATATTATGACAGTGTGCAGGTTAATCAGTTAGATTCTTCCCTGCAAAATGAAATTACTAACCGAAAAAAAGCTTTAAAAATTATTACGAAAAATCTGGCATCGCTCCAATTACAGGATAGTTTATTGCAACTAAGTAATTTGAATGAAGCGGCGCGGCTGGCTGCTGTAAAAAAATTATACCGCCGATTACGCAAAGAGCAAGGCCTGGCAGATGAAAGGGAAGAAATTGATTTTGGCAGTACCAATTCCACCACAAACGCAGCAAGCAGTGGCTTATTTGGCAGTACCACCACGAATAGTGCCAGTGATTTTTATTTTGCCAATACTGCACTTAAAACACAAGGTTACAAAGAGTTTAAACAAACATGGGGTAACCGGCCCAATGTAGATAACTGGCAACGTCAATCTGCTATTAACAACAGCATGCGGTTGAACAATAACAATGTAACCACAACAACCAATGCAACTCCCGAAGCCGTTAAAACCAATGCTTCTACTGCCTTAACCTTGAAAGGAATGCTGGAAAATGTTCCACTTACCGAAAAGCAAATTGGAGATACACATAATACAATTATTGACGACTTATATAAAAATGCGCAAACTTTCCAAAACGATTTAGAGAAATATCCTGACGCAGTAGATGCTTATGAAACCCTTATGAAACTGTATCCGGAAAACAAATATGAAGAGCCCGTTTTATTCAATCTGCTATACTGTTACAACCAATTGGGTTTATTGGCAAAATCAGATTCAGTAAGAAAAAAATTAATGCTTGCTTTTCCGAATGGCATCTATGCTGAAAAAATAAAAAATACAGGTAAACCCACCATTCAAGACAAAGCAACAGCACAATACGAACATATTTATGATTTGTTTATTGAAGGAAATTTTAAGCAGGCATTAGCAGAAAAAGAGCAGGCCGATAAAATATTTGGGAAAAATTACTGGGGCCCGCAATTAATGTACATTCAGGCCGTATACGATGTAAAACAAAAAAATGACAGTACTGCCATCCAAACTTTGGAAGCATTGGTACACCAGTTTCCCCAATCGCCAATGGTTGAAATGGCCAATACCCTCATTAGCGTAGTAAAGCGTAGAAAAGAAATTGAAAATTATTTAACCAATTTGGTGATTGAAAAAAATGAAGACAATGTTGTGGGCAATATTGACCTACACCCGGCCACCATTGCAAAAGCACCTGTTAAAAAAATAGTAGATACTGTATCAACACAAATCCATAAACAATTAGATACCACTGCATTGGTTCAGGTACCCGTTAGCAATCCGGTAATACAGGCTGTAAACAATTATGCATTCAATCCGGCCGATTCGCAATACATTGCGGTAATATTACATAAAGTTGATCCCGTTTTTGCCAGTGAAGCCAGAAATGCATTTTACCGTTTTAACTTAGAAAAATTTTATACACTACGTTTAAAAGTTACCGGAGAAAAATTAAATGATTCAACCACAATTGTACTAATTGGCCCATTTGAAAATGCCGGAGATGCAGTTGAGTATTTAGATAAAACCCGCCCAATGGCTACCGGTAGAATTATACCCTGGCTTAAACCCGATAAATATGCTTTTAGTATGATTAGTCCTTTAAACTTACAGTTGTTGCATACTAAAAACAATATTACAGATTATATTCAGTTTATGAAAAACACTTTACCCGAGAAATTTTAACTACTTGGCAGGGTAACATCTGCCGTAGATGCTTAGTTTTACAACCTTAACCATACCTTGTTTATGTTGCGTTCAGTAAAAATATTTTGGAAAGCCTTTTTTATAGCTGTTGCTGCTTTTATTTTATTTCTCCTGCTTTGTAATTGGGGCGTTTTCGGAAAAATGCCCTCTATTGAAGATATTCAAAATCCTTCAGCCTCATTATCCAGTCAGGTATATGCGCAAGATGGTACCTTAATGGGTAAATATTATTTAGAAGATAGAGTAAATGTTGATTATAAAGATATTAGCCCCAACATTGTTCATGCATTGGTGGCAACTGAAGACCAGCGTTTTTATGAGCATAGTGGCATTGATTTTATTTCTTTATTGCGTGCTTTAAAAGGATTAGGCCGCGATGGCGGGGCCAGTACTATTACTATGCAAACAGCCAAAAACTTATTTACTGAAAACTGGGCAACCCGAAATTTTTTACTCCGTGCCATACAAAAAGTTAAAGAGTCAATCATAGCCGTAAAATTGGAAAGAAATTTTACCAAAGAAGAAATCATTAATCTGTATTTGAATACCGTTGCTTTTGGCGATAATGTTTTTGGCATTCGCAATGCCGCTAAAACCTTCTTTCAAAAAGAGCCGGATCGGGTAAATGTAAATGAAGCAGCCGTTTTGGTGGGCATGATTAATGCGCCTACGTTATACAATCCCAGACGTAATCCCAAACAGGCTTTAGAACGCCGTAACCTGGTTTTAAACAGAATGGTTACCAATGGTTATTTAACAGCACAGGATGCGGCAAAAATTAAAATGGAACCTATTGAATTAAATTATAAAAAATTAGATGAAACAACAGGTTTGGCTCCTTACTTCAGAATGATTCTGGGCGAGTACATGAAAGTATGGTGCAAAAACCACAAAAAAAGTAATGGTGATGAATATAATTTGTATACAGATGGTTTAAGAATTTATACAACCCTCAATCCACGTATGCAAATCTATGCCGAAGAAGCAGTAGCCAAACACATGAGCTACATGCAGCAAATTTTAAATCAACAAACCAACATAAAAAAAGGAACTGTATGGGATGGGCATCAAAACATTTTAGAATCGGCCATGAAACAAAGTGACCGCTGGCGTAATTTGAAAAAAGATGGAATGAATGATGCAGACATAAGAAAAACATTTTTTGTGCCTACACAAATGCGGGTTTTTGCCTGGAATAATAACCGGGAAAAAGATACGACCATGACGCCAATGGATTCTATTAAATATTCCCGCCAAATGATGCAGGCCGGTTTTATGGCATTAGACCCTTTAAGTGGTGAGGTTCGTGCATGGGTAGGTGGCATTGATTTTAAAACCTTCAAGTTTGATCATGTGAATTACAATACCAAACGGCAGGTGGGCTCTACTATTAAACCATTATTGTATAGTTTAGCTATTGAAGATGCCGGTTTTACACCAAATACAATTGTGCAGGATGTTCAACAAAGTTTTGGCGCATATGGAATGGTGCCTGCTACTTCTACCTCTTGCACCGGAGCCTCTATTCCTATGGCACAAGCCCTTGCATTTTCCAGAAACTGTGCCACTGCTTATATTATGAAGCAGTTAGATCCCAAGGGCAATAATGCAGCCATCCGTTTTGTTGATTTTCTAAAAAACAAGTGCGGCTTACAAACCAATATAGAACCACACCCCTCCATTGCTATTGGTGCATGCGAAATTTCATTGTATGAAATGATGCAGGCATACAGCATGTTCCCGGGAAGAGGATTCAATGTAAAACCACTATTTATTACCCGTATTGAAGATAGAAATGGCAATGTATTGGAAAATTTTGCACCCATTAGAAAAGAAGTTATCAGCGACATTACTGCTTATTCTGTTATTAAAATGATGGAAGGCGTGGTTGAATTTGGTACAGCCCGTGGCCTTAAAATGCAATTTGATGTTAGTGGGAATATTGCTGGCAAAACGGGAACTACCAATGATAACAGCGATGCCTGGTTTATGGGCTACACACCGCAATTATTAGCAGGTGCCTGGGTAGGTTGCGATGATCGATTTATACACATCAATAGTAGTAGCTATAATGGGCAGGGTGCACGTGCTGCCATGCCTATTTGGGGTTATTTTTATGAAAAAGTTTTGAAAAATGCAAACATTTTAGGCATTGATGCAAATGTTGACTTCTCTAAACCGGAAGGTATGGCCAACGACATTGAATTGGATTATACCAATCCCACACCCAATGTGCCTATTGGTGTTGAGGGCGACCAGCAATTAATGGGAAATGGCACCTCTCAGGATTATGTACCAGCCGATATTAAACCGGAAGATCTGGCACCCGAATCACAAATAGATACCAATAAATTACCGGGATTATCTCCCAATAAAAAAAATAATAATACACCAAAATTACCTGCTCATCAGCAACCCATTCCAAAAGCTATTTTGCCCAAAAAAGTAGGAGGAAATCATTAATGTAATTAAGAAAACAAATTTTAAATATTTTTTCCGGTTAACATGGGAACAAAAGAAAATAAATCAAAAGATTCTTCTTTGCAGGCATCGGCAAAAACTTTGGTAATGCGCAGCATTCTTTGAGAAGCACCTTCATCAACAGGTATTACCATTATTCCGCCTACTTTTAATTGTTCTATTAGTTTAGGAGGAATAAATGGCGCCGCTGCTGTGATGAGAATTTTATCGAAAGGTGCAAAAGTTGGCAGGCCTTCAAAGCCATCGCCAAAAAAGCATTTGATATTGGGGTATTTATTTTTAAAACTAAACTGCTTATTTAAATCAAATATTTTTTTCTGCCGTTCAATAGTATACACCCAGGCACCCATTTCTGCCAATACACAAGCCTGATACATACTACCGGTACCAATTTCCAATACTTTATCCGATTTTTTTATTTGTAATAATTGTGTTTGATATGCAACTGTATAAGGTTGAGAAATGGTTTGACCTTCAGCAATGGGAAATGCACGGTCTTCATAAGCAATTTTATCGAAAGCAGAATCTAAAAAATAATGACGTGGTACATTTTGTAACGCTAATAAAACAGCCTCATCGGTAATACCTTTTTGTTTTATCAGTTCTACCAACTGTTTACGCAGTCCTTTGTGGCGATAAGTATCTTCAAACTTTCTCATAAACCATACAAAGCTAATAGTATCGGCACATTTTAAAGCATAAATTCATTACATGGGGAAATTAAAATGCCGTGCATTTTTTTTGCACAGCATTTTAAGAAAAGTTGTTTAAGAAACTGCTTCACTTTTATGGAATATTTGTTCACACTGTAAAAGCTGCAGTTAAGCGTATTAAGACAATTGCATGGATGCAATGATACCCGAAATTTTTTGCTTCAGTTCTTCAAACTTTTTGTCAAATTCATTTTTATTGGGAAGCGTAGTATGTACACTAAAATAGAATTTTATTTTAGGTTCCGTACCCGATGGCCGGGCCGAAATTTTGCTGCCATCTTTAGTAATAAATTGCAGCACATTGCTTTTAGGTAGTTGAATTGCCCATTGCTCACCTGTTAATAAATTAGTGCCTTTTTGTAATTCATAATCTAACAATGTTACTACCTGACTATTGTTAATGAATTTAGGTGGATTAGATCGGTAACCTTCCATCATTGCAGCAATCTCTTTCTGGCCATCCATTCCCTTTTTGGTAATACTGATTAGGTTTTCATAATAAAAACCATATTGCATATACAGTTCAATCAATTTATCAAACAAGGTTTTACCTTGTTGTTTTTCATAAGCTGCCATTTCACATAATAAAGCTACGGCACTGATGGCGTCTTTATCACGTATCTGGTTGCCAATCATTAATCCAAAACTTTCTTCGCCACCAATTACATAGTTTTCTTTACCTTCTTTTTCTTTTATTAGTTCGGCAATCCATTTAAAGCCTGTTAATACATTGTAGTAAGCTACATTATTTTGACGGGCAACTTCATTAATCATTTCAGTGGTTACAATTGTAGTGATCACCATATCATTGGGCTGTGCAATTCCCTTTTTTCTTCGGGCTTCAATCAAATATGCAAAAGCAAGTACTGCAGTTTGGTTGCCATTCATTAATATCCATTCTCCTTTGTGGTTTTTTACACCAACACCTACCCTGTCTGCATCCGGGTCGGTACCTAACAAAATATCTGCATCTAATGCTTTTGCTTTTTCAAGGCCCATTCGCATGGTTTCACTTTCTTCCGGATTGGGATAAGCAACTGTAGGAAAATTGCCATCGGGTGTGGCTTGTTCTTCCACAATATGTACATTGGTAAATCCGAATGCCGATAATGCAGCAGGTACTAATTTAATACCACTGCCATGTATGGGCGTATAAACAATTTTAAGGTCTTTTTGCTGTTGTATTACTTCCGGATACACACTCAGGCTTTTCACCATTTTTAAATATTGTTGATCCATCTCTGCGCCAATTATGGTAATATTGGCATTACCTCCACTCCATTTCACATCATCAATACTTTGGATGGCTTCCACCTCTTTAATTACGTTTTTATCGTGTGGTGGTACCAATTGGCCGCCATCATCCCAATAGGCTTTATAACCGTTGTACTCTTTTGGATTATGTGATGCGGTACATACCACGCCTGCATTACAGTGTAAAGAACGAATTGTAAAACTCAGTTCTGGTGTTGGGCGTAAATCTTCAAACAAAAACACCTTAATACCATTGGCTGCAAAAACCTGTGCTGTTGTTTCGGCAAAAAAACGGCTGTTGTTTCTACAATCATGTGCAATGGCTACCCGTATGGTTTGGTTTGGATAGGTTTTCATCAAATAGTTGGCAAAACCCTGTGTAGCCATTCCAACCGTATATTTATTCATTCTGTTGGTACCCACACCCATAATGCCACGCAGGCCACCGGTACCAAACTCCAAATTTTTATAAAAAGCTTCCATCAGCTCATTGGGATGGTGGTTAATCAATTCCTGTACTGCATTTTTTGTATCGGCATCGTATTTTCCGTTCACCCAACTCCGGGCTTTTTCTAAAATAGCTGTATCCATGTTATATTTTTTAATGATGAAATTTTGGCAATTGAATATGCTGCACTATGATAGAAAAAATGGGTTATAACAAATAAGCTCCTATTATTTGATGATCATCCATTTCCACAACAATATGTTCCTGAAGTGTAGTAGCAAGAGAAAGGCCAACATAATCGGGTTTTATCGAAAATAATTTATGCATTCTTTCTATCAATACCATGGTTTGTATACGTTTAGGGTATTGTTGCAATAATGGTTTTAATGCATACAACAAAGTTCTGCCCGTATTGGCCACATCATCAATTAACAAAATACATTTGCCATTTGCAGAAAATGGAACATCTAATTTTATTTCTTCAGGTTTTTGTTTATTCATGGCAATACCATTTACTTCCACTATTTGCTGAAAATAGGGTTGTATAAGTGTAGCCATCATATTTGCCATTATATAGCCATTGTTCCGTATACCTATCAAAACAATATCTTCTGGTTCATCCCCCAAATTTTCGGCCACTTCTAATGCCAGCCGCTCTAATTTGAATTGAATAATTTGTTGCGATAATATTTCCTTCTTTTCTTTCATTCGCCCTGAATTTAATGCATTGTGATTTTTATCAATCAATTCTTATGAAAAACTGTATACGCAATCTGTTGTTCAAAATTCGAATTAATTTGTTGGAATTAGCTTTTCCTAAAAAATATTTTTTAAAATATTTCTGTAATGCTTTCATGAACCAGAAAGGCCAATTATTGTATTATCTGTCATAAATGTATGATTTATTGCGTTAACTATATTCACTTAACTATTAATTTAGCATTACAAGAAAACCACTATGCATATTATTTCACAACTTGTTTTCATATTAATACTGGCTGCAGGCATATATCTTTTTTCTGCAAAAGTAATCTATATCAGAAAAAATATTTTAATGGGAAGAGATGAGTCTCGAAACGACCAGCCTAAATTACGTTGGCGCAATGTTTTATTGTTAGCATTTGGGCAAAAAAAGATGTTTAAAAACCCCTTAGTGGCAGTGATGCATTTTATTATTTATGCAGGTTTTATCATTATTAATATTGAAGTGCTCGAAATTATATTAGATGGAATTTTAGGAACCCACAGGCTTTTTGCAGAACCACTTGGCTACATCTATACACTGCTGATTAATGTATTTGAATGCCTTGCTGTTGGCGTTATAGCTGTTTGTATTATTTTTCTTATCAGAAGAAATATTTTACATATTCAGCGTTTCATGAGTAAAGACCTAAATGGATGGCCAAGAAGCGATGCCAATTATATATTAATTACCGAAATTATATTAATGAGTCTCTTCCTCACCATGAATGCAACAGATACCCTCCTGCAAAACAGGGGTTATGGGCATTATGCTGAACATTTAACCGGTAATTTTTTGTTTTCAGGAAGTCTGCAATCACTTTTTAACGGGCTATCTTCTGAACAGCTTGCCACTATTGAACGAAGTGCCTGGTGGTTGCATATTGTTGGTATTATTGCATTTTTAAACTATTTGCCTTATTCTAAACATTTGCACATACTTTTGGCATTCCCCAATGCATATTATGCCAGTTTAGAGCCTAAAGGCAAAATGCACAATATGCCCGACATTCAAAAAGAGGTACTGTATGCCATGCAACCGGAATTAATACCTGCCAATGCTCCGCAAGCAACAGCCCATAAATTTGGTGCCAGAGATGTGATGGATTTAAGCTGGAAAAACCTGTTAGATGCTTATGCCTGTACAGAGTGTGGCCGTTGCACTACCGCATGTCCTGCTAATATTACCGGCAAATCACTCAGCCCCAGAATGATTATGATGAAAACCCGCGACCGTTTGGAACAAGTGGGCCAAAAAAGCAAGGCCATGCAAAACTGGCAGGATGATGGAAAATCATTGCTGCACGATTATATTACGGAAGAAGAATTAAGAGCTTGTACAACCTGTAATGCATGTGTAGAAGAATGTCCGGTAAGTATTTCACCACTCGATATTATTTTGCAAATGAGAAGATACCTGATTATGGAAGAAAGCAATGCACCACAAGAGTGGAACAGCACATTCAGCAATATTGAAAATAATTTTGCACCCTGGAAATTTTCGCCGGAAGAAAGAGACCAATGGGCCAAAGATTAGTGTTATTATTATTATATTACAACATAGACAAAAACAACATTCTGTATAATTGAATCATTGCCGCAAATAAGAAAACAATACCCATAATAATATTTAAAGTTCGGGCACCGGCATTCATTTTCTTAATCAGCCAGTTGCCACCATGCATGTAAAATGCCAGTCCCGTAATCGTTCCAATGCCACATCCAATGGTAAATACGTTTAATGAAAGTGTATTTGCTTGCAGAATTTTTGCATTTATTAGATAGGTGCTCCATATAAACCAAAAAGGTATTTGTGCAGGATTCAAAGCACTCATACTCATGCCTAATACGAAGCGGTTCAACTTATTTTGCAGTAATATGTTTTTTTCATTCGCTTTATTTTTAATTACCATTACAAAACTAATAATAGCAAATAAAAGAAAAAAAACAACTGCTAACCATCCTATAATAGTAAACAATAATTTGTGTGCGTATACCCACTGTACACCAACCAATACCAGCCTTAAATAAAGAATTTCAATCAATGCAACACCAATGGCATAGCGCCAGGCATTTTTAAAACTTTCTAAAATAGCAATATGGGTAGCAGTAATGCTCATGGTACCTAATGGCAATTGACCCAAAAAACTAACAAGCCAACCCATTAAAAGTATAAATAAAAAATGCATGCAAAAAAGTTAGTACAGTAATGCTTTTTAAAACAGTGAAAATAACATGTTTATTCAAAATAACCACTCAAAATAAATTTACAGTACATTCGTAAAAAGGTTATGTATGAAGGTACCTGTAATGGCAGATTTAGCTGCAAATGGAACCATCCCCGAAATATTATTCTGGGTAGGTTGCTCCGGCAGTTTTGATGTTCGGGCACAAAAAATTACCCGTGCATTTGCCTCTATTTTAAATAAACTCAATATTCAATTCGGTATTCTGGGGAAAGAAGAAGCCTGCACAGGCGATCCGGCACGCAGAGCCGGCAACGAATTTTTATTCCAAATGATGGCATATAACAATATCCAAATATTAAATGGATATGGCATTAAAAAAATTGTGACTACCTGCCCTCATTGCTTTAATATTTTTAAAAATGAATATCCGGAATTGGGTGGAAGCTATGAAGTAGTGCACCATACCGTTTTTTTACAACAACTGATTGATACCGGTAAAATAGTGATGAAAGAAGGTGGCCCTTTTAAAGGAAAAAAAATTACTTACCATGATAGTTGTTATTTGGGGCGTGCCAACGGCATATATGAAGCCCCAAGAAAAGTTTTAGAGGCATTAGATGTTGCACTAACCGAAATGAAACGCTGCGGCAGTAAGGGTTTATGTTGTGGAGCGGGTGGCGCACAAATGTTTAAAGAAGATGAGCCCGGCAATAAGAGAATTAATATAGAACGAACCGAAGAAGCACTGCAAACCAATGCCAGCATTATTGCAGCAGCCTGTCCGTTTTGTAATACCATGATGACTGATGGTGTAAAAAACAAAGAAAAGGAAACAGAGGTTCAGGTATTAGATATTGCTGAATTAATTGAGCAATCGATGGTATAATCAGGCAAAGCGCAAACCATTTATCAGGCATTTCATCATACTTTCATGTAATTACACTTCAATTTTAAAAAATTTTTGATGGCTGCCATCATTTTATTTCCAATACTGCTGTTTATGGATGCAGCACATGATTGGTTATTTCATGAATGGGATGTGCATGCTTTATTTTCAACAGAAAACATGCTATTTAAAGGAATTGTGGCGGGTATTGGCGGCTATTTTTATGTTGTGCTTACCCAAAGAAAGAACACTGAAAGTTAAAATAAAATACTTAGGCTTAAATATGAGCAGGTTATAATAATTTTGCAGCATGAATACGCAAGTTGAAAACTTTATTCCCGCTGATTTTTCAGATCATTCAAAAGTTTGGGTATATCAATCCAGCAGATTGCTCACCATTCAGGAGGCCATGCAATTAGAACCATTGCTTTCAAATTTTACAAAGGAATGGCGCAGTCATGGTGATCCGGTTAAAGGATATGCCAATTTATTATACGGCCAGTTTATTGTATTAATGGCAGATGAAACCTATACGCAGGTGGGTGGTTGCAGCACCGATTTCAGCGTGCACTTTATTCAACAAATAGAAAAACAATTCAACATTCAATTGTTTAACCGCCAGATGCTGGCTTTTATTATTAAAGACAAAGTGGAGTTATTGCCTTATTCACAACTGGAATATGCCATACAAAACGGTTTTATCAATCAGCATACCCTTTATTTTAATAATCTGGTTGCAACCAAGAAAGAGCTGATTCAAAACTGGATAATTCCGGCAGGTAAAAGCTGGCTGGGCAAACGTTTCTTTAACCTCCAACCCGCTTCATAATGTTGTATCAGGTATATGGTATACCCAATTGTAATACCGTAAAAAAGGCATTAAACTGGCTAACAGTGCACCATGTGCCACATACCTTTCATAACTTCAAAAAAGAGGGTATTGCTGTATCCGTTATAAAAGAATGGAGCAGTCAGGTGGGTTGGGCTGTTTTATTGAACAAACAAGGTACTACCTGGAAAAAATTAGATACATCCATACAGGAAACCATAACTACTGAACAGAAAGCCATAGCCCTCATGCAACAATCAGTCAGTATTATTAAACGACCGGTGATTGTAAAAGATGGTACCGTTGTAGTGATAGGATTCAATGAAACACTTTATCAGCAAATTTTTAATTCCAAAACTTATTAGCACTTTTTTTTAACAAAAATGAACATAGTGTTTATTTGGTAAATAATTTATTGAATTACTTCTTCTAATTTTTGTTTCAGTTGTTCACTTCTCAGCCCTCTGGCAATGATTATTCCATTGGGATCAATCAACATATTATCTGGAATGGATTCAATATGGTATAAACGGGCAACTGCGTTATTCCAAAATTGCAAATCACTTACATGTGTCCAGGTTAAACCATCATCATGAATAGCTTTTATCCAATTATCTTTTTGTTGATCTAATGACACACCTAAAATGGTAAAATTTTTATTTTTAAATTCATTGTACACTGCAACAACGTTCGGATTCTCCATACGGCAAGGCCTGCACCAACTGGCCCAAAAATCAACCAACACATATTTTCCTTTAAAAGATGCAAGTGATACGGGTTGATTGGCAGTATCGTTTTGTGTAAAATTAATGGCCTTAGTTCCAATTGCACCCACTTTTGCAGCTGCTACTGTTTGAGCAATTAATTTTCCATAAAAACCATCTTTGGCTGTTGGTGCCAATTGATTGTATTTATTTTCCAATTCATCCGGACCTGAAAAAAGAGGGTTTACTGCATATACCACAAAAGCACTTACCTGTGATGCAGGTTTTTGTTTGATAAAGGTATCTACCTGCCGAATCACCATATTTTTATACACCCCAAAAGAAGTAATGAGTGAGTCACGCTTTTCGCCGGGTTTTTCGGCATTAATGGCGGTTACTAATTTGGCTAATTTTTCTTTGAGCGGATTAAATCCTTTTAAATACTGCACATAATCGTTTTGCAAAGCAGAACCTGAAAAAACCAAATCTTTTAAATGTTTTACATCGCCATTTACAAATACCTGATCATTCTGCATAAACACTTCAGGTGTTTCATTGTACCCAATAAAATTTAATTGATAGATATCGGCATTTTCAAGATCGCCTTTTAAAGTAAAACGACCATTTTTTGAATAATCTTCAGCAATTGATTTTCCGGTTGCCCCGCTTACCAAAAATACCAGCGTGCTATCTTTCAAGCCTTTCACATCACCTTTCATCACAAAACCTTTTTGTGCAATAACACTAAAAGGTAACAACATAAATAAAATTAATTTTTGCATAAATGCGTTTATTTTAAAATTCAAATTAACCAACAAAAATATATTTGAACATTTGAATGAAATGCTTCATTTATTGTGCATGTCTTTCCTGCAACACTTTTATAACATCTTTTAACGAATAATTTTTAGCAGCCAGCAGCAGTAAATAATGAAACAACAAATCGGCAGATTCGTTTAAAAATAGTGTTTCATTGTTGTCTTTTGCTTCTATTACCATTTCTACAGCTTCCTCGCCAACTTTTTGTGCAACTTTATTAATGCCTTTTCCTATCAATCGGGCTACATAAGATACTTCAGGTGAAGTCTGACTTCTTAAACGAATGACCTCTTCCAGATACAATAAAAAATTGTCTGAATGGTTCTTTTCACTCCAACAAGTATCGGCACCGGTATGGCAAACGGGCCCATTGGGTATTACCTTTATAAGTAAAGTATCATTATCACAATCGGGTGTAATGCTCTTTACATCCAAAAAATGGCCACTCTCCTCGCCTTTTGTCCATAATCGTTGCTTACTTCTGCTATAAAATGTTACTCTTCCGGTTTGTTCTGTTTGCTGGTAGGCTGCTTCATTCATAAACCCAAGCATTAATACTTTAAGGGTATTGTAATCCTGAATTACTGCGGGCACTAATCCATCACTGTATTTTTTAAAATCAATTTGCATGTGTAATCTATCTAAATGAATCTTATTTTTCAGTCTTTGCAAAATTACCTATAAATACCCGATTGAAAATGCAACAACTTACTTAAATGCTGTTTTAATTTAGCTTTTCCAATACATAAATAACTGAACTGCACATTTTAACATCCTGCCACATTTTAAAAGCAGAGCGTAAACCTATCCAGCCTGCATTCATAAGGTTGGTGCTTCCATGTTTATATTTTTCGCTTAACAAAGCCACATAAAAACTATCGAAAGGCATAGAGCGGTATTGTAGAATTTTAAATTGGCTTTGAGCAGCCAAAACTGCCATGCTTTCCGGAGAAAAATGATACAAATGGCGCGGCACATCATAAGCTGCCCAATATTGCTGATAATAAGCTGCATCGTAAGATGTATAATTAGGTACAGCAATCACTAATTTGCCATTGACAGTTAACGACCGATAAAAAATTTGCATATATCCATGCAAATCATGCACATGTTCTAAAACATGCCAAAGCGTAATAATGTGAAAAGATGCCGGAGAAATTTGGTACAAATATTCAGGTAAATGAAAGTTGAGTTTGAATTTTGAGGCTGCAATGTTTCTGGCTCCTGTATCTACTTCAACCCCACTCACCTGCCAACCCGCCTGTTGCATAGTGAATGCAAAAGCTCCTGTACCGGCGCCAACATCTAAAATTGTTTTGGCTGCACCGGCTGATAATTGCTCAATAAAATTTCTTTTTCTTTTTAATGTAATAGAACGAACAGAATGGTATAGCTGATTGATGAACCCCTTTTTGGTATCACTATGCGAAATATAACTGTCCGATTGGTAATAGGCAGCAATTGCGGAAAGATCGGGTACATCCTGTGTAAACCGGCCATTACAGTGGTTGCAATGCCAAATTGCAAACAGCTCATGCGATACGGTAAAATCTTCAGCAAAAAAGGAAGGTTGAATTGATGCACTGTTACAAATAGGACAATGGGTATAGTGTATTCTGTGGTTCATTCAATCAAAAATTACAAAAATGCAATAAATAGTGCAGCCAAACCAATCACCGTTAAAATAATGGCATAAATCCACCATTTATCTTTTGTTTCATTTTCAATAGAAGACTCTGCCTCGGTTGCTAAAGTTTCCGCAGCAGGAATATTATCTAAAATTGAAATGGGCTTTGATGTGGAAGGAGGAACAGCAGTTGTAATATGCATGTGGCTAAACGAAATATTTTTTAATAACCTATTGTTTTGGGGAACCGGCCTGAAAAACACTTCCCCATCCGGATTGAGCAGTAAAGTACCTATACCCGGCAATAAAGCGCCACCTTGTTGCAACTGCTCTTTTAAATGATACACAAATTCAGTGAATTGTTGAATGGCCACAACTTCCGAAATATTTAATTGTTGGGCAACGGTTCGGTAAAAGGCATGATCGGCTTCCATCGTTTCGGGTACAAAACTGATTTGATGTACCGGTGGGTGTACCGTTTTTTTTCCCCAATCAACAGAAGGCGCTGTTCTTATCAATTGAAAACAACCTATGCCCGGTATGCCCAAACGTTGATGCACCATTAAATATGGGAACAAAAGTTCATTCATCTGGTTTCATTAATGGAACGAATATACGATTCCTCCCAGAACATTAAAGCCCAAAACCTGGTATTGACTCCAACGTTGGTATTTATTATTAAAAATATTATTGAATTGTAGCCATATATTCAGGTTTTTATGCACTGCAAATTCGGCACCGGCATTCAAATCAATTGCAGCGGGTAATTTGCGGGAGGCAAGGGAAACGGGGTCACGGTATTGTGCTCCATCCCATAAAAATAAATCAGACTTCAACGAGAAATCTTTGGTGAGTTTATAAAGTAGAGTTCCGGTAACATCTAAAGGCAATAAACCCCAGGGCTTATCATACACCTGTTGCTGGGTATATTGGGTATAATCTATTCCGGCAATAAAAGACAATTTTTCCTGATCGGTGTAAGTAATTTCGCCATGCAATTTTAAAGCCTGCAATTTTGGTTCATTCAACACCACAAACCCCTGCGATTTTCCTGCAGCAGTATCATTAGCAAATAAGGGCTGGTTATCGATTTGTAGGAAAGAGACTTTTGCCAGGTAAGTGAAATGTTTGCCTGCATTACCTTTTAATCCTGCATATTGTTCCGTGAATTTTGTATTCAATAAAGTAGTAGGCTGTTCAATAAACGGATTAAAAGCAGCCAGACTCTGGTAAGTATTTTTATGAAAGTATCCCTGCCATCCTGCCAATAATATCAACCGATTTTCTGCAATATTTGCCTGAAGGGTAATGTCGGGTAGCAAAGAGAACTGACTATTGTCCCAACTTGGCTGCATACCAGCTTTAATTTGCACATTGGGTACTTTAAACTCTAAAGCTGGTGCCACATAAAACAAATTATTGTTGATAGTAGTGGTATTCAGTGTTTGCAAGTGTGTAATATCGGCCAAACCTGTTACATGAAACGTAAGCAGTTTGCCCAATGTTTTACTGATGGGGGCTTTGATGATAGCATTCATTTCATTGGCCTGGCGATTATCAAAAAAAGAGGAGAATCCTACCTCGGGATGATAAGCAATACCATAATCGTTTGGCATGGTAGTTTCCAAACCTAAATTACCACCAATGGTATTAAACTGCTGCTGCAACTGATCTTTAGTATAATTATTGCTTCCGGTAAATCCATATAAATATTGTGTACTGTTATCAAAATAAATTTTTCCGGTTAACTGTTGCTGATTGGGTAATGCAAAAACACCATTGGCATCAATACCGCCCTTTGTAAAATTTTGATAAGGTAAATTACCTTTTGAAGAAGTATATTTTCCATGCAATAAAATGGCCGATTTTTGTCCATCGCCCAATGCAACACCTGCTTCTGCATAAGGTGTAGCATAGTTCCCATAACCTACTTTAATATATCTGTCTTTATTCCAGTGCAGAGCAGTATCTACCATTAATGCCAGCGGTTTAATAGCTACAGGATGATAAGAGAAGGTTAAATTTTCTGCAGGAATACTATACATTAAAGGTATTATTGATACTTCAGCAGGTGCAGTTGCAGCCGTTAAATTTATTTTAGCAGCACTTCGCAAAGAAGGTTTAAAAACGGAAGTAACCACAACCACTTTAGGGGCAGTAGTATCCAGCAATGAAGCCACAGAAATTACTGTTTTTTGAGCACTTGTTACCGGTTTTACAATGGTTTGAACAGAATGTATAACTTTTTTATGTACCGCAGTTTTTTTTGCAACGGTATGCTGTTTGCTTTTTGCTTTTTTCTGGAAAGCATGATGACGTGAGGCCAATGCAGATTGCAGCATACTACAAAAAACAAAGGTTGTAAATAATATATTCAGACAATATTTTTTCATCATCATTTGATTGATTAAATGCATTACTGATTGGTTTGTGGTAATTTATTTTTTGCAGCCTGAACCATTGCCAGTTTTTGTACTGCAATGTTTTTTAATGCTTCAATGGTTGCATTTTCGGCAACACTTTTAAATGTAGCTTCAGCGTTAAACAAATCATTCTCTTTAAAATATATATCGCCCAATAACAGGTAACTGTCGGTTACCCAATAATCATAAGAACCATATTTTTTAATCACTTCAAAAGCAGCTTTTTCAGCAGCCGGTAATTGATTTTGCAGGCATAATATCTGAGCAATTCTATATTGCGCTTCGGCACTGTATTCTGATTTGCCTAATTTAATAACCTGTTGATAAACATTTGCCGCTTCTGTTAATGAGCTATCTGCCTGAAAATTTTTAGCTACAATCATATTGGCTATCATCCGGTCATCTTCTGCAGCACCTTTTTCCTGTAGTATATCCTGTGCATTGGCTACTGCAGCTTTCCATTGTTGTAATTTATACTGGCAGCGCAATAAACCACGCATAGCTTCTAATTTGTTTTCCTGTTGTGTTGCAATAGACTTTAGTTGTTCATAATAAGATGCCGCTTTTGTATAATCTTTTACATCAAAATATTCAATACGGGCACATTGCAGTACACTTCTTTCTGCATAAATATTGGGAGCCTTTGCAGCTATTGCAGCATAATAAGGCAAAGCCTTTTGCGGATCTTTATTAACAAGATAAATTTCTGCTGTAAAATAATTGGCTTCAATATTATATTGTCCATCGGGAAATTTTGCCAGATAATTGGTAAACCCTTTCATTGCCGCAGGCAAATTTCCGGCATCATAAAAAAGTTGCGCTGAACGGTAGGTCAATGAATCTTCTTCACTATACGATACCGGCTTGCCGTTTTGTTTCATGAACGCAACAAAAGCATCGGGCTGATGATTTTCTAAAAATATATTCCGAATGTACTCTATTGCCTCATCACTTTCAGGCGAATTGGGATAGTGAGAAACCAATTGTGTAAATTGCTGCAATGCCTGATTATTTTCATTTAAATTAAAGGTGCAAACGCCTAATTTTAAATATATTTTAGGCCACAAGGCAGTAGCTTCATTATTTTGCAAAATGGCTTGTAAATATGGAATAGCTGCACTGAAATTTTCAGCAGCCATATAAGTATTAGCAATTTCAAAATTGGATTCATTGGCTAGGTCAGAATGCGAATATTGTTTCACCAAACTTTGTAATAAACTAATTTTTTCATTGTTCTTATTATATGCGCCTGCAATGATGGCTTTCTGATACAGTGCATAATCGGCACCCTTCGCATTCATATCAATAATTTTATCATAAATAGCCAGTGCCTGTTTGTAATTTCTATTCATAAAATAACAATCACCGGAACGGATGTAAGCATCTAATTCAATGGGTGTTGGATTGAAAGATATATTACGGGCAACCTGTTGAAAGTTACTCAGCGCTTCACTGTACATTTCTTTTTTCAATAAAGCATAACCCAAATTATAATGTGCATTCACCGGATTTACTTCACCCAATACTACCGGATTTTTTAAATAAGCATTATCGTATTGTATAGCCTGATCAATATTCCCATTCCGATAGGCAATTTCGCCTTTCCAGAAATAAGCATATGGTAACTGCGTTTCATTATAAGGCACTTGTAAAATGCGGGTAAGCAATGCATCGGCTTCATTGGTATGCTGATCGTTCAGTAACTCTACTGCCCTTCCGTATAAAATTCGCGGATATATTTTTTTTACATTTTCACTTTGTACTGGCAAACTTTCAAACAATAACAATGCATCTTTATAATTACTGGTATTGGCTAAAACACTGACTTCAATTTCTTTTGCTTCCTGCATATAAGGCGATGAAGGATAGTTATTGATGAAATTTTCCAGTTCGCGTTGGGCAATATCAAAATATCCCAATTCATAACTTAATTTGGCATAATTAAATATAGATACCTGTTTTTGAGTTGGATTGGAATTGTTGGTAGCACAAAATAAAAAAGCGTTTCTGGCATTGGCCTTCTGGCCTGTTTTTAAAAATGCATCGGCCAATAAATACATGCTATTTTGTGCCAGCGAATCTTCTTTACCGCCCAACTGCTTAAATCCTGGAATACTTTGCTGATAGTTTCCGGTTGCATAATAGCAGTACGACAATTCATAAACATCCTCACGATTAGGCGTTGGCGTAGCGTTAATGTAAGCTTCTAAATAAGGCCTTGCTCTCTCATAATCTTTTTTATCAAAATACAAATGCCCTATCAATTGCTTGAGCTGCAACTCGTAGTATTGATTACCGGTTAACAATGCAGCTTCAGCATACAGTAACGCTTTATCATAATTTTCATTAAAATAATAAATTTCTGCTATATAAAATGGAATAATATTTTTATAAGTTTTATTTTTTTCGATAATGGTAAAAGCCTGTAATGCAGCACTATAATTTTTGTCATAAAAACAAATAAACCCATAATAATAATTGGCATCAATATAATTAGGGTCTGATTTTATTTGTCTGATTACATCAAATAATGGCTTGGCTTCTTTAAATTTTTGCAAAGTAAAATAAGCGTAGGCCATATGAAACTTTAAAGCAGAAATTTGGTTATTGCTTAAATTTTCGATACCTGCTTTTTGATAGTAGGTAAGTGCATCGGTATAATTTTTTTGTTGAAAGAAATATTCTGCTAAATAAAAACTCATCATTTGTACCAAAGGTGTGCTCGTTTCTAAACTAACAAATTCTATGGCCTTATTAGCTGCACCTGAACTTTTTAAGTGTAATTCACAAATAATTACATAAAATTTTATTTGTTCCTGAATGGCGGCATCTATTAATGTAGCGCCATATTCGGGCTTTTGCAAATTTTTAAAAACAGGATAAGCCAAACTATATTCATCATTTTGAAAATATTCTTTAGCCTGTTTAAATTGTGTGGTGGGGTCGTTGTTCATTTTAGTAGCCTGTGCATATAAAGAAGATGCGGCTAAGCTAAACAACACAACGAAAGTATATTTTTGTATTAAACGCATATGCATGAAACGTGTATGATGAGCAAAGATTATGTTATGAATCTTAAATAAAAGTAAAATCAGCCTAAAGTTACTACCCGCATACTGTAACCAAATACCATTCCATAATTTGTGGATAAAGAGTAAAGCTTAATACCTTTACCAACAAATTTTAAAAAAATGTACGAAAGTGTTACTCAGGTTCGGGTTAGATATGCAGAAACCGATCAAATGAATGTGGTATATCATGGAAATTATGTTCAGTATTTTGAAGTGGGCAGAACAGAAAGTATACGGCAATTAGGATTTACCTATAAGGATATGGAAGCCATGGGCATTGTAATGCCCATTGTTGAAGTACATGCTAAGTATTTAAGACCCGCACATTATGATGACCTCCTCACTATTAAAACCATTTTAAAAGAATTGCCTACCCATCATAAAATTGAATTTCATCAGGAAATTTATAACGAAAGCAATAAATTAATTACAGTAGGGCGTGTTGTTTTATATTTTATCAATGCTACAACGAAAGAAAAAACAACGATGCCTAAGCATTTGTATGAAAAGTTAGCAGTATATTTTAAACAGTAACCAATACCCCGATCGTTTCAAAAAATATGCATCAGTTGTTGAAATTTTAGTGCAACATTTCTGCAAAAGGAAAATGATTGCTATTATTTTACTATTTACTGTTTTACTTTGCATGCAATTTGAAATTTATGGATACAGTTTCAGCATCAATTATTACCATTGGAGATGAATTATTGATTGGGCAGGTAATTGATACCAATAGTGCCTGGATGGCACAAGAATTAAATAAAATTGGCATTCCTGTTCATCGCAGAATAGCAGTTGGTGACAATTGGGATGCTATTTGGAATGCATTGAATCAGGAAAGTGCAGCATCAAATATTATTTTAATTACAGGCGGCCTCGGGCCCACTTCTGATGATATCACCAAACCCCTACTTTGCGAATACTTTGGGGGAAAATTAGTACTACACCAACCTACCTTGGAGCATGTTACCTATTTATTTGAACATGTTTTTAAAAGGGGCCTCCCTTTAGCAGAAAGAAATATAAAACAAGCAGAAGTACCCGACAATTGTACTATATTAAAAAACGAACTGGGTACCGCACCCGGTATGTTATTTGAAAAAAATGGATGTTTGTTTTTTTCCTTACCCGGCGTTCCGCACGAAATGCAGGGATTAATGAAGCAGGAAGTGATTCCGCTACTGCAAAAACGCTTCACTACGGGTTGTATTGAACATCGCACACTTTTAACAGCCGGAATTGGTGAATCGATGCTGGCAGATCGGTTGGTTGATTTTGAAGCGGCATTACCCAAAAACATTTCATTAGCTTATTTGCCCAATTTTGGAATGGTACGTTTACGTTTAACAATGTTTGGCAACCACCATGATGAGGTCAATCTATCAATTAACGAACAGTTTGCGGCCTTGAAATTGCTGGTAAAAGATGTGTTAATTACAGATAAGGATGAACCATTAGAGGCTATTATTGGCCATTTATTAACCGAACAAAAGAAAACCATTGCAACTGCCGAAAGCTGCACCGGTGGATATATAGCGCATTTAATTACATCCATTGCAGGCTCATCTGCCTATTATGAAGGCAGTGTAATCAGTTATTCGTACGAAGTAAAAGAGAAAGTACTGCAGGTCAAAAAAGAAATCCTAGAAAAATATGGAGCAGTGAGTGAACAGGTGGTTACGGAAATGGTTAAAAATGTACTTGCACTCATGCAAACAGACTACGCCATTGCAGTGAGTGGTATCATGGGGCCCGCCGGCGGCACTCCCGATAAACCGGTGGGGACCGTTTGGATGGCTGTGGCCGGCAAAGAACGGTTGATTACTAAAAAAATGCATTTCAGGTTTAACCGGCAGCGCAATATTCAACTTACTGCTGCCAATACTTTGCTTTTAATGCGACAATTAATGGTTGAATAATGATGAAGCAACGTTATTAAATTATTGGCATCTGTCAAAAAACCTTCGTATGTACCATTGTAAAATACTATTTTTGACGCGAATTAATGTATATTGAAATTTATAGGGTTGCTGCCATTGATCATACAAAATAATTTTTTCAGGAACACCCTTTCACAAAAAAAACAATTTTATGGCCTTAGCAGATTTAGTGATGCCCAAAATGGGTGAAAGTATTATGGAAGCCACCATTTTACGCTGGCATAAAAAAGCAGGTGATTTTGTGCAACAGGATGAAACCATCTTAGATATTGCCACAGACAAGGTTGATAGTGAAGTGCCCAGTACCGTATCGGGCATTATTAAAGAAATTTTATACAATGTAAATGATGTGGTACCGGTAGGGGCTGTATTAGCTAAAATTGAAGTGGCCGATACTGCCGGCAGTGAACCTCAAAAACCGGAAACACCCGCTACACAAATGCCGGAAACAGGAACGATGCAGGTTACAGCCAATGGTATTTACAAACCTTTAGAACCGGCTTTATCAGAAGAACCTATCACTGTACCCTATACGCCTGCTGCAGTTTCATCTGCTGCAACCGGCGGAAATAATAGGTTTTATTCACCATTGGTATTAAATATTGCCAACAGTGAAGGTATTAGTATGGCTGAATTGGAAAATATTCCCGGAACAGGTGCAGAAGGCAGGGTTTCAAAAAAAGATATTTTACAATATCTGGCCGATAAAAAATCAGGCAAAATAATAGCAGCACCAACAACTGCTGCACCAATGCCTGTTAAAACAATTGTACAGGAAAATGTTCAACCCATTACAAATACAACAGCAACTACCCAAGTGGCGATAGCACCGCAACAAAATGTTGAAATAATTGAAATGGACAGAATGCGGAAACTCATTGCCAAACACATGGTTGACAGCAAGCATATTAGTCCGCATGTTACCAGTTTTACAGAAGCAGATGTTACCAACATGGTGCTATGGCGCAATAAAATAAAAGACAATTTCGAAAAGGTAGAAGGTACCAAAATTACTTTTACCCCTATGTTTATAGAGTGTATTATAAAAGTGCTGAAACGTTTTCCCATTATCAATAGTTCAGTAGATGGTGATAAAATCATCATTAAAAACTATTTTAATATTGGAATGGCTACTGCCCTACCCAACGGCAACCTGATAGTGCCGGTTATTAAAAATGCCGAGAGCCTAAGTTTGGTTAGCTTAACCAAAACCGTCAACAATTTAGCCGAAAATGCCAGGCATAATAAACTAAAACCCGATGATACGCAGGGTGGCACCTTTACCTTAACCAATGTAGGCACATTTGGCAGTTTAATGGGTACGCCCATCATCAGTCAGCCGCAGGTTGCTATTATGGCTGTTGGTACCATTAAAAAAAGGCCGGTAGTAATAGAAACCGAAAAAGGTGATTATATTGGTATTCGCCACATGATGTATTTATCTATGAGCTACGATCATCGCATTATTGATGGAAGTATTGGCGCCAGTTTTTTACACGAAGTAGCCAAAGAGTTTGAAGCCTGGGATGTTCATCGTGAATTAAAACTGGTGGTTCAGGAACATTATATTGATTAATTTTTTATAACAAGTTATTATACCAAGCGAGGCTGCCTCCATTCTGGAACAGCCTTGTTTTTGTTAGGTTTAAAATGAAATAGAATTAGTTGGTTTCCAATCCCCAATCTCTTCCTTTTAAAACGGCGGGTACACCTTCTGTTAACCATTTTGCAGGTTGATCGCCTTTCAATTGCCAGTCAAAAAATTGTTGTTCTCTTATTTGAATATCTTTTCTGTTTCGGCGTTCTACTAAATTATGTGCTTCACCATTATATACCAATAACCAAACCGGTTTATTCAATCGCCGCATGGCCGTATAAAACTCAATACCCTGATACCATGGTACGGCGCCATCTGCATCATTACTCATAATCACCAAAGATGTATGAATTTTTTTCAGGTGAAACAATGGCGAATTTTCTATATATAAATCAGGTCGCTGCCAAATATCAGCCCCAATTCTGCTCTGTGTTTTTTCATATTGAAATTGGCGGTTTACACCTGTTTCCCACCGAATACCACCATAAGCACTAAACATGTTGACAACCGGAGCACCGGCCCATGCTGCTTTAAAAAGATTGATTCTGGTAATTACATATGCGGTTTGATAGCCTCCCCAGCTTTGCCCCTGAATTCCAATTGTAGTACTGTCTACAAATCCTAATTTTACCACAGCCCTTGCACCGCTTACAATATAATCGTATGCACTTTCGCCGGGATGCCCTTTTCTATACCAAATATCAGGCACAAAAACCACATAACCCCTGCTTACAAAAAATGAAATATTTAAGCGGGATGGCGTTGGTGCAGGTGGAATGTAATTATATAATGTTTGATTGTTGCGTTCATAGAAATAAACAATCATGGGATATTTTTTTGTACTATCAAAATTCTCAGGTTTATAAAGAATTCCTTCTGCCATTTTACCATCATAAGCTTTCCATTTAAACAGGTGTGCAGTTCCCCAATTATATTGCTGTTGCTGCAGATTGAGTTCAGTTAACTGAACAGGCAAAGATTTTAACTGATAAAATTTTGGCTCATTGAGAATAAACACATTCGGACTGTTTATATAATCTTCCATCGTGAAGAGTAGGGAATGTAAATTTTTATCGGGTTCTACTCCATTAACAGATTTGGGAACATTTAGAACCATTTCATTTTTACGCTGCATAGTGGCATTAGATGGAGCACCAGGAAAAGAAAGTGCAAAACCGCTATATTTATTTTGTTCATTGAATACTTTTAACCATGCTGGTTGATTTGAAACAATAAAAGGTTCATCTTTTATGGCAATATAGCGGTATTGGGTTTTTGTACCTCTTCCATTTGTGATTTGAATTGAACGGGCTTTTCCCATCGGATCTACCTGCCAAATATCAAAACGATCATACAACCAAATAAATTGATCATTTTCTGTAAACCCAGCTACGCCATAATTATAGGGATCATCCGGCACATCATTGGTTTCATCATAAAGTGCAACATTAATATCTTTCCCAACGGTATAGTATTGCTGTGTTTCAGCATTGTAGCAGTTGTATTTTTTCAAAATTTCATTATATACCAAAAGAAATTGACCATTTACAGACGGATACATACGCATTTTAATATTATAAATAATTTTATTTCGATGGCCGGTATTGGGATTGATGACATAAACATCTTTAAAAGTAAATCCCTGCCATTGTTTTTGTACGCGTTTGCCGGTATCGGTATATGCATAAAAATAGCGGCCATCACCCTTTTGGGTCTCCATTACATTTTCAAAAATTGTATTGGCCAATTGTACAACAGTATCTGCCTTAAAATCGTATCGGGCTAAATAATTTTTGTGCAGTGTTCTTTCTAAATTTTTTAATTGTGCCGGCATAATATCTTCATCGGCATAATGCCAAATATCCAATCCTGCCTGCTCAAATGCAGGTGTGGCGGTATCTTTAGGAGGTAGTATGGGTGCAGTTCCAAAAAACAAACGTTTACCCGACTCGCTAAAATGATTGTTACTATATTGGCTTACTGCCCAATTTTTTTGAACACCTTTTGTGTATCGATGAACAATTAACCGGGCACTGTCATCTCCATTTTTATAATAGTACAGGTTAAAAAAACGCTGTAATGCTTTACTACTGCTGTCTTTTTCGGCAACAAATGCCAATTGGGTGTCTTGATCATCAATTGTTAAGCCATTGATTTCATGCAGGTGTTGTGCAATGCTGTTACTTTGTCTGTATGTAGTTTGATACCAATACACAGCAAAATTTTCGGAAGCCATCCAATGGTCATATGCAATGGTGTTACCTGATTTAGAAAGTTGTACATGTTGTACTTTAGGTATAACCTGCGGCTGCATATCGGGTAAATGAAAAATGTATAAATCAGTTTTTACACCCGGCTCATTCATTTTATTACTATTCTCTGAAGTTTTGGCAGAATAGGTATTGAAATATTGAAAGCCCTTCTCCTCTAAAAGCCGAACCTGTTTTTTTAGGCTGTCTTCTAATTTTTGTGTACCATTTAACTTCTTTTTTAATTGCATTAAAACGGTTGTAGAATCTGAGGCAACAGGTTCATGCGCAGGCATATTTTCTTTCAAACAAACCAATATACCATTGCCTTTTTCAGGCAACATAAATGTTTGCACAGCCGCTATTTTTGTTACCTGACCGGTAAGTATATTAATGATGGCCATACTGTCTTTAGGCATATTTTCCGATTTTACCTTTTGAATTTTTGCCTGTCGTATTTGTTGATACAAAGGTTTTATTTTACAAACCACAAAGGCCGCATCGTTCGATATTTTAGCCTGATAGCCACGTGGGATGATTGTAACAGTATCCCACCTGTTTTGCTCTTTTAAAAAATTTCTTATCCATAACTGCCCATCTCCTTCTTGTGGTACAATGGTGTACACCGCAACTTGCCCATCATTACTGATTTGTTTTTCGCCAATACTTTGCCATTCATCGTATACGGAATGATCTAAAACTTTTTTTTGAGCAGAAGCTGTTAAAGCAGTAGTAACTGCGCATAGCAGGAATACATATTTTCTCATATACATTTCATTCAATGATTGCTAAGATAAATAAATACGGACTAATCCAATGCAAAGAATGACTAATA
Organism: Hydrotalea lipotrueae; assembly: GCF_019249625.1. Classification (NCBI taxonomy): domain Bacteria; kingdom Pseudomonadati; phylum Bacteroidota; class Chitinophagia; order Chitinophagales; family Chitinophagaceae; genus Hydrotalea; species Hydrotalea lipotrueae. The sequence continues at coordinate 15,435 of NZ_JAESDL010000001.1, read as the reverse complement.
GCCGAATTGCCATGAAGCGAATGCTAAAACCGAATAAGTTGTAATTAATTACTCCATATACACTTAGAATAATATCCAGAAAAATGGTGTAAATTTTTTACAGAAAGGCATATTTAATTGAATCAGTGTTTACGACCTTTTACAATTCGCTGCATTTGTATGGCAACAGAAAATACAATACAGGCCATTCCAACATAAAAAGTATTTTGCAGGTATCTGTTTTCATGAAAAATAATAAAAGCCAGTAAAATACCATAAACCGGTTCCAGATTCAAAGTTAAATTTTGCGTAAAGGCCGATACGTTATGCAAAGCTTTCAGCATCAGTTCCATGGCTAAAACCGTACAAAACCATGCCAAAATGAACAACCAAAAAATATCAGCAAATGAAGGAATCCATTTGGCATCAGGAAAACACAATACATAGCCGGGCAACAACAGCGTTAAAAACAAAAAACCACCACCCATTTCAAATAACATGATGGTTTGAGGAGCAGCTGTGGTAATATTTTTCTTATTCAGAACTGAGAATAAAGCTGCAATGAGCGCTGAACTTAATCCAAATAAAATACCGGTTCTGTATCTGATATCAAATTGAAAAATGATATAAATCCCTAACAGACTCAACAATCCCAACAACAATTCAGCTTTCTTCCATTGTGTGTTGTTCAACAATGGTTCTATCAATGCCGTAAATAAACTGGTTGCGGCAAAACAAACCAACCCAATTGATACATTGGCAAATTTTATGCTGGCATAAAAAAGTACCCAATGAAGTGCAATTAGCATACCAATACCGATTAGTATCATTATTTTACGAAAGGCTAATTGCAGTTTTTGTTTTCGAAGTACAAGAATAAATATTAAGGTAATGAAGGTTATGCCCATTCTGTACCATACTAAGGGCAATTCATTTAACTGAATTAAAACGCCGAAAACGCCTGTAAAGCCCGCTAATAAAACAGATATGTGCAGTTGAATAAGCGATTGCTTCATGTGCCAGTACTAATAAAATAAAAACGGAAAAATAAATACTAATGAACGTCTGTAACCTGTTTAGATATACCAGATGATTGTATTGCAGCCACTTTTTTACGGTAATTTTTAAACATGCTGAGCCATTGAATTTTAATAACACCAAATACCCCTTCCTTTAAAATGCCTTTACTCATTTTACTGACGCCAATTTTTCGGTCGATAAAAGTGATAGGTACTTCTTTGATGGTAAATCCCAGTTTCCATGCTGCAAATTTCATTTCTATTTGAAAGGCATACCCAACAAATGTGATAGCATCAAAATTAATGGTTTGCAATACTTTTCTTTTATAACAGATAAAGCCTGCCGTTGGGTCTTTAACCGGCATAAAAGTAATGAGCCTTGTATAAATTGCACCGCCTTTTGAATAGATGTGTCTGTCTAATGGCCAATTTTCAACCTTTCCGCCTTTTGTATAACGGCTACCAATTGCCACATCGGTACCATTGAATTTACAGGCTTGATACAACCGTTCCAAATCGGCAGGATTGTGAGAGAAATCCGCATCCATTTCAAAAATAAATTGATACCCGTTTGCCAATGCCCATCTAAAACCATGAATATATGCGGTACCTAATCCTAATTTACCCTTTCGTTCTTCTAAAAATAAAGCACCGGGATATTTTGAAAAAAGATTTTTTACTGCATTTGCAGTTCCATCAGGCGAGCCATCATCAATCACCAATACATGATAGTTTTGGTTTAAAGCAAAAACAGTTTCAACAATTGAAACAATATTTTCAACTTCATTGTAAGTGGGTATAATAACGATTTTTTCCAACTGTATAAATACTTAAACCTGAAAATACAAAGTTCCTGCAAATATGAAGTGAAATGATTTACTAATTTTTATAAATACTGAGGCATTTTTAATTTTTATCCTTTTTTAAGTAAGTTCTATTGAGTATTTCGGTAAACTTTTGCTTGGTATTCATCGGAAAATCGCCTTTCATCATCCAATCGTAATACTGTGGTTCTTCTTTTAGTACCTGTGTTACCGGTTTACCTTTGTGTTTGCCAAAATTGAATACTTCCACTCCATTCACTTTAATAAATCTACGTGCAAAATCTACCATATCATCTTCACCTGAAAACTTTGCTAATTCATCGGTAGTTTTACCAATATCCGGATAACGTTCTACCTGTGCCTCCAGAATTTCCCAGGTTGCCATTGCATCCACTTCGGCACCATGAGCGCCATCTAATTGTTTATTGCAGTAAAATTTATACGCTGCACTCAGGGTTCTTTGTTCTTTTAAATGAAATATTTTTTGAACATCAATAAACTTTCTTCCTTCAATTGAAAAGTCAAGCCCCGACCGTGAAAATTCTTCAATTAGCATAGGTATATCAAACCGGTTGCTATTATAGCCACATAAATCGGCATTGCCAATAAATTGTTTTATTTCGTTGGCTACCTGTTTAAAAGTTGGTGCATTTTTTACCATTTCATCTGTAATGCCATGCACATCTGATGCGCCTTTTGGAATGGGCATTCCCGGATTGATGAGTTTACGTTTCACCTGCCGGGTACCATCGGGCATTATTTTAACAATGGCAATTTCTACAATTTTATCGGTGCCAATATTAATACCGGTTGTTTCTAAATCAATGGTAGCAACAGGTTTGTTCAATTGAATGTTCATAAATAACGTTTAAAACTGCAAAGAAAAGAATTGATTGTAAACGAAAGTAATACAGATTAGCCTGTTTACCTTGTATTCTGTTAAAATGTTTGTTGAATGATCACTTGAATGCTTTTTGCAATTCATTTAAATTCAAACCATCAAAATTGCCACTGCTCATCAATAATATATTTACATGATGTTTAGGCTGTTGGTGTAACCAATTTTGTAATGCTTCTTTGTTATGAAAAATGCATACCTCCGGTTTTGCAAAGCCTTCTTTTAATAATGCTTCGTTAATAAGCGGCATTTTTTTAATGGCTAATGCATGTTCTGCATAAAACACCGCACAGGAGTCGGCCATTTGAAAAACGCCCTGATACTCTTTGAAAAAAGAGGCGTTGAGGCTACTATAAGTATGTAATTCAAATACTGCCGTTAAATGTCGGTTCGGATATTGTTGTTTTACTGCCTCAATGGTTGCTTTTACTTTACTGGGTGCATGTGCAAAGTCCCTGAAAATGGTTATATCATCTGTTTGCATAATAACTTCCAATCGCTTGCTGGCACCGGTAAAACTACACATGGCAGCTAAAAAAGCGGCTGCGTTAATACCCAGCGCTTTGCAAACAAAATAGGCAGCATTTAAGTTAAAGAGATTATGATTTCCAAAAACCTTTAATGGCGTGGTAATGCCTTCAATTGTAATATAGGTAATACCATCCTTCACTTCGTGTTCAGGCAAAATATAAGGAATGTATTGAATATCATTTCGGGGATGTTTTTCAACCAAATCTTTTAATACGGCATCGGCAGCATTGTAAACCAGTATACCATGCTGTTCTATTTTCGATATAAAAATTTCGAACTGTGTTTTATAGATTTCAAAAGTTGGAAATACATTGATGTGATCCCATGCAATACCTGTTATTACAGCTATGTGTGGGAATAAGAAATGAAATTTAGGCCTTTTATCTAATGCACTTGCCGGATATTCATCGCCCTCACAAACAATAACTGGCGCATTGGTCAGTTGAACGGATTGCTCAAAACCATTGAGTTGAGCTCCAATCAGGTAATCAAATTTTAATTGTTGTTGTTGCAAAACATGCATAATCATGGCAGTTGTGGTGGTTTTACCATGACTACCCCCTATCACTACCCGCTTTTTATTCCGGCTTTCATTAAAAATAAATTCGGGAAATGAATAAATTGGAATACCTAATGTTTTTGCCTGCATTAACTCCGGATTATCTTCCCTGGCGTGCATACCTGCAACCACTGCATCTAAATTATTTGTAATTTTTAAAGGAAACCATCCCAGCGCATTGGGTAATAAACCTGCAGCTTTTAAGTTAAAAAGTGCCGGTTCAAATATTTCATCATCCGAACCTGTAATGGTATACCCTTTTTTGGCAAGCGTAATGGCCAATTGATGCATTACATTTCCTCCAATGGCAATAAAATGAATATTTGGCATAAAATTTATTACTTGTTTTAACGTTTAAGTGCATAGGTAAATAAAAAAACAGCATTAAAGCAACATTTTGTAACGAATTCTTATCTTTGAATTTTGGTAAACAGCCAATTTGAACAAACACATTTTTTATGAGAAAAATTATTATTGCGGCAACACTTTTAATAATGGTAGCTTTTACCGTTAGTTCCTGTGTGTCATCCAGAGGACGTGGTTGCCCTACTACCAACAAAAATTACTTTAAACCATAACTGCTTTTTTTTGTTACTTTGCATAAAAAAGTGCGTATGAACTGGAAAGTGCTTTCCACAGAAGATCAATTAGCGCAAATAAAACAGGCCTCATTCAAAACTCCTCAGGTAATATTTAAGCATAGCACCCGTTGCAGTATTAGCAGTACGTCACTCAACCGATTAGAACGTGCAGCAATGCCAGAAGGCGTTGATTTTTATTTTTTAGATTTAATTCAATACCGTTCACTCTCTGCAAAAGTTGCCGACTATTTTCAGGTTCAACACGAATCCCCACAAATACTTTTAATTAAGAACGGAAGCTGCGTGTACGATGAAAGCCACATGTCTATTTCTATGGATGAGATAGTAGAAAATGCATTTACACAATAATCTACTATTTTTGTAGAAAAATAGAAAATATGTTGCACTGGCTTCAACAACCCTGGCCTTGGTATGTTTCCGGGCCTTTAATTGGTTTAATGGTTCCGCTATTGTTGTTATTGGGCAATAAAGTATTTGGCATCTCATCCTCTCTCAGGCATATATGTGCAGCATGTTTACCTGCCAAGCTGCCCTTTTTTAATTATAACTGGAAAGCTGAACAATGGAATTTATTTTTTGTGGGCGGAGTAGTTATAGGTGGATGGGTAGCATCCAATTGGCTAACCAACGGGCAACCCATAGTTATAAATCCGGTTCTACTCAATAACTTAAGCTATTACCAAGTACAGGAAAACAATAGTTTAATGCCTGCTGCCATTTTTAGTTGGCAGGGCTTATTAACGCTAAGAGGATTTATTATGATGGTGGTGGGCGGATTTTTAGTTGGGTTCGGTACCCGTTATGCCGGAGGATGCACATCAGGACATGCCATTAACGGACTCAGCAATCTGCAATTACCTTCATTCATTGCCACCATTTGTTTTATGATTGGCGGATTTTTAATGGCCAACTTTATTTTACCTTTTATTTTACAATTATAACCATGCAAAACACAACAACCATACAAAAAATAGATACAAATACTGATTTTGAAGTTCGTTCATTAGATGCTATGTGCACCAATGACAGTAGTTTACAACATCCCTGGTGGTATAATTTAAAATATGGGATTGCCGGAATTATTTTTGGCATTATTTTAATCAAAGCAGAAGTGATTTCCTGGTTTCGGATACAGGAAATGTTTCATTTGCAAAGCTTTCACATGTATGGGGTAATTGGCTCTGCAGTAATTACAGGTGCAACAGGTGTGTTCCTCATCAAAAAATTACATTTAAAAACCATTCATGGAGAGCCCATCGTTTTTATACAGAAAAAATTCAGCAAAGGACAGGTTTATGGTGGCATTATATTTGGTTTAGGATGGGCGATGACCGGTGCCTGTCCGGGTCCGCTTTTTGTACTGATTGGTTCGGGTATTACCGTAATATTGGTAGTTTTATTTAGTGCCATTGTGGGAACCTGGGTATATGGTGCCATTCGCGAAAAACTTCCGCATTAGCATACTCGCCATCAAAATTACCAGCGTTGCTTTAAGTATTACCAACTGCGGTTTGCATTACCCAATCCAACTGAACATCCTTTCCTAAAATAAACTGTTGCTCACCTGCTATGGTAAAACCCTGCTTTTCATAAAATGAAATAGCCGCATAGTTTTGTTTCCATACAATAAGCCAAAGCAGGCTGCATGCATTTTGTTTAGCAACATTTTTAGCCAGTTCAATCAACTGTTTGCCAATTCCCAGGTTTTTGTAATTGTTCACAACATACAACCGGGCAATTTCAAGTGCATGAGTAAAATGCAAGGTATCTGGTTGTGTATGGCGTGCCAATTTGCAATAACCAACAGGTGTGCTACCTAACCAGGCAATATAAAAATAACAATCGGGATTTTTTTTCCATTCCTGAAAAATGGTTTCATCATTCAAATTGGCATCTAAATATAACTGCATATTTTCTGCAGAATTATAAGCATGATAGGCATCAAAAAAAGTACTGCGACTCAGTTCAACCAATTGTTGTAGTTCTGATTGTAATACCTCGCTTATAACAATAGTAGCATTTTCACTACCGGATATTTTTTTGTTCATACCATTAAGAGAAAGATGCATTCGCAGATAGAGGAATATCTGTTACTTGCCCTCGTTCGGTTTTTAACATACGTGAGGGGTAACGATTAATCACAATAAAATCGTGGGTGGCCATGATTATGGTGGTACCATAGTCTTTCGCAATTTGAAACAACAACTGCATAATTTCATCACTGGTTTCGGGATCCAGATTTCCGGTAGGTTCATCTGCTAAAATTAATTTAGGAGAATTGAGTAGTGCACGGGCAATATCAACTCTTTGTTGTTCGCCTCCGCTAATTTCAAAAGCCATTTTAAAGCCTTTGCTTTTTAAACCAACTTTATCTAAAACATCATTAATTTTTTCATCCATTAAACGTTCATCTTTCCATCCGGTTGCTCTTAATACAAAACGAAGATTTTGATGAATATTTCTATCGGTTAATAATTGAAAATCCTGAAAAACAACACCCAGATTTCTTCTTAAATAGGGCACTTTTTTCCAATTCATCTCACGCAGGTTAAACCCTACTACGTTACCCTGCCCTTCCCGAAGGGGTAATTCGCCATACAAGGTTTTTAATAAACTACTTTTACCGGTTCCGGTTTTACCAACCAAATACACAAATTCTCCTTTTTCAATGGTAAAATTTACATCCTGCAGTATTAAAGTAGATCCCTGATATATATTGGCATTACTGAGTGTTACAACTGGTTCCATGATAGCGCAATAATTTTTTGTATTACAGATGCTTAAAATTAAGTAAAAAGGGCTTTCAATTGTGTTAATAAGTATATTGAATAGAGCCAAATGCACCTTGAATAAATAATTCATTTTGCCGGGCTGCTTCGGTATGGCCAATAATTGCAGCTTCAATATTAAACTGAGCAGCCGTTGCAATCATTTGTTGAGCAGCTTTTTCATTGGTAAAAACTTCTAGCCGATGCCCCATATTAAATACTTGAAACATTTCTTTGTTATCAGCTCCTGAATTTTGTTGAATCAATTGAAAAACTATTGGTATGGGCAACAAATTATTCTTCACCACTTTCAAAGGTCTGGGCAGGTATTTCATGCATTTGGTTTGTCCGCCGCCGCTGCAATGAATTATTCCATAAATATCTTCAAATTGTTGTTCTAACAATTGTTTTACCAACGGTGCATAAGTACGGGTTGGCGATAATAATAATTGGCCTACTGTATAATTTTTTTCATCAATGGCAATGGTATCTGTTAATCTTTTATTGCCGATATAAACTACATCATCGGGAAGGGTTGGTTCAAACGTTTCGGGATAATGTTGTGCATACCATTTACTCAATACATCATGCCTGGCGCTGGTTAAACCGTTGCTGCCTAATCCACTATTATAAGTTGTTTCATAAGTTGCCTGGCCACTGCTGGCAAAACCAACAATTACATTTCCGGCATCAATTTTATTGTTTGTAATTAATTTGTTTTTAGGCCATCGTGCAGCAATGGTTCCGTTAACGGCAATGGTGCGCACCACATCGCCCACATCGGCCGTTTCACCTCCTAAATAGTGTATGTGAATGCCATAAGCAGCTAATTGATTAAAAAAATGCTGTGTGCCATTGATTAGTTGTTCTATAATTGCCCCATCAATCAAATGTTTATTTCTATCAATTGTAGAAGCAAAAATCATTTTATCATAAATGCCAATACATAACAGGTCATCAATATTCATGGCTACAGCATCCTGTGCAATGCCCTTCCAAACATCCGTATTACCAGTTTCTTTCCAATACAAATAAGCTAAAATTGATTTGGTGCCCGCACCATCGGCATGGCTTACATTTATCATTTGCTCATCACCACCCAGGTAATCAGGATATATTTTGCAGAAAGCATTGGCATATAATCCCTGATTCAAATTTTTGATAGCCTGATGAATTTCTTCTTTTTGGGCAGAAACGCCCCTTTGAGCATATAATGACATGAAAAAGATTTAATGTACACAATCGGGGCAAAGTTAAACAAAGCTTACATACAATTGTGCTAACGAATTTTTGTAGCAATGCTTTGTATTAAATTTGCATACCTGAAAAATCAGTTGCTTTAGCAAAGCACATCAATGGCATACTAAATAAGCCTTATGCAAGTACACAGAAATCTCACTTCATTACCCAAATTTCATCATGCAGTGGTTACCATTGGCACGTTTGATGGTGTGCATATTGGCCATAGAACCATTTTACAGCAATTAAAATCGGAAGCTGCTACCGTAAATGGGGAAACAGTGGTCATTACTTTTCATCCGCATCCCAGAAAAATTGTGGGCGATGTGCCGGATATTAAAGTATTATCTACGCTTGAAGAAAAAATTTTTTTAATAGAAAAAGAAGGTATTGATCATTTGGTAGTGGTTCCCTTTGATGAAGATTTTTCTAAATTAAGTGCTGAGTCTTATATTAAAAATTTTTTATTTGAAAAATTTCATCCGTACACCATTATTATTGGCTACGACCATCATTTTGGGCACGATCGTACCGGAAACTTTGCATTATTGGAAAAATACGGTAAAGCATTAGGATTTTTCGTGAAGGAAATACCGGTTCAATTAATTGAAGCCGCAGCCATTAGTTCAACCCGCATCCGGAAAGCATTACTGCAGTGCGATATTGCAACAGCTAAGCATTTATTAGGGTATGATTATTTTTTTGCAGGCACTGTAATTACCGGCGATCAGTTGGGCAGAACCATTGGTTACCCTACTGCTAATATACAATTAGCCCATCCTGATAAATTGGTACCGGGTGATGGGGTGTATGCCGTGCATTTTTATTATAAGGAATCAGCAGCCAACCAATCTGCTGCCATAGCTTTTAAAGGTATGATGTATATTGGCAGCAGGCCTGTAGTAAATGGCAAACGAAGAGTAATTGAAGTAAATATTTTTGATTTTAACCGCGATATTTATGGCGCAACGGTACAGGTTGCTATTTTAGATTATATTAGAGGAGATATGCAATTAAGTGGCTTAGAAGCATTACAACAACAATTAGCCATTGATAAACGCGCTGTACTGAACGTACTGCATGATTAACGGCATTATAACATTATTTTAACCACCAACTCTTTCATTAAATCGGCACCGGAACTACCTGCATCATGAATACCAATACTTTTTAAATTGTATTCATGTAATAATAACAGTATTTGCTGTGTTTGCTGATAACTGTAATATTTAACAGCAGCAGTATGATCGGCAATGGCATTGGGGTGATTACTGCCAATGATTGCAGCAATATTTTTAGGGCCGCCTGCAGCATGAATTAACAATACCCTGCAAAAAAATCCATGAATAGCCGGCAATACCATTTGTAACGGCCCTGCCTTTGGGTTGGCATCAAAATACTGAATAATTTTAATGGCCTTTCCCAGGTTTTTTTGAGCAATGGCACTTTGCAGTTCAAAAACATTGAACTCTTTGCTAATACCCACATATTCTTCCACATCATCTTCTGTAATTTCTTTTCTGCCTTTTAAATTAAGGGTTAGTTTTTCAATTTCATTATACAGCCGATTTAAATCATTGCCAATGGCATCCACCAAAAGTGATAAAGCTTTGGGTTGAATAACATAACCCATATTTTGTGCAGTTTGCTTTACCCAAACCGGCAATTCGTTCTCATATAATTTTCGGGTAGTAAATACCTCATGTTTTTGCTTTAAAAGCTTTGCCATTTTAAGGCGGCCATCTAGTTTTTTCTCCTTATAGCCTACAATTAAAATAGTAGAAGTAAGTGGCTGTTCTATATAAGCCTCTAATTTTTCAATATCCTTCATTTGTTGTGCCTCTTTCAATAGCACCACTTGCTTATCGGCAAACATGGGGTATCGTCTACAGGCATTAATCAGTTGCGCCCAATCGGTATCCCGACCATAAAATACAGTTAAATTAAATCCCTTTTCAGCTTCGGTTAGTAATTTATCTTCGGCAAATTGCATTAAATGGTCAATAAAGTAAGGCTCCTCGCCTTCTAACCAATAAATTGGTTTAAACTGTTGCTTTTGCCAGTCGGTTAGAATTTTTTCGAAACTCATACCCACAAAAATAAGTGGATAGGCATGCTTTGCCAGCCATCTTTTTTATTTGTGCATAAATACAGGAGGTATGTTTACATCATGATACACATCAATGCACAACAAGTACCTGATTTTCTTTCAATATGGGCAATTGCATAAACCGAAGAATGATATTGGCTGTTACCACCACATCGCGTTCGCAATAGCTAACAATACGGCTTAAATTTTTTTCTTTATAGTACACTTCCTGCACCATACTACCATTTATATCGGTTTTAGAGGTAGGTATTTGGAGTACTTCGGCTAATAAATCGAGAGAAATATAATTTTTGTTATCCCCAAATTTCCACCAGTTTAAAGTATCCATCATTTTTACTTCCCAGGGCTTTCTGTTGTGCAACTGCAGGCAGGCCGGTAAGGGTAATCCATTAATAATCATGCGCCGGCAAATATAGGGTATATCAAACTCCTTTATATTGTGGCCGGCAAAGGTAAAACCATGATGAATACTACTCATTTTACTACATAGCAGCGAAAAATTTTCTAAAATCGGACGTTCATCATCACCATAAATACTCTTTACTTTTAAACAAATTTCTTTGGCTTCATTTTCATAAAAAAAAGCAGTTGAAATGCAAATAATTTTGCCAAATTCGGCCAAAATACCCGCCCGCATACGATAACTTTCTTCAGGTGTAATATTTTCTGGCACGGTTTTAGAAATTTTATTCCACCATAATGATTTCCTCCTTTCAGACAGCTCGTCATAATGAGCAGTTTGAGGAACGGTTTCAATATCCAATACCAATAAATCGCTGAGTTGCATGAAAATAATTTTTAAAAAAATATTACATTAAAGTTATGCTTTACGAACCAATAGAACCGCAACAGGTTGCTAAAAAAGATAAAAGAAACTGGATTTATTCGCTTTTTGTAGTAATGTTATTAGGAACATGGGCTTATATTATTTATGATAAAAGTACCACCACCCATTCTAAAGAACAATTACAGGTACAGGTAAATGCCATTGATAGTTCAAAGGCTGAATTAAGGGTTGAATTCAATGCCACCTCTGCCCGATTAGATTCTTTAACCGGCAAGCACATTCAGTTAATTGATAAACTGGCTGATAAAAACAAAACCATTCAACATTTAAAAAACAATATTGTGGCATTATTGCAACAACGCAATACTACTGCTACACAATTGTTACAGGCCAAAAAAATGATTGATGAATTAAATGAAAAAGTGAATGATTTATACAATGAACTGGCACTTTTGCAAAGTAAAAACCAGGCATTAACTTTAGCCAATGAACAGTTAAACAATGACAAAGCCCACTTACAGGATACCCTTAGTAAAACGGTTGCATTCAACAATTATATAACCAATGAGGCTTCTACACTGCATGCTTCCAATTTTAGTATTGAAGCATTAAAATTACGCAACAATGGTAAAGAGAAAATGATTACCATTGCCAAAAAAGCAGATATTTTGCGAATCAATTTTGATTTGGATGAAAACAGAATAGCACCCAGCGGCGAAAAAGAATTATACATCTGTATCATTAACCCAGATGGTGTTATTGTTTCTTCCGGCAATACCATCCTTACTAAAAAAGAAGGTGTAAAACCTTATACTATAAAAGTAGTAGTGCAATATGAGCAGGGTAAAACTGTAACGGTTAATTTAAACTGGCGCAACAATGAAGATTATCAGCCCGGCGATTATACCATTATGGTTTACCAAAATGGATATAAAATAGGTCAGGGATCTATTTTACTCAAGAAAAGTAGCCTGTTTGGTTAACAGATACCTACTAAATAAAAAACAATCCAATATTTAAATACAGTTTCACTATAAAAATACATTTACAAAGATTATTTTAGTACCGTAAAACATACAACTATGAGTTATACAACAGAAAACCCACAAAGCCAACCTTCCTCATCTGGAAAAGACAATCGCAAAACCTTTTATGGTATTTTAATTGCTGCACTTGTTTTAACCTGGGGTTATATCATTTATGACAAGAGTAAAACAAAAGATATTATTACCCAAAAAGAAACACAAATTACAACTGCTTTAACAGCAAAAGATTCTTTACAGGTATTGTTTAATGATGCTTCTGCAAAAGCCGATTCATTAACCGGCAGCAATGTTAAATTACAAGGTGCTTTAGCCGAAAAAAACAGTGAGATTTTAAAATTAAAATCTAATATCAGAGGTATTTTAAACAAAAAGAACGCTACAGAAGCCGAATTAAAACAGGCCAAAGAAATGATTGCAGAATTAAATGCAAAAATTGATAGTTTATTTGCTGAAATTCAACAACTGAAGGGCGAAAATCAACAATTAACTGCTGCCAATCAGCAATTAACTACCGAAAAAACCCAATTAACCAGCCAAAATACCGAGTTACAGGGTAACCTATCAAAAACCCAAACAGAAAAAGCCAATATTGAAGACATTGCTTCTACACTGCATGCCTCTAACATCAATGTTAAAGCTGTAATTGTTAAAAAGAGCGGCAAAGAAGTAAGCACCAATAATGCCAAAAGAGCCGACATGTTTGTGATTACCTGCAATATTGATGAAAACAGGATTACACCAAGCGGCAAAAAAACCTTATATGTTTGTGTTACCAATCCCGATGGTACACCCTCCGGCACAGAAGGTACTTTTAAATTAAGAGATGGTAGCGACAAAGCCTATTCGAACGCAGTTGAAGTAAATTACGAGCAAGGCAAAACCCTTCCAGCTACTTTTAACTGGAAACCCGGTAGCAAGTTTGAAGGTGGAGAATATAAAATTGAAATTTATAATAATGGGTTTAAAATTGGAGAAGCCAAAAAAACTTTGAATAAAGGTGGATTTTTAGGCCTGTAAACTTTACCCTTTTTTTTTATCACAACTTTTAAAGCCGTCTCAATATTTATTGAGGCGGTTTTCTTTATTTTATAGGTACTTTTCATTTAAAGTATCTAATTCTAAAAAAAATTTACCCCTACAAACTACGTTCAAATTGTATCTTGCACCCATGACAAAAAAAGTAAAAAAAGAACTTCCGGTTATATTGGTTACCAACGATGATAGTATTGGCGCACCCGGCATCAAAGCATTGGTAGAAGCAGTGATGGATTTAGGAAGAGTAGTGGTAGTAGCACCCGATAAACCACAAAGCGGCATGGGGCATGCCATTACCATTGGGCACCCCTTACGGTTACAAAAAGTACATTTTACAGATGGTGTAGAAGCTTATACTTGCAATGGTACACCGGTTGATTGTGTAAAATTGGCGGTAGATAAAATTCTACATCGCAAACCCGATATTTGTTTAAGCGGCATTAATCATGGTGCCAACCATAGTATTAATGTAATTTATAGTGGAACCATGAGTGCTGCTATGGAAGCTGCCATTGAAAGCATACCCTCTGCCGGATTTTCACTTTTAGATTATAGTATGGAGGCAAATTTTACTGCCGCCAAAATTTATGTACGAAAAATTACAGAACAGTTGCTGAAAAGAAAATTACCCAAACACTTGTTGTTTAATGTAAATATTCCGGCATTAGATGCAACACTCATTAAAGGCATTAAAGTATGCCGACAAGCATATGCCAAATATGAAGAAGATTTTATTGAACGTACCGATCCGCATGGAAGAAAATACTATTGGCTTACCGGCGATTTTGTAAATTTTGATAAAGGAAAAGATACCGATGTGTGGGCACTCAATAACAATTATGTTAGCCTGGTACCCATTACATTTGATTTAACAGACTACCAACTGAAACAACAATTAGAAACCAACTGGCAATTATAATGTTTTTAAAAAAAGATAATATTCAATTAGGTATTATACTAGGTTTGTTAGCACCTTTTGCCGGCATGTTAGGTTTTTATTTTTGGCGATTTAGAAGGTTAACCATTGTAGAGTTTATTCAATTTTTAGCCATTGAGAAACACTTAATTTCAGCCATGCTCAGTTTTTCATTATTGGCCAATGCTATTGTATTTACCATTTATATTAATACCAGAAAAGATAAAACTGCTAGAGGCATATTTGCGGTTACCGTAATATATGCAATTGGCGTATTGCTATTAAAATTATTCTACTAATCTTACATCCATATTTCAAGCTTCAACAAGTATACAACCAATAATGCTATTTTTTATGTATTGGATAGTGCTAATGGATTTTGAAGAAAAAATATTCAATTTATTATAGAGGAACACAGAAAACCAACAAAAGCAACCTTTTACAAGATTGCCTTTTTGGTAATAAAGTCGGCCTGCCTACCTACCCTTCGAGCTTTTTAAAGGAAGATGTGAAAGGGGTGATGAGGTTTTGAGGTAAATTTAAATAGTTAAATGGGTGTTGATGAACTATAAATAACAAAGCCTGAATTACTCCAGAGCTTTGTTATTTTATTGAGTTGAAAAATATTTATCAGTATACCTTACCATTATGGTGCATTGCATATAGGATGCTGCAAATAATTATAGAGGTAAAAAATATATATAAAACGTATAAAAAAACATTTGACAGCTTCTTATATGCTGCTACCTTTTTAGAATCATTTCCTTTTCTTCTCAAAGGGAATAAATTCTTGGGTGAATAAATACCAATTAATAGTGATACAAAGCTCTTTGAAGAGGATTACCACAAGACCTTTGCGGTAATAAAAGACATTAATCTATAAGCAGATTAATAAAAGCACAACAAGAAAAAATAGCATAAAAGAAATTTTGATTATTAGTTATTATTTTTTCTGCTTAGGGTAAATAATCATCGGCGCTTTACCCGTGTTATCCGTTTTTGATCTACCATTATCTGGAATATTTATAGGTGGCGACTGATTAAGTAAATAGTCGTTCCTCAAAAACGAATAGAACACAATGGGATCAATAGTTTATGAACAAATGCGGATAAAAAAGGTTG
>NZ_JAESDL010000019.1:0-71008 GCF_019249625.1 Hydrotalea lipotrueae | reverse complement strand
AGCTCATGTGCCGAATCATCTACAAGAAATTATCACAAAAATTCTTAGACCGCACTAAATCGGACAAGTCAGGAAAATGATTAAATATACCTACCTCTAAATTTTCATTTGTTACCAGCCTGGATTTTGTGTTACGTTAGGCATTTTGGTTATTTCTCCAATTGGATAAGGAAATACAAGAAATCTACTATCATATGCACTGCGATTTTCTACTAAAATTCTTTGATAGTTAAAAGCCGCTGACATCGATTTATATCCATAAAGAGACTCAAAACTTCCAGTCGCCGGGTTTCCATTTACGAAAATATTAACTCCAGTTCCCCCAGAATCAGGATGTTGCCAAACTCCTACATTATTAACTGGGTTATGAATGAGTAATAAATAATTCCCAACAGGCAATATTGTACTACTTGTGTAAATTAAGGTAGAATTATCTGCAAAATTTGTGAAATCTATTGACCCTATTGGTATTCCAGCAATAGTAGTAGAAAAATCCGTATCCCAATTATACAAAGTAAATGTCAACCCTCCTGTATTAGTTCCGTAACCAGGACAAGTTGCTCCCACATAATTAAAAGGCTGGTTCGCTGAGAACTGCACTGCGACAGATGTGCCTGCATCAATATGGAGAGGGCTATGACCGCTACTTGGGTTATATAAATTTGTAGAAAAACTATTTCCGGTACTACTAGGAGTAATTTTCATACCAGTTACCAATCGGTCAGTTTGATCTAAGATTTTCCATCTCCTAACATCATAAAACCGATGTTCCTCAAACGCTAACTCCACTCTACGTTCATTATGAATTCTGTTTCTCATTTGATCTTGTGACAATCCACCTGGTAAATTTGCAATGCCAGCTCTTGAACGAATTTTGTTTACAGCATTATAAACCTCCTGAGTCGGTCCAGAAACCTCATTCATCGCCTCTGCATAATTTAAATAAAATTCTGCGAGTCTGAAAATTGTCCAATGAAGGTCAGTTGAATTTTGGGCGACCTGTGCATTTCCGTTTCCTAACCTGGTATCAATCCACTTAGCAATATAATATCCGGTGCGGGTATGTGTTCTGCTACCCTGCTCAATTAAGCCATCGGCCCCTCCAACATAGGAGGCTACAGTATGAGAGACCCCATTAATATTTCCCCATATATTTCCGTTACAAAATATACTTGCTGCAAGTCTTGGATCTCTATTTTTATATGGATTATTAGGGTCATAACTTGAATTTGGATTATAAATAGGATTTAAATGTGTGTTGTCACTATATCCGAGAATCGGTTGTGTTCCATCAACCATTTCATAAGAATCTACCAGTTCTTGAGAGGGACATGTTCCTGCTTTAACCGCACTTGCAGATGGAATTCCATTTACAGCAGAGAAAAATTGGTTTCCAGTATTATTATTATCAGTTTGATAGATAATTTCCTGAAATGAAGGATCATCACTGCCTTGATCTTTTTTCGTAAAAATTGAAGCATAATTAGCATATAAAGAAAAATAGCCCTGATCAGCCAGGTTGAGAACTGCTTTTGCGGCATTGGCAGCTTCTTGCCATTTTGATTTATCGTTTGTAGGATTATTGAGTGGGCTTGCATTATATAATAAAGCCCTTGATTTTAATGCTAACGCAAATGCTCCACTTATACGATTAACTTCCGAACTATTTCTTTTGATATAAGTAGTACTTAGAGAATTATAAACCTGTTCACATTCTGAAGCTATAAAATGAGCACATGAATCATTAGTACTTCTTTTTATTTTCGTAAAATCGTAATTAACAGGCAATGAATTAGTAATAATTGGAACCGAACCATAATTCCTCAAAAGCTCAAAATAAAAATAGGCTCTTAATCCCCTAGCTTCGGCTTTAGTTTCAACTTTTTCACTTTCCGACATGTTTGGAACTTTATCAACGTTTTCTAAATAAATATTTGCATTTCTAATACCTTTCCAATCAACATCCCAATAATTTGTTGAGGGAGTCTGATTGATTCCGAGTGGATTATAACTAGGAGATAACTGACCCGAATTCCATTGTGAAGTAGATAATGCATTTACACCATAATCACCGTCAGCAGCTTCATCGCTTTTCGGTGCTAACATTGAAAACCACCAGTAATTATTTAGGTAATGGGGTAATTGGGTATAAACAGTTGCTAAGTAATTTTTTGCTGTAGCTTCATCATTAAAAACAATACTTACATCTATTCTGCCGCTTGGAGTTACATCTAAAATATTTTTTTTACAACTATTAAAAATAATTAGAAAAATAAGTAAAATGATTATTGAGAATTTATTCGATTTCATATTATTTAAGTTTAAATTGCTATTATTATTTATCTGAAGATTTCTAAAAGATTATGTTCACTCCAAAGTTTAGCACTCTTGAAATTGGAGTTGTGCTTCCTACACCTGAAGCATATTCAGGATCATAGTTTTTATATCGCGTGGCATCCCATAGAATAGCAATATTGAATCCATTTGCATAAAATCTTATTTTTTTTGCGAATATTTTTTTTGTGAAACGATTTGTTAAAGTGTAACCAATTTCTGCATTTTTCAAGCGTATAAATGCCCCGTTGTCAAGAAAGAAATCATTTGTTTGCTTATTATTTTGATTTACTAATGAAAGTCTTGGATAATCTATTTTTAACCCTTGTGTAGCCCGTTCAGGGGTCCAGGCATATAAATGTTGTGTGAAGAAATTATAGGTTTCATATAGGCCTTGCCCTGAAACATATTGTGAAACTTGAAATGCACCTTGAAATAAAACACTGAAATCAAATGCTTTATAATTAAATCCAAGGGCAAAACCTGTAGTGTAATTTGGAACTGTACTGTTTCCTATTGGGACAATATCTGCATTATTAATCTTACCATCATGATTCACATCAACATATTTAAAATCGCCAGGTTGAGGAGTTCCTCCAAGGCTTGTTTGACTTGGAGAATTATTAACATCGTTCTGATCCTTGAAATATCCGGCAACTTTGTAGCCAAAGTACTGGCCAATCTGAAAGCCTGTTGCCCTTGTGAGCACGGCATAATTTGACGGCAACTTAGGTTCATCCAAATAAATTATCTTATTTCTTGCATAAGATAAATTTCCTTTTATAAAATAGGAAAAATTATCTGATACCCGGTTATTATAATTAATATCAATCTCAAAACCATGATTGTCGACTTTTCCTAAATTTACGGGGGGAAGAGCGGTTGATCCAAATAAGATTGGTACTGTGCCTCTCTGGTATAATATATTATCTCTTTTTTCAGTAAAATAATCTGCAGTCAAAGTTAAATTATTAAATAAAACAGCATCAATGCCTATGTTAGCTTTCTTAGATGTCTCCCAAGTAACATTTGGATTTCCAATTAAATTCTCAACCACACTTGACCCTAAAGATGGCCATGCAGACCCTGTAATTTGGTAATCATCAAGATACAAAAATCTTGCAGCATTAAATCTATCATTGCCAACCAATCCATAAGTTGCTCTAATCTTAAAGGAGTTTACAAACTTTATATTCTTAAAAAAATCCTCTTTGGAAATTAACCATCCAGCAGAGAAAGAGGGGAAAAAACCAAATCGTTTACCTTTTGCGAATTGTTCTGATCCATTATATCCAAAGTTAACTTCGCCGAAATACTTTTCATCGTAATTGTAGGTTGCCCTACCTGCAATACCAATTAAATTATAAGGCAGATCAATATTTATAATTTTTTTATCCTGATTATATAAGATAAGTCCCGTAATTGCGTGCTTTCCAAAGTTATTGGCATAATTTATTGATGCCTGCAGGTTAGTATGCGAAGAATAAGAAAATAACTGTGCAGAGGTTAATGGCGCGTCTTGAAGTTGAGAAGACCTTGGAACATAAGTAACACTATCAGTACCATTTTGTGCTTGGACTTTATTTGCATAATATTGCGCAAATGATTGAGATCTTTGTTGAGTATTTTGAGTAACCCCATCGAATGAGTATTGAACTTTCACAGATAAACCAGTTACAATAGAAGACAACTTCTGTTCAAGCGCAAAAGTTGAATTTATATTATTTAAATCTTCCTGAATAAATCCACTTCTATTGAGAAAGCCATAGGTAGGCCCATTTACTGCAGATGGATAAGAAAGTACATGTCCTTGAGGGTCCAATAAATTATACGCATTTGCTGGTGTAATATGTATGTTATCTCCTACAATTGAAGAAACATTCTTACTGTAACCAGGGGAATTTATTTTTGACAAATAACCCGAAGTATTTAACGTCAATACTAGGCTTTTAGAAATATTGGCATCAATATTTGATCGAAAATTATATCTTTTATTAAAAAATGCAGGATTGTAATTAAATGCAGAATTATAAACTGTCCTATATACACCTTGTTCTGAATAATATCCAGCTGAAACAAAATATTTGAATTGTGTATTTCCTCCAGAAATGTTCAGGTTATATCTGCTTTGTGGAGCTTCATTTCTAATAAATATTTTTGACCAATTATTATCCGGATAAAGGGCCGGTTCATCATGATTCTTATAATGATTCAAATCTGATTGTGTATATTTAGCTTGGCCACCATCATTAATTAAAGCTTGATTTAACAATGTCGCATAGTCATATGCGTTAACAGTTTTTGGATATCTTGTAAAAGAATTTCCTGCCTGATCCATAGAAAAACTTATTTCCGTCTTTTCAGCCTTACCACGGCGACTGGTTACTAAGATTACTCCATTAGCCCCACGCACGCCATATACTGCCGTTGCTGATGCATCTTTTAAAATTGAAACAGTTGCAATATCATTAGGATCTAAAAGGTTAAAGTCTCTTTCTATTCCATCAACCAATATCAAGGGAGTTTGGTTATTAAGGGTGCTTCTTCCACGAATAAATATATCTAAGTTAGGTCTACCAGGATCTCCATCTCTTTGAATCGAAATTAGTCCTGGTAATCGACCAGCTAATGTCGTCGCTAGACTAGACGAAGGACTTTGTAATATTTCTTTAGCAGAAATAGAGGAAATTGCACCAATTACACTTACTTTTTTCTGTTTACCATAACCCACTACCACCACTTCCCCTAATGCAGCAGAAGCTGTTGAAACCATCTGAATATTTCCAACACTTCCTCCATTATTTACTTTTACTTGCTTTTCTTCGTAACCCACAAACGACAAAACAAGCGTAGCACCTTTATTAACTTGCAACGTAAACTTTCCTTGCGCATCCGTAGTGATGCCGGTTGTAGTTCCTGCTACGTGCACAGACACACCTGACAATGGAACATCATTTTCTCCCACAACAGTTCCATTTACTGTAATTTTTTGCTGGGCAATTGAAAATGATGAGAAAAACAGAAAGAAAACAATCATTGAGCCTCTTTTCTGTTTTAAAAACAGAAGTAGTTTTTTTAGCATAGCAATCAGTTTTAGATTAATTATTAAACATTAAAATAAAAATATTACGCTATATAACTAATAATTAGTAGCATTAGTCAGATAAAAATCAATAGCGATAAATTATTTTAATTACCTAAAAATAAAAAATGTTATTTTACCAACTGTCCTGCACTATGCTGTAATGATTTATTCCCCCTAATAAAATATTCTTTTTTATATATATCAATTTAACGTAAAGAAGTTAAAAAATATCTTAACTGATAGGAAACTGAATATTGAAAATTAAAATCATTTCAATCAGATAGTAAACTTACACTCAGTTTTATTTCTATGAAATGATTTGTAAATTTTGTAGTGCTTTAGCTGCATCCAAACTTCATTTCAATTGAACCTATCCAAAAGTCATTTTAGTTTTTTGGGCAAGTATATCAGATCAAGATTGTTAATGACATTTAAATTAAGCAATCGCCCATCATTCCGGCAGGCAATTACGGAGTTACAGCGTTGCGCAACGCTGTTGTTTTGAAGCAGTATCGAAGAGGGGTGCTACCGGCCGGGTAATTTTTAACCGATGGGTTATTCAAACCGCGCCTCTTTTTCAATGTTGCGGTAGGGTGTTTTAAAAAACAAATCGACCTGCCGGTTAAAATCGTCTTTATACACAATGGGGGTGGAATGGCCGGAATTGGGTAAAATCCATAAATACGATTGGGGAATGTTTTCTGCTATCAGCAGGGTTTGAATGGGGCGTATCACATCATGATCGCCACCAATCACCAATGTGGGACATTGTATGGTATGCAGTTGTGCCAGGGTAATATGCGGTTCGTACGATAGCAAATGTGCCAACTTGCGTTCTCTTTTTACCGCCGGGGTGGCGGGCATTTTGGCCAAAGTATCGTTTAAATGTAGTGCCCATTGGCGTACCCAAGGGTCAATGGCGGTTGTATCGGGCCATAAATTGGCGCCGGTTACGGCTAATTTTTTTACTTTATCAGGGTGGCGAATAGCCAGCAACAAACCGTTAATGCCGCCATCGCTCCAGCCAATTACATAGCAGGAGTCTACTTGCAGGGTATCGAGCAGGGCATTTAAATCATCAGTCATCATTTCATAACTTAATGAATCGCCGGTATCGGTTGTTTTGCCCTGTGCCCGGCTATCGGCTAATATTACCCGATATTCTTTTGAGAAATAAGGTATTTGATATAGAAAATTATTGATGGAACCGCCATTGCCATGTATAATCAGCAAGGGGGCACCGTTGCCATAGGTTTCATAGTACATATTGATACCTCTTGTATGCACATAGTGTCCGGCTTTTTCATTTCGACCATACATGGTGGTATCAAACGGAGAAGTGACTGCACTTTGTGCCATTACCATTTCAGCGGAAGTAGATATTAAAAGCAGTAGGAATAAAGCTTTGATGTATTGCATATCGTCTGTTTTAAGCAGCCTGCCTATTTAAAAGGAATAGCCGCAATGTTTGAACCAGTAAAATACATCAAGCTGTTTACATTAGGAAAGAAAAAATGCTTTTATTGTTTTTGAGTGCGTTTAACCTGCATCAAATTATTTATCTGCTCAATGGTTAATTGTTTGGCAATGATGTGCTTTTCATCATCTAACAAATACAAAGTAGGTGTTTTAAACACATCATACAATTGCCGGTAATTGGGTTCATTGGCTTTTTGTTCAGCTAACCGGGCTTCTTTGGTTTGATAGGTAATCAACCAATCGGGACTAAAATGATGCTCCTGAACAAACTGCTTCATATCATCCATTCTTGCTTCATTTACATTTACGCTGTATAATTTTACCCCCATCGCCTTCCAGCGTGCTTTGTATATAGAATCAATACGGGGCAATTCTTCTTTGCAGTGACCACAGGTGGGATCCCAGAATACTACTACGGTAAATGGCGCCTTTAAACTGTATAAGGAAATATTTTTACCTACTGTATCGGTTAAATTCAGTTCGGGTGCCTGTGCACCAATTTGATTGGCCATCATACTATAAGCCCTGTCCGTAATCATTTTTTTAGATTCGGCATTCAGAATAACGGTATCGCCTTTGGCATAAAAGTTTTCATATAAAAAAAGAAAAACTTTATCCTGCCCCATGTATTCGGGATTGAGGTATTTGTTGGTGAATTTGGTAAGCAAATACGGATATATTTCTTTACCGGTACGGGCAGAGAGTAACATATAATTTACTTCATTGATAATAGAATCGGGCGCTGGTGATACATAATACTTAAAATAATCATCTAATTTTGGTTCGAAGAAGGGTGTATGCAGCAAGCGGTCATCATTAAACAACACATCATCCCAATAATGTTCTTTTACATATCTGAAAGGATACAACGAATCGGGCTTGCCGTTTACTACCGGTATAGCAGGTATTTCGGGGCGCTGCATGGCTTGTAATAAAAAAGCGAGTAATGAGTTAGGGTGTTGATGAATAATATTTTCGCGGCTCTGGTGTAATTTTTCAGAAAGGCTTTTTAATTGTGCTTCTATCTTTAAAGAATCAGCACGGGTATGTTGCAAGGCCAATGATTTTTGCAGGGCATCTATATCACTACCCAACCGGTAACTTTCTTGAGAATATTGCAAAAACAAAGTATTATCGGGTGAGCCGGTAATTAAGGGATGCAATTTATTAGCTGAATCGGCCACAATGTTAAAATGCTGTTCTTTACCAATCAACACTTCAAATTGTATGGTGTATTGGGGCGATACCACAAAATAAATCCCTTCCGTTAAGGACTTACTGCCTTTAAAAGCACCTTCGCTATTGCTGTTTAGCACGGCAGAATCGGCTAATGTTTTACCCTTGCCATAATAGGTACCCAAATAAATAGTGGTGTTTTTAAATGGTTTTAATTGTATATGTATGTTATGCCCGGTTGCAGAAGTAGTGTGAACGGGTGTTTTTTTTTGTTGTGCTATGACACAAAAGGGTAACAACAATGCGATGCAAAAAACGAGGCGGAGGTTCTTCATACTGTAAAAATAGATATTGTAAATGTAAGGAATGGTAGT
Organism: Hydrotalea lipotrueae; assembly: GCF_019249625.1. Taxonomy (NCBI): domain Bacteria; kingdom Pseudomonadati; phylum Bacteroidota; class Chitinophagia; order Chitinophagales; family Chitinophagaceae; genus Hydrotalea; species Hydrotalea lipotrueae. The sequence continues at coordinate 62,560 of NZ_JAESDL010000019.1, read as the reverse complement.
AAAGGTTGCGTTAATCCTTCCATAAAAACCTTTTTTAATAGTTGTAAATACGCAATCAAAGGCTTAGGATGTTATTTTTGCGCCTGTGAGAAAAAAGAAGGAAAGAATTATTCTGGAAAATATTTTGGTAGAAGATTATGCTGCCGAAGGCAAATCCATTGCTCGTATAAACGGGAAAGTGCTGTTTATTGAAAAAGCAGTACCCGGTGATGTGGTAAATGTATTATTGCACAGAAACAAGAAAGATTGGGCGGAGGGTGAAGCGATTGCCTTTACACAATTATCGCCTCAACGCGAACAACCTTTTTGCAGTCATTTTGGTACCTGTGGCGGATGTTCCTGGCAAATGCTGCCTTATGCCTTGCAATTACAATACAAGGCAAAACAGGTTAGCGACCATCTTATCCGTATTGCCAAAATTAACCTTCCACCGTTTGATCCCATTGTGGGCGCTGCCGAAACCAAGGGCTACCGCAACAAATTAGAGTTTACTTTTTCCAATAAAAAATACATTCCCAAAGCCGATTTTAAACAACTGCCGGCCCATGAAATTGCCGGGAACGAAGTAGCCGGCTATGGTGGTTTTCATGCCAAAGGAGTTTTTGATAAGGTGGTGGAAATAGATACCTGTTACCTGCAAAACGAACCGGCCAATGCCATCAGGAAGGCCATTGTGGCTTTTGGCCGGCAACAAAACATTCCCTTTTATGATGCACGCCTGCATACCGGATGGCTGCGGAATGTTATGATTCGTTTGGCCCGTTCGGGCGAACTGATGGTGAATATTGTAATGGGCTATGAAGACAAACCGCTGCGCGAAGCTCTGCTGCAAAACATTGACCGCCAATTTCCTGAAATTACCACCCTGCTGTATACCATCAATCCAAAATTTAACGACAGCATTTATGATTTGCCCGTGCATACCTGGAAAGGGCCAGGTTTTATTATTGAAACCCTGGAAGATTTTCAATTTAAAATTGGGCCTAAATCATTCTTTCAAACCAATACTGCACAGGGTGAACAACTGTACCGCCTCATTCGCGAATTGGCCGAATTAAATGGCACGCAAACCGTGTATGATTTATATTGCGGAACCGGAAGTATTGGTATTTTTGTAAGCAAACAGGCCAAAAAAATTGTTGGGGTGGAAACGGTTCCCGAAGCCATTGAAGATGCCAAAGAAAATGCTGCCATAAACGGCATTCAGGATGCCGCCTTCTTTGCCGGGGATGTGAACAAAGTTTGTACCGATGATTTTTTTGAACAAAATGGCCGTCCTGATGTGATTATTACCGATCCGCCAAGGGCAGGCATGAACGAAAAATTAACACGGAAATTATTGGATATTGCTGCCCCTTTGGTGGTATATGTAAGCTGTAATCCGGCCACACAGGCAAGAGATTTGGCTTTGCTGGATGAAAAATACACCGTTACAAAGGTGCAGCCGGTAGATATGTTTCCGCATACCTTCCATATTGAAAACATTGTGCAGCTTCGGTTAAAAGAAGCATTTATAAACCCATAATATTGTAGCATGACAGAATTCAGGCCCGGACGATTTCAGATTTTACCATTGGTGATTAAAAACCTGATCATTATTAATGGTTTGGTATTTCTGGCACAAATAACGATTGGCAGGCAAGGTTTCATTAATATGGATGATTTGTTTGCCCTGCACACCTTTCAAAGCCCATTGTTCAAACCCTGGCAATTGATTACGCACATGTTTATGCATGGCGGATTTGAACATATTTTCTTCAATATGTTTGCTTTATGGATGTTTGGCTCTGTATTAGAAAACCTTTGGGGGCCCAAACGTTTTTTAACCTTTTATATTATTTGTGGTTTGGGTGCCGCTTTTAGCCACTTAATTGTGTTGTACTTTCAAACCCAGCACTTAATTGATGCTTTTAATAGTTTAGACCCCACCACCCAACAACTGTACAAAGTTAATTTCTTAGACCGTCTTAATGAAGCTACCATTGGTGCATCGGGAGCCGTTTTTGGCTGTTTGGCTGCCTTTGGCTATTTGTTTCCCAATACAAAAATTTACTTATACTTCTTTGTACCCATTAAAGCCAAATGGTTTGTAATCATGTATGCCGCATTTGAGTTGTACTTAGGCATTAAAAACTCAGCCGGCGATGATGTGGCCCATTTTGCCCACTTAGGCGGTGCTTTGGTAGGTATTATTTTGGTGTATTTCTGGAACAAAAACAACAGAAGTTCGTTTTATTAAAGCAATTTAACCTTCTAATTGCGTAATTTTTTGCAATTTTAATGTATGAACCTGAGCGAAATGCATAATACCCGCAGAAGACCTTTATTAGGTGAAAACAATAATGCACTGGTTTTTTTGATTATTCTGAATGCACTTTTTTTTGTATCGCTTACTTTCATCAAAATTGTTTACTTCCTTTCTTACGATAGCAATGCAACCGCAGGCCTGTTTTTTCAAAAACAAATTGTAAACTGGCTGACACTACCCGCCGATACAGCAATTTTCTTCCCCAGAATATGGACCATTCTTACCTATATGTTCACCACCTACAGCGTTTGGGGTATTATCAGCACCGTTTTATGGATATGGGCTTTTGGTTATATTTTACAAGATTTAGCCGGCAATAAAAATATTATGCCCATTTACTTGTATGGAGGCTTTTTTGGCGGTATTGCATTTGTGTTGAGTGTTAACTTAATTCCTGCATTATACCAAAACATTGCATTTACTCCTGCATTAATGGGCGGAGGTGCAGCGGTAATGGGTATTGCCGTGGCAACTACCACCTTAGCCCCCGATTATAGAATTTTTCCACTTATTAACGGAGGTATTCCCATTTGGGTACTAACCTTAATTTTTGTAGCCATTGATTACGCAACCATTGCCAGCCAAAACGGCGGTAATGCCATTGCTCATTTAACAGGCGGCATGGTGGGTTTCTTATACATACGCCAATTAAAAAGAGGCAAAGACTGGGGCAACTGGATGCACCGTACGGTACAATGGGTAGATGATCTATTTAATCCGGAAAAGAAAAACAAAACTGCAACTATCAAAGAAAAACTGTTTTACCAGAGCAATACAAAGCCCTTTCAAAAAACACCGAATATTACCCAACAGCGTTTAGATGATATTTTGGATAAAATTAACCAGCATGGCTACCACATGCTGAGTGAGGAAGAAAAAGAATTTTTAAAAAAGGCCAGTAAAGATTTATAACCCATTATGGCTTTTTTTGCAATAGCTGTTTTCAAAAAATTTACAGGAATTGTTTGCATAGGCTATAGTGGTGTGTATGCGCTATCGGTACTTACACCCTTTGTAAACCCGATTCATTTTTGGCCTATGACTTTTCTATCGCTGGCTTTCCCATTGCTGTTGGCAGGGATGATTGGGGTTTGCCTGATATCATTTCTGCTATTTAAAAAATACAGTTGGTTGTTTTTCTTAGTATTGGCTTGCGGATATACCAATATTCGTTCGGTTTGGGGGTTTCATCCCGGAAAACCCTTTACAATGGAAAAATCTGCAGGCAGCATTCGTATTGTATCATGGAATGTGAACGAATTTTTAAATGCTTCCATTGCAAATGATATACCCGGCAATCCCCGTCGGCAAATGCTTGCCTTTATTCAACAATCGAATGCCGATATTCTTTGCTTTCAGGACTTTGCAACCGCTACGGGGAAAAAATTTCGTTCCACCTTGCCTTATATCCGCGATTCTTTGCATTATCCCTACACAGCTTTTGTCAATAATTTTTCATTTGGCATTGATGGGAATAACCTACAGCAAAATGGTATTGTCATTTTTTCGCGTTTACCGATTGTTGATTCTGCCGTCATTCCATTGCCCAATCCCGAGCATTTTAAAGAAGATTTTCAATGGGTTACCATTCAATATGGGCAACAAAGGTTCCGTATCATCAATGCCCATTTGCGTTCCATGAATTTGCACAGCAGTCAGGCCATGCCGGTTGAATCGCAGTTCTATAAACCTGATACTACACTTTTTTTACAAAAATCTACCTTTGCAAAACTGCGTTATTTTGATAAGGTGCATGTAGCTCAGGCAGTCCGTATTCGTGCAGTGATGGATACAACGGGGCTACCCTTTGTGTTTTGTGGCGATTTAAATGCAGTGCCTTCTTCTTATGTATACCACCAGCTCAGTAAAGGATTACAAGATGCCTTTCTAAAAACCGGATTTGGCTTAGGCAATACGTACGATAGTATTTCACCTACCCTGCGTATTGATGTGATGTTGCTTCGCAAACCCATCATCCCCATTCAACACCAAACATTCCCCCTGCATTTATCTGACCATTATCCCAGCATTTGCGATGTAATGATGAAAGAGTAGGAAGAAACTATTCATTTATCATTTTTTTACACTATTGTCCGACTAAATTACAAATAAAAAAGGGCAGTTCCTAAGAACCGCCCATATTAGCTAAGTTTGAGTTACCACACCTAAACTTTACTAATGATGTATAATGTGCCTGACTTGGTGCGTCTGCTAATTTTCTTTATCACCATTTAATAAATCTTCAGCAAGCATCTTTGCCTGTGTGATTACTGTCTCAACAGCTTTCTCTTGCAAGTCTGGCGGATAACCGCGTAAGCGTAAAATCCTTCGGATGTTTCGTCTTAATGCTGATTGCACGCTTTCTTTAATTGTCCAGTCAATGGTCGTGCGTTCTGTTTCTTGCTTTACCAAGTCAAGCATTGCGTTTACTTCACGGTCACTTGTAAACACTTCTCCATGGTCTGCAACCCGCTTTTTTGTTTTTACTTGTTTGGTATCGTTCATATCACTATATGCTGTGTCCACTTAAATGTTTTGTCGCTAAGTTAAGTTTTTATAACCTGTTTGCTGTCATTGTCAAAGGCAAATTATTAATTGTCTGCCAGTTGGGTGGTGGGTAGGCTTGGTGTATTGAATAAAGATATATTGCTGAAGTGCATTGCTACTGATGATAGATATTCGTCAGCTGGGGTGGGTAGGCAGTGTGTTAGCATTTTTAGCTCTTGGCAAGGTTGGCCTTGTGTCTGGGTTTTGTGTGCCTTGCCATGTGCTAAAAATAGCGTTGGGTCGGGTGGCAAAGTCATGGATGATTGTATATGTGCAGGATGCTTCAATAGGGTGACACATAACGTTTTGCGGCTTTGCGTTCGTGCGGGATTTCAGGGAACAAAACTGTCAACCCAGCACTAAAGTTAAATTGAAAAACTGCACTTGAATTTAAGCACTTCACCCCGCATGACGCAAAACCGCTGTTACCAGCTGGCGTTCTTGTCCACCGTGTCTGAAAACCATTGTCGTTGAGTTTCACTGTCATTGCCCGTGTCGTGTTGGACTTTGCGGTTGCGTATTTTGTTTTCACTAGGGGAGAAGATTTTTTAATTACTCACTTCATAATTGTTTTTTAAAGGTGTTCGTGAACCGCAAGTGGTTTCAATTTTGTCTGCGAGGGAAAGGTGGAAGCTCTTTTGCAAGCTTTGCCCTGAGCTTGGGCTTGTGCGGCTTGCAAATGTGCTTACACCTGTGCGTTGGCTTGTTCTCATGCTGTTAAATTGTCTGCTAATAATTCTGCTTGCTTTAATACTGTGTCAATTGCCTTTTGTTGCTTGTCTGGTGGATAGCCGTATTTGTTTAATGTCCGCCTTACAAGCACCATGAGTTTTGCTCTTGCACTTTCTCTAATTGTCCAGTCAATTGTTGCGTTTGCTCTTACTTTGTCTGCGATTTCTCTTGCAATTTCTTTTAATGTGTCGTCACCCAAAACTTGAACTGCACTGTCGTTTATTTCGAGGGCATTGTAAAAAGCAACTTCATCATTATTCAGACCGAGTTTTTCTCCTTCCTTGTCAGCTTCTTTAATTTGTTTGGCAATGTTGATGAGTTCCTGAATAATTTCAGCCGTTGTCAGCAAGTTGTTTTGATAGCGTTTTATAGCACCTTCCAACATTTCTAAAAGTTTCTTGCTCTTTACAAGATTTGTCTTGGCTCTTACTTTCAGTTCGTTGTTCAGAATCTTTTTTAGCAATTCGATTGCTAAATTTTTATGCTGCATTCCCTGAACTTCCAAAAGGAACTCGTCTGATAATATTTCTAGTCCTGAAATTTCGGGTTTGTCAATTCCTGCTGCATCAAAAATGTCAATTACTTTATCGCTGCTCAATGCCTCATCAACTATTTGCTTAATCGCAGTTTCAATTTCTACATCTGATTTGCCACCGCCAATTGGAGCATCAAATTTTGCCAACCTTGCTTTCATGGCTTGGAAAAACGCAACTTCGGGTAAATGTGGTTGAACTTCTTCTTTGGTAATACAAAGTGAAAGTGCCTGACTTAACAAACTTACTTCTCTGATAAATCTTTCTTTGCCATCCTGTAAGCCTAAAATGTGTTCTTCTGCTTGCAGAATGATGGAGAGTTTTTCCTGTGCATCTACAACAAAAAATCTGCGGTAGTTGAATTTGAAACTGCCTTCATAATATGCTTCGGGTTCTTCAACTAAAATATCGTTACGGGTGATGCTGTCTTCATTGAACATTTGCTGAACGACTTCCAATTTCTCTTTGAAAATTTCAAATGCTTTTTCAATGTTCTCGGCAGGGTCGCCCTTTCCACCTGCTTCACCATAAAATGAAAGTGCCTTTTTCAAATCTGTTCCAATGCCTAAATAGTCCACAATCAAACCGCCTGGCTTGTCTTTGAAAACACGGTTTACTCTTGCAATAGCTTGCATTAGGTTGTGTCCTCTCATGGGCTTGTCAACATACATAGTATTCAAGCAAGGAGCATCAAAACCAGTCAGCCACATATCCCGAACAATTACCAATTTCAATTCATCAGCAGGGTCTTTCATCCGTTCCGATAAATCCCTGCGTTGTTGTTTGGTGGTATGATGTTTTGAAAATTCAGGACCGTCTGCACTGTTGGTTGTCATTACCACTTTTATAGCTCCTTTGGTCAAATCATCATTGTGCCAATCGGGGCGAAGTGCGATAATTTCTTTGTAAAGGTCGGCTGCAATTCTTCGGCTCATGGCTACAATCATTGCTTTGCCTTCAAAAACAGTTTGCCGTTTTTCAAAATGCGTTACAATGTCTTTTGCCAAATTTTTTACTCGGTCGTGATGCCCAACAATGGCTTCCAACTTTGTCCATTTGGCTTTAGCTTTCTGCTTTTCGGTGAGTTCTTCGTCTTGTTCTAATTCCTTATCAAATTCTTCAATCAATCGTCTGCCTTCTTCGTCCAGATTTACTTTAGCCAATCGACTTTCATAGAAAATTTTAACTGTTGCTCCATCATCAACAGCATCTTTAATGTCGTATCGGTCAATGTAATTGCCGAAAACCTGCGGAGTGTTTACGTCTGTGCCTTCAATCGGTGTGCCTGTAAAACCAATGTAGGTAGCATTTGGCAAAGCATCACGCATATATTTGGCAAAACCATAAGCAATGCGTTTTCCGATTACTTCTTTGGTTTCTTTATCTTTTTCATCAACTAATTTCGCTTCAAAACCGTATTGTGTCCTGTGTGCTTCATCTGCAATCACCACTACATTTTTACGGTCAGAAAGTTGGTCGTAAACGGATTTATTGTTTTCGGGCAAAAACTTCTGAATGGTTGTAAATACAATTCCACCACTTGCCACTTTCAACAATTCTTTCAAATGTTCTCTGTTTTCTGCCTGAACGGGTTCTTGTCTTAGCAACTGAACTGATGAAGCAAAAGTGTCAAACAATTGGTCGTCCAAATCATTACGGTCTGTAATTACCACAATGGTTGGATTTTTCATTTCGGGTGAAGTGATGAGTTTTCCTGAATAGAAAACCATACTCAAACTTTTACCTGAACCTTGTGTATGCCAAACTACACCGCCTCGTTTATCTCCGTTTTCACCTGATGCGTTTACAGTTGATTGAACGGCTTTGTTTACTGCAAAGAATTGATGATAAGCGGCTAATTTCTTTACGGTCTGAATTTGTATTAACCCCGTTTTTGCATCTTCCTTTTTCGACTTTTCAAACACAATGAAGTTGCGAACTAAATCCAAAAGAGTTGCTGGCTGCAACATGCCTTTCAATAAGGTTTCTAATTGTGGCTTAAATCGTGATGCTTCTTTTATACCGTCAGCCGTTTTCCATGTCATGTATCGGCTCAAATCTGCTGAAACGCTTCCTGCTTTACATTCCAAACCGTCTGATAAAATGCAGATGGCGTTGTAAGTAAATAAACTTGGAATAATCGATTTGTAAGTTTGTATTTGCTGATAAGCACTTTTGATGTCTGCATTTTCACTGGCTGCATTTTTCAGTTCAACCACTACCAAAGGCAACCCATTTACAAACAGCAAAACATCAGGTCGTTTATTCTGATTGTTTTCAATGATGGTGTATTGATTCACTACCAAAAACTGATTGTTGGCAGGATGCTCAAAGTCAATCAATGCAACTTCGTGGCTGCGTTCATAACCGTTTTCCTGATAAGGTATTTTTACTTTCTCCACTAACAGACGGTGAAATTCTTCGTTGTTGTGCAACAAGTCAGGTGAAGCAATACGCAACACCTTTTGAACGGCTGCTTCTTGTGCATCTAAAGGAATTGTAGGATTGATTTTGGCAATGGCAGTTCTCAACCGATTGATCAAAACAATCTGACTGAAATTTTCTCTTTCACAAAAAAGCCCTTCGGGTGAAATCTCTTTGCCGTTGGCGTATTCCCATCCCTGCGATTGCAAAATTTCAATCGCTGACTGCTCAATGATATTTTCGGTGATGGGTTTGCTCATTTCTTCTTCTTGGGAGGTGTTATCTTTTTTACCTCTTTATCAAAATCGCTTTCAAAAGTCTTGTCTTGTTTGATGCGGTATTTCTCATATTCTTTTTCAGCTAGTTTCTTGGCAACTTCATGGCTTACTTTTCCTGCATCCTTCAAAATTTTGTATTCATTGAATTGCAGAAACGCATCAATTTTCTGCACCCAATCAGCCATTTTCATCGGTATCTGCCTTGCAGCCTGATTTTCGGCATAGTCCAGATACATGGTAACCACTCGTTCCAGTTCTTTGATTTCCTTTTCAATCAGGTAGTTTTTGGCAATGCTCACATCGGTTTTCATAATCTTGCCTGAAGGTGCATTTTTCCAAGTTTGTAAGCCCATGTTCGGCTCTGATGCTTTGGCTCTTTCGGCAATGATTTGAGCAGCCGTTTTGCCCGTAATTGCCCAATGCAATTTGTTCTGAACGGTTTTGAAAAAGGTTTGTGTGATGTCCGCTTCTTTATTGTAGTCAATGCTGCACTGCTCGTAGATGTCGGTAATTTTTTGATAAAAACGCCTTTCGCTTGCCCGTATCTCACGGATGCGTTCTAAGAGTTCATCAAAATAGTCCTTACCAAAGCGTTTTCCTTGTTTCAGGCGTTCATCGTCCAGCACAAAACCTTTGATGATAAACTCCCGAAGGGTTTTGGTAGCCCAAATTCGGAATTGGGTTGCCTGACGGCTGTTTACCCTGTAACCCACAGCAATAATGGCGTCCAGATTGTAAAACTCCATTTTTCGGGTTACGTTTCGGCTGCCTTCCTGTTGAACTATTTCCAAAATGGAAACAGTTGCCTCCTGAACCAATTCGCCTGATTCAAAGATATTTGCAAGGTGTTTACTCACGGCTGGAACTTCTACGCCAAAAAGTTCAGCCATCCGTTTTTGGGTTAGCCAAAAGGTTTCCCCCGAATAAATGACTTCTACCTTTATGTTTCCTTCGGGGGAACTATACAAGATGATGTCGGATGAATTGTTTTTATTTTCTGCCATTGTCAGAATTAGGATTTTGAGGATTTTGAGATTTTAGGATTGTTTTTGATGTAGTCTTTATTGTCAGGATGATTGACATTATACACTCTCTTGAACTCTAAACTTTTGGCACCGAAATTTATCAGCAGACCTATTGGCAGGTTGTATGCCTGACAATAGTTCATAGCTTGTGCCAGATGCACATCTTCCAGTTTTATTAATGCTTTCAATTCCACCATAATAATGCCTTCCACAAAAAAATCCACTCTGCGGGTGCCAATATCTTTGCCTTCGTAAAAAACAATCATTTCCATTTCACGTTGAAAATCCAAGCCTTGCTTACTCATTTCTATGGCTAACGCCCTTTGATATATCACTTCCTGAAAGCCATTGCCTAATGTGCTATGCACTTTCATGGCACAACCAATGATTCTATGAGTCAATACTTCGTGTTTCATATTCCTATTATCCTTTAATCCTTAAAATCATAATTCAGACGTATTTCCCCGCTCATCAGCTTAGGCAGTAATGTATCCCTTAGCTGCGTAAGGGTGCGGATTTGTTGGGTGTTGGATTTGATTTTTTGAAAAAGTGGATTTATGGTTTCATCCATTTTTTCCAATACTTCTTTTGGAGGCACAATTACTGTCGCCTCAGATAAATGATGTCTTTGAATGTGTCCCATTGTTGTGGCTTTATCATCAGCAATGCCTTTGAACTCTTGTAAATGATATTGAGTCCAGAAATAGTAAAACCACTGAGGATAAATGTCAGATGAGACTTTGAATAAGTGTTGATTCAAAACCCCTTTACCACCAAACCATAAAACAATATCTAAACTACCCGACCATGAAAACAGCATGTCACCATTTTCAATGATGTATTTCTTTGGAACATCGGCAGTTGCCCAATCTGAACTTTCAGTGATGCCAGTTCTCATTTCTTTTATCTTAATAACAGGTAAACCATTTTCACCCGATTTTCTTGGAAACTTTTGACAAGCTAATCCATTTAAAAAATCTGCGATTTCATCCAAACCTTTTCCCTCCCAACTCTCCTCTGCCTCTTCCACAAACCACTGCCTGAAAAGCGTTTCGGCTAATTGCTCTAAGGTTTTGTTTTGGCGGTGCAACAGGTCTATTTTGTCGTCTAAGCTGCTTAATACTTCGGCTATGGCGGTTTGTTCGGGGAGCGGGGGGAGAGTAACATCCAAGTTTTCAATCATGGCTTTTGTCAAAGCATTTCTTGTACCACCTATTTCAGAATATATAAGCAAATATTCCTTTATTGCTTGTAAGTAATAAAGTAAAAAATCTGAGTTTGCTTTTTTATTGTCTGCTCTGATTATAGCAACATGTTGGTTAACTCTAGCAGGCAAAACATCCTTCGGGACTTTGCAAACTCTAGCGACACTGTCACCAGTAATATTTAGCAAAACATCATCTTCTTCTACAATTACATTTTTTAAATCATTTGCCTGCTGTTCGTCAATAAACGCAAGTCCATCATATGTAAACTTAAAATCTAAGACATTTTGACTTCTAATCAATGAAGTTCCTGTTTGCTTATAAGAATTACTTCCGCCTGTTGGAGTTGCACCGCTTCCAATCTTAGTAGTTAAGTCCTTTAATTTAAATTCCTTCCACTCACTCATAGTAAAACTTCTTAATTTCAAAATATAGCTTTTCTAAGTGGTCAAAATCGCCATCCGTAGTAAGTAAAACCGCATCTAAAGCATGGGCTGTTGCTGCTATCCATAAATCGTTCTTCTTCATTCCAATTGCACCATTTGGAATAAGTTTGCCATCAGGTCCGTTAATTTTTCTCTTGCTGTAACAGTCAATATTTACATAAGCATCTATAAGCGTTTGATTGTTTTGTTCAATATCAATACAAACGAATTTATTCATATTGCTTCTCAGGTGTTTTACAGCTTCTTCAGGCATTTTCCATTGTATAACCAAACTTTCTGCTTCTGCCAAGTTCACTACAGAAATAAATACCTGTGGCTCTACAAACGAACTTACATATTCACGAACTTTTTGGGCTATTTCCTTTCCTCTATTTAAGTGAATAAGAATATTTGTGTCTAAAAGTATGTTCTTCATTAGTCAAGGTCTTTTAGCATTTTCTCAAATTCTTCATCTGACTCATTTCCGGGCCATGTCCCAATTATTTCATCAATTGGATTTCGTTTTTTCCCTTCTCTGATTTGTAAAGCTATCTGTTGTTGCATGGTCATTTTATCCGGCTTTCTTGATAATATTTTTCCGGCTTTTCCTGCATCACCAAAACTTTCCATTTTCACATATGACAATTGTCCACCTGGTTTAAAATGTGCCATACCATTGATGGCTATTTCCTGACCGAAATAATCTTTTAAGTCTTGAAAAAGCTCTTTTGCAACAATTACCACAATCTTTTTATTATCAGAGGTAGTCAATATTACTTGCTCCCTTGAAAACTTCATTTCATCAATTACACCAGCAACAACTGTTTTTTGTGGTTGAGGTATTGTTTTAAATAAACTTTCAATTTTATCAATTTCTTTTCTGGAAAATTCGATTTCAGGAATAGTGCTGCGGTTAGTCAATAAAACTTTTTCGGTATCTGTTTGAAAGAACTTTTTAAATCTTAATAGTTCATCAATTAGTGGTTCATCAATCATATTTTTATCATCTTCATCAGAAAGAGCAGCAGTGAATGACTTAATTACTAGAGCCATTGGGGTAAGTGCATTCAGAGCTTTTTTCTCTTTGAATAAATCTAACTGCATTGGGATGTTCTGAAAATTATCTGCATCCAGCGTGAGAATAGTATTGCCATCAACCCCCTCAGTTTGTGTTAAAAACACATGGAGGTATTTATTCAAGTTCTTAGGCATTGAAACCTTACTATATCCATAGAGTTGTAACAGTAAAGCCTTTTGAGCAATGCTTTTTATATGCTTGGCCAAAAACTCCATACGGTCAAGTTCAATTCTTCCCTTGCCTTCGTAGTTATTTATAAGTTTTATGTCATAATTCATATTGCTGAAAATTCGTTGATTTTAATATTCTGTAAATTTCTTTTTATTCTTTGATTTAATGCATCTTCTTCGGCAATTTGCTTTTCCAGTTCTGCTTTCAGTGTGGCAAAGCGTTCAGCAAAATTGAAGTCATCTTCTTCCTCTGCCAGACCTACATACCTGCCGGGTGTAAGGGCATAGTTCAATGCTTTTACTTCTTCTAAATTGGCACTTTTACAAAAGCCCTGCACATCATGGTAATCGCCTTCACATGTTCGCCAGTTGTGGTAGGTTTTGGCAATTTGCTGTATGTCTTCCGCACTCAAGTCACGGGTTCTGCGGTTAATTAAAAAGCCCATGTTTCGGGCATCAATAAAAAGAATCTCACCCTTGCGCTGCTGCTTGTTCTTTTTCATAAACCACAGGCAGGCGGGTATCTGCGTGTTCAAAAACAGTTTGGTAGGCAGGTTTACAATGCAGTCAATCAAATCGCCATCTACCAGGGCTTTGCGTATCACATCTTCGCCACTGCTGTTGCTGGTGAGTGAACCTTTGGATAAGACAAATCCGGCTTGTCCGTTGGGCGCAAGATGATAGAGGAAATGTTGTATCCATGCGTAGTTTGCATTGCCACTCGGAGGCACGCCGTATTGCCAGCGTGCATCTTTTTGTAAGAGTTCACCGCTCCAGTCGCTGTCGTTAAACGGAGGATTGGCAATGATGTAATCGGCCTTCAGGTCTTTGTGTGCATCGTTTAAAAAACTGCCTTCGTTGTTCCATTTTACATTACTGCTGTCAATACCTCTAATGGCAAGGTTCATTTTTGCCAGTCGCCAGGTGGTTTGGTTGCTTTCCTGTCCGTAAATAGAAATATGGTCGGCAGGGTTTAATGAAAGTTTTTTGCCTTTGTTTTTCTTATAGTAATCCTGATGGGCTTTAATGAATTTTTCGCTTTGCACAAACATGCCACCGCTTCCGCAGCAAGGGTCAAAAACTCTGCCCTCATAGGGTTCAAGCATTTCAACCAATAGTTTTACCACACTTTCAGGCGTATAGAACTGTCCGCCTTTCTTTCCTTCGGCTAATGCAAATTCGCCTAAGAAATATTCAAACACTCTGCCCAACAAGTCTTTGCTTTGAGCTTCTTTTGTTCCTAAAGTTGCTGTGCTTACCAAGTCAACCAGTCCGCCCAAACTGCCTTTGTCTAATTTTTCCTGTGCATACACTTTGGGCAAAACGCCTTTCAATGATGGATTGTCTTTTTCAATGGCATCCATGGCATCGTCAATGTCTTTGCCAATGGTGGGCAATTTGGCTCTGCCTTGCAGCCATGTCCAACGGGCAGAAGGTGGCACATAAAACACTTTTTCGGCTACATATTCATTTTTGTCTTCGGGGTCGGCTCCTTCATAGTCGCCTTTTCCTTCTTTTAGTTTGTTGTAAAGTTCTTCAAAAGCATCAGAGATGTATTTCAGGAAAATCAGTCCTAAAACCACATGCTTGTATTCGGCAGCATCCATGTTTTTACGGAGCTTGTCAGCCGCTTTCCAGAGCTTCTTCTCTAACGGTTCTTCAATATTTTCTTTCGTCTTTTTCGCCATTTCTCGGTGTTAATATGTAAAGATTTTATAGTCTGCTAAGTTAAGTTTTATAGTTGCATTGTCGTCATAAGTGCGTGGGCAAAAAATTGCTCTTTTGGTTTTGCGAAGGGTCGGCTTGTGTGTCGGGCAAAAGCCAATGTGCCATTTGTGCGGTGGCAATAAAATTGAATTAAAAAAAATGTGCGGTGGGGAAAATAAAAAATACAGAAGGGTCGGCAATGAGTGTCGGCTTACTCGCTGTCCGTTTGAAATATGGTCTGTATGTTGGTCACCTGTTGTCAAAATGGTTTGTCCTTGTATTAATGTTCAATTTTTAGTCGTCTGTTTCGTTGTTGCGCTGTCGTCATACGCTTGCAGGTAACGAACAGGGCTTGCTGCAGGTGTGGCATTAGGTCTTATGTATGAGTTGACAGGATACTCGCTTAAATTTAAGAGTAAAATATCCGCTCATTTTAAAACTTCATTTCCATGGCTAAAGTTAATCAATTAGATTTCACAGGTAGTACCATTTTCTGTGGCCTTGATGTACACAAAGAATTCCGTCAAGCCCGGACTGAAGCCGAGTAGCGAACTGCTGATGATGCTAACAACGTCCAGCCACACTTGCAGCACAGTTCATGTTAGCGGTTCACCCTTCTCTCTCAAAATGGCAAGTCGTCTATTTCTTGTACTACTTGTGTTGGTTGTGGCTTTGGAAACTTTGTCTTGTAATATGAATTAAGAAAAAGTCCAACCGTAGCAACACTGTTGATGATAAAATAAGTGTAAACCGTGTCATTGATTAGATAATCATCTTCGGTCTTTCCATGGAAATCTGTCTTTTCACTTCGCAATTTTTCAATGGTCTGGTTTATCGCTAAAAGTGAACTTGCAATAGTCTTAATCTCTTTAGGATGTTCATCGTTTGTCAAGTTGAACTCCTTTAAAATTATTGATGTCAATTTATAAAGAGTTTCGCCGCCTGTTGTTTTACTAGAAATCCTATCGTCTTTTAAAATTTCTTTGATAATGCTTTCAAGTGCTGAATTAGCAAGTCCAACAGCTAAACTTGGGTCTGCCTCAATTTGTTTGTAAGCTTTTGAAAAAGTGTCATAAGCTGTTTTATATTCGGATTTAAGTTCGTTTTTAAATGTCGGAATTGAGGGAATGAAATCAGGTGTATCAACTCCTAAGTCAATAGCAATTTTTAGCAGCGTTGTACCATCCATTGAACTAAGTGTCGCAAGTAAATCTATTTTCTTATTGTCCTTTTCTATAACTCTAAAGTTCTCCCAATAGTTATTGTTGAAACCATTTGGTTCGTAATTGTCTTCGTGCCATTTGTCAATGTAATATCTAACTTGTTCGTAAGTTGGAAATTCTAACCAAATAGCTTCACTAACCGACTTAACAAGTTTCATCTGATATTTTGGAGAAATCAAATCATTCATCTTCGCAAGTTAATTTTTTTGTAGGATGTCGCAATAGGGTGACCGCTAACGGTTTCGGGCTTGGCGAAGGTGGCGATTTTCACCACGAATGTTGATGCGGAGAACCAATGTTTGATTAACCACAAAACTGTCTGCGGAGCACTTAACCGCCACTTTTGCCAAACCCGTGTTACAAGCTGGCCTTCTGTCCTCCGTTATTGTCAAACCGCTGTCAGTAAAGGTTTTCGCTGTTTCTGTCCAACCGTTTTTGTTTCGGCTGAGGGTGGCGAAAAAATAAAACACCGAAGGGAGGGAAGAAAAAAATGAATTTCTTTTTGGGCTGGTGAAAAGCACACTCTTTTGCAAGCTTTGGTTTGTGCTTGGGCATGTGCGGCTTGCAAATGTGTGTGCTTTTGTGCGTAGGCTTCTCATGCTAGTAATTTTTCTAATTTCATTTTCCACTTTTCCCAGTCTTTCATTTCCTTAGTCTGTAAATCTATAAATTTCTGTGTATGGTCGTGATGTATTAAGTGACAAAGTTCATGTATAATCACATATTCAATACAGCCTTTGGGTGCCTTTATCAATTCAGGATTTAAAATGATTTTTCCTTTTGGTGTGCAACTGCCCCAACGTGTCGGCATGTCACGCAAGACAATTGAACTTGGTTCAACTTTGTGTTTTTTGAATTTGTCAATCAGTGGTTCAGCAATTGCATGGAACTTTGTCCGTGCATGTTGTAAATACCAATTGTCTAATAAGTCCTTTGCTCTTGATTTTTCACTCGCTGTTACTTCAATGAATTTGCCTTTTAGTTTTACAGATTCCTCCTTAGCAATTATAATTTGCAAGCGGTATTGTCTGCCTAAATACAAATGTGTTTCACCGCTTATATATTTTCTTTTCGGTGTTTTTGGTTGAAAGGAAAGAAAGAAGCTTTGTTGTTTAATAATCCAAGGTGCTTTTTTTCTGATTTTCTCTTTCACTTTTTCAATGGTTGTGTCTGTTGGTGCTTTTACCAACACTTCCATTTCAGGTGTTACAGTAATACCAAGGGATTTTCTGTCTGAATACTCCAAACGAAAATCTATTGTTCTGCTTCCAAATTGTATAGCTGCTATCATCATTTGTAACGGATTTTAGCTACTTCAATACAATCTTCTGCAATCTTGTCCATGTCTTTAAATGACAAGTCAACGTTGTATTTGTCTCGTACTTCATCAATCAGATAGTCGCCAATTTCAATCAGCAATTTTCCTGTAATGTTTGTTTTGAATTGCCAGTCAATAATGGGTTTTCCGCTGTCTAAAACAGAATCTTGAATCAGGTCGTCAATTTGTAAAGCCGTTTGTGTTGCGACCTCTTTGCGAACTATATTGTCTTGAATTTTGTCAGAAAGTGCTTCAACTGTCAACCCATAAAAAGCTTTGGCTACATCTCTGTTCTTCAATTGCTCCGGTATATCATTGTCGGTATGAGCCAAAACACTGTTCATAATATCTTGAACTCTGCTCAGGTATTGTGCTTCACTGATTCTCTTGGCTTCATAGTCGGCAATCGTTTCTTTTAGCATTTGCGAAAACTTCTTGTAAAAAGCAGGGTCTTCATCCATTTTCTCCGTAATGTGCTTCGCTGTTCTGCTCGCAATCTTATCTGCTTTGGCTGCTTTGCCAGTGGTGTTTTCTACTTCTTGCTGAAATTTATCCTTATCGAAAATGTTTATCAGTTCAGTGATGGTTTCAATTTTTTCTGTAGTGATGTGTGTGTCAATCAGTTTTTGAATTTGTCCTTCGTATTGTTTGTAGTCAATTTCATCGCTGTATCGTTCAACTACAGCCAATCGTAACTTCAAAAACATAGCTAAATCTTCTTTGTAACGATTGATAACCTTTTCCTCTACTTCCTTATGAAATTGGATAGAGGACAATGCCAGTTTCAAACTCTTGGCAAAGGTTGCTAGTTTATCGTAAAACAAAACCCGTATCGCTTCATCTTTCAATAATTGCTGATAGGCTTCTGCATCTCTTTTGTTGGCTATGGTTTTAAAAATATCCCAAAGGTCTGAATGTTTTTGCGGAAGCTTTTTAATTTCCTCCGAAATATTGGTGAGTGTTCCTGCTAAATCTTCTTCATCAAAATCTTCAAATGAAGAGTACATCTGCAAAGCATCATCCAGATTTTCAATCACACCATAGTAGTCAATGATGTAACCAAATTCCTTGTCAGGATAAATACGGTTTACCCTTGCAATGGCTTGTAATAACTTATGCCCTTGTAAATTTCTAGTGAGATATAAAACGGTGTTTTTAGGTTCATCAAAGCCAGTAAGCAATTTGTCAACTACGATGATGATTTCCGGGTCTTTTTGATTCTTGAAACGGCTGATGATGTTTTTCTCATAGCTTTTTGAATTGCCATGTTCGTCCATCATTTTTTTCCAAAACTGATTTTCCTTTTCAGTTGACTTCTCATAAGCACTTTCTTCACCCTCTCGTTCATCAATAGATGAAATCAACACTTCGCTACTTACAATACCTATTTCATCCAAATATTCTTTGTACTTGATGGCATTCACTTTTTTATCACAAACTAATTGCCCTTTGAATGGTGTTTTTCCTTGCCAATTGTCTCGAAAATGATAGCTGATATCCCAAGCAATCATTCGCATTTTTTGCTCGGCTGAGTTTAGGTGGTCGTAACGAGCAAACTTTTTCTTGATATCTGCTTTTTGATATTCGGTTAATGGCTCTGACACCATCCCGAAGAAAGTGTCTATCGGACTGGCATTTACATCCTGCAAAGCCAATCGTCCTTCATAGAGCAAAGGAACAACTGCTTTGTCTTTAACTGCCTGGTCAACAGTGTAAGCATCAATTACGCCACCAAATTTGGCTGCTGTGCTTTTGTCCTTTTTGAATAGCGGTGTTCCAGTCATGGCAATAAAACATGCATTGGGCAATGTTTTCTGCATGTCCACATTAAAAGTCCCGTGCTGTGTTCGGTGACCTTCATCTATCAGAACAAAGATGTCATGGCTTTCTAATGGTTGATTGATTTTCTTTACTGCAGCCACAAACTTGTTGATGATAGTCGTAACCACTGCATCGCTTTTGCTTTCCAGTAATTCCACTAATCGCTGTCCAGTAGTAGCGTTTTCTACAAACTTGCCACACTTCCTGAACGTGCTCGTAATTTGGTTATCTAAATCGGTTCTATCTGTTACCAATACTATTTTTGGATTGCGTATGCTGGGTTCCATGGCAATGGCTTGTGCCAACATTACCATGGTCAACGATTTTCCACTTCCTTGTGTATGCCAGATTACGCCTCCTTTTCGTTTTCCGTTCTCCACATTTCTGATGCGTTGCATAGATTTTTTAATGGCGAAAAACTGCTGATATCGGGCAACTTTCTTTTCTCCATTGTCAAACAAAACGTAATTGAAAACAATATCCATCAATCGTTCAGGACGACACAATCCATACAAATAATTGTCCTGTTCGGTGGGCAGAATTTCTTCTTGCTCTATTGCATCAAAGTACTGGCGAACATATTTGAAGCGGTCTGAAAACAATTGTTCTTTTATTGAAACTGGTAGTGGCTTATTTTTGAGTTCATGTAATTTGTTTTTATAGTTGCGTTCTTCTTCATCATTGCTAAATTTCTCCTGCCACTTTGCCCAGAACTTTTCGGGTGTGGCGTTAGTAGCATAAGCCGCTTCTTGTGTGGCAATACTCAAAGTGAATTGCGAATACACATACAGGCTTCTGATTCCATCTTCTTGTTGATTACGCAAATGCTGACTGATAGCCTGTTTCAAGGGTTCTTTCATGTCAGGTCGTTTGCATTCAATTATGCAAAGCGGAATGCCATTTACAAACAATACCAAATCGGGGCGGTAATGCTCTTTACTAGTGCTTCGCATTACACTGAATTCTTCTGTTACGTGAAATACATTGTTGCTGATGTTTTTCCAGTCAATGTATTGAAGGGTGAAACTCTTTTTGTCGCCATCTACACTTTGTTCCAATGCCTGACCTAAGGTGAGCAGGTTGTAAACCTTTTCACTGGCTGCTATGTAACCCTCGTTCATGGGCAGATTCTTCAAAGCCAATATGCCCCGTTCTATATTCTCGTCTGTGAAAATGCTGGTTTTGGTAGCACTTACTCGTATGCTGTTTATTTCCTTCAATTGCCTTCGCAGTACATCTTCCAGCAATACATTGGTAGTTTTTCCACCTCTTAACCTTTCCGCTTCTGCCGGACTTAAATAGGTATAACCCAAATTCACCAGCATTTGCATTGCCGGAATCTGGCTGATATGGTCTTCTTTAAAACTTGGAGTGTCCACTTTATGAGTTATGAATGATGAATGATGAGTTATGAACCGTATTTATGTATAGAAAAGAGCGGTTTTCTTTACATGTTGGGTTTGTCATGTATAGGTTTTGGGCATTTTCTATACACGATACCTTGCTCATGGATAATTTTTCCCTGTTTTTGCCCTTGAATCGATTTTCATAGGTAGAAAATCGAATATTTTACCTATGACAAGCCCTTCATGGGTAAATTCTACTGGTACTTGCCAATGACTATAATTTGCTGACATTTTGTAAAAGGTTGTATAAATCGGAATTAATGTAATAGTTATCCTTCCAAATCTTTTGTTTGCTTACTATGCCAAGCTTATCCAATTCATCAAGGTATTTGGCGGCAGTTTTGCGGCTTACACCAGTTTCTTCCATCACAAAGTCAATCTTGGTGTAGGGGTGCCGGAATAAGTTGTTCAACAAATCCTGACTATAAATTTTAGGGAGCTCCGTCCTTATTCTATCCTTATGGCTTTGCATTAGCTTCTTAATCCCTTCAATGATTTTAATGGTTTGTAAGGAAGTCTGCTCCACACCATCCAGGATATACAGTACCCATTCTTCCCAGGCATTTTCGGTACGGACTTTTTGTAGCAGACGGTAATAGTCGCCTTTGTTTTGGTTAATGTAGCGGCTTAAATACAGGATGGGCAAATTCAGCATGCCTTCTTTTACCAGATATAGGATATTGATAATCCTGCCCGTTCTTCCGTTGCCGTCATAAAAAGGGTGGATGCTCTCAAACTGATGGTGGATAATGGCCATTTTTACCAGCGGGTCCCAATCACTGAGTTCACTAACATTCATAAACTGCTCCAGGTTGTTCATGTGGGCCACCACTTCATCGTGGGTTTGAGGCGGGGTGTACACCACTTCCCCGGTTTGTTCGTTTTTAAGTTCCGTTCCCGGAACTTTGCGAAAACCAGCCCGGTTTTCTTCTATGGTTGCCTGTATTTCTATGATGTGGTTGTTCGACAAAAATCCCTGTTGCCTCACGGTTTGAAATCCCCATCTTAATGCCTCTGCATAGTTGTGTACTTCCTTACTAGCAAGGGTTTTAAAATTCTTTGCCATAAAATCCGACTGAAACAATTCATCATTCGTGGTGATGATGTTCTCAATGGCCGAACTGTCTTTGGCTTCCTGCAAGGAAAGGGTACTGATAAGAATACTTTCATTCGGAATGCTCATGGCAGCCCCTTTCATCTCGGCCAAGGCACTGCGGGCAGCAGCCGTTTTTTTTAGGATGGCTTTGGTTTCTATATCGAAATCCAAAGGGAGTTGTGGTATTTTATATGCCATAATTATGTTCTTATCATTGATATAATTTATCGTTCTCCCAATTTTTCGGGTTGTTGATGATGTATGTGGCAATTCGATGATGGATGATGGGATTGTTCATCACGAATGATGTGTTCCCAATAATTGCGTTGCCATATTGTATCCATGATACCATTTTCACGAAACCATTTTGTAACGCCAATTTTATACCCCCCAACAATGGACCCAATGGTTTTTGACGGTGACCGTAGGGGCGAAAAATATTTCGCCCCATTTTCATTCGCCCTGGTTTCGGGCGAATAATTATTCGCCCCTACCAATTCGATGATACCGTGAACGTGATTGGGCATTACAATGTATTCATGTAAAATGACATTGGGAAAATGATTTGGAATTTGTAACCAACATTCATGGGCGTTGCATCCCGCATCATTCCATACCATTTCCCCGTTTTCAATTTCCCCGAACAAACACAACCTGTCCTGTACACATATGGTAATAAAATACAATCCCGCCTGTGAATAATCGTAACCTTTCAGGCGAATGGATTTGCGGTGGTGTATGTTTGGGTTGTATGGCATAATCTATCTCTTTTTATCCTTTGGTGGATTGGGATCATTCCCATAACTGTTTGGATTCTGAATCTTTCCATCCTTTCCGTGTGGTATCAATTCAGATTTTTCCTGTTTCGCCTTTTCCCGGCTCCAGTCCATGGCTTCCTTTTTGGTCTCAAAATGTTTGAAAGCTCTCTTTGCATTTTCTCGTTTTGAGTCCCAACCGCCTTTTTCGGCATTGGGAACTATATGTCTTTCTTTGCGCGGCATAATTGTCTGAACTATGATTTATTTGATTCGTGTGATTGCTGTGATTTATATTTCTTATTGGTAAGCCTTTTGAAATTCAGGCTTGTTTCACCGAAGTTTATCAGTAAACCAATTTCCAGATTATAGGCTTCCAAATAGTTGATGGCTTGGGCAAAATGGACATCTTCTAATTTAGAAATGGCTTTCAGTTCTACGGAAATAACGCCATCCACCAGGAAATCAACTCTACGGGTTCCTATTTGCTCTTCTCTGTAAAATATGGGCATTTCAAATTCTCTATTGAAAGCTATACCTGCCAAACGCATTTCAATTTCTAATGAACGTTGGTAAATCACCTCTTGAAATCCATTTCCTAAAGTTTTGTGCACAGTCATGGCACAGCCAATAATTTTGGAAGTGAGTTCGCTGTATTTGTATTGCTCATTAATCATTGTCTGAACTATGATTTTCTTGATTCGTTTGATTGCTGTGATTTTATATTCTTAGCATCCGAATCATGGCCATCATAAAAATCAGATGAATCATAGTTCAGACGTTTTTTCCCCGTCAACAATACCTGCATCAAGCCCTTCTTCTGCTCCCGCAACTTCTCTGCTTTAGCTTTGAGCAGGCTGATTTCTTTATCTGCCGCTTGCAGCACCTGGGCAATGGCGGTTTGTTCTTCGATGGATGGGTAAGGTATTTTTACAGTGCAGAAATCATCGTAACTGATTTGTTTGCCATCACGTATTCCAATAACAGCAATAGCCAGATGCCCAATAAAATCATAGCTCTTGAAATACTGCTTGTAGAATTCTTCATTAATAGGCTTTTTCGGTTTTAGAACCGTATAAGCCGGACTTACTAAACCTCTGTAATATGAATATTCCAAACCACCTTGAAATGAACGCAAGCTGATAACAAAATCTCCAACTTCAACTAATTTGAAACCTTCTGTACCTGTTGTTGGCATAGTTACTCTACCTTCCAACATTGTTCTTGGAATCATCCCTCTGTCTTGTGTGGCTGATAGCAATTCTTCATCAGCAAATCCTTTCTTTGTTACACTTTTGAAAACTTCACCTGCACCCAATTTTTTCCACTCCCCCTTAAACCCCCTCAACCTTTTCTTTCCCGTAAGCAATTGCTGCATGAGCCATTTTTTGCGGAGTTCTTTTTGGGCAATGAGTTTTTCGGTGGTGTGGATGGCTTTATCCCAGGTGCTTAGGCAAGCGGCTATGGCTTTTTGTTCGGGGAGGGGAGGGAGGGGGATTTTGATTTTGGATAAATCACTCGAATAAATGTGTACAACAGAGTTTCCTTGCCCTAAGACTCGCTTTTGCCTCTTAACAAAATCTGTTTCCAAAGCATAAGATAGACACTCTGGATTGATATTTTTGTTTGTTGAAAGAATAATTACATCGCCTCCTGCATACGCTTTATACGTACCAACATAAGCGACAGCTTTTCCAATCTCTTCAACTGTTTCACCCGAACCTGCAAATAGAATATCACCTTTTTTAATTTCTTTACTTTCAATAGCTACGTCTTCGGAAATGAAAGATTTGAAATCCTTAATAATAAAATCGTGGGTTGTATAAATTTCTCCATAGCGAATACATGGCAATCCTTCAGGAATAACCTGCTCCTTCAATATGCCTTTTCCTTTTGAAAACTTTCCCAAGTCGCCCAAACGAAAAATATTCCATCCTTCTGGAATTTCAGTATTGTAAAACGCTTTGGTATTTTTTGTTGCTGCCATCATTTTTTCTTTTTGGGTGATTTTAATGGCTTGGGTTCTTTGGCTTTTTCCAATTTTTTAATGCTATCGGCTACCGGTAAATCCTCGGGCATGGTGCCCCCAATTTCTTCAATGGTTTTGCGTACTTTTTTCCCGATTTCATAGTGGGTTTTATTGGCTTGTTGCTTGCCTTTGATGTTGTCTCGTCTTAGTTTTTCTTCGGTTTGTGTAGCACGGAACAAGTTAGCTGCCAATTCGGTACTCCCCATGTGGTCGAGAATGTTTTGGCTCTTTTTCAAGCCTTTGTTTTTATGGATACCTTTGGCGTCCAATCCACCATATAAACCCATATAGCCATGGTTTTGAAAAATGGCATAATCCAATGGCTCAATTACACCGGCATCTTTGGCAGCATCGGCCAATTGAATGTTGTGGCGTTTCATTTCTTCCCGCAAAAACAATCGTTTTTCATCTTCCGATGCTAAACGGTTGTATTCCTCCATCTGCCTTATTTCCTGCAAGCGGGTCTGAATAGCAAAATAGGTTTGCCCTTGAGCTACCACCTCTTTGCTTGGGTCAGCATTTTGCACAATGAGGTAACACGCATAACGAGATAGTTTTACACCGTCTTCCATGGGGCGTTTGGCTCCCGAGCCTATATCAACCATTTCGAGGAAGTCCTCGAAATGGTCTTCGATGCATTGTTCACTATTAACACAAGCCTCTTTGGCTTTTTCAATTACAGGTTTAAAATGGCGGTATTCAGAGTACTCCAATATCTTACCCAATTGTCTTGCAGACCACCACTCGTTGCCATCATTGTCAATTTGTTTGATTTGCTCAAACACCGTTTTATGTTGATTTGATAATTCGTTTGCCATAGTTAGTTCATTAATTGTTTTAGATAGACCTCAATCTCATTCTGCACTTTCACCAGTTCGCCTTCCAGTTGCTCAATCTCCATTTGCACGGCAGCAATATCTACTTCGGCTTCTTCTTCAAAGGTGTCTACATAGCGGGGTATGTTCAGGTTGTAGTCGTTTTCCTGTATTTCCTCAGGAGTGGCAACATAGCTATACTTATCTTCCACCACACCGGGCTGTAATTTGCCCGCAGCAAAATTCCGGTAGGTTGTTACAATGTGTTCAATATCGCTTGCCCGCAGCTTGTTTTGGTTTTTGGCACTTTCATATTGCTTGCTGGCATCAATAAACAAAACATTGGTGCTATTTTTTTGCTTGTTAAACACCAAAATGGCTGCCGGTATGCCCGTGCCGAAAAACAGGTTGGCAGGTAAGCCAATCACCGCTTCCAACAAATTTTCTTCAATGGTTTTCTGCCTTATTTTTCCTTCGCTGCTGCCACGGAACAATACACCATGCGGCACTACTACACCTGCTTTTCCGTGTTCGTTCAGTGTTTCTATCATGTGGCTGATAAATGCCCAGTCGCCTTTGCTTTTGGGAGGCACGCCCCTCCAAAAACGGTTGTACTTATCGCTTTCCGGGTCATAGCTCACAGTGGTTTTTTCTCCATCCTTATCTTCTACCTTGCCCCATTTGTCCAATGAGAAAGGCGGGTTGGCTACTACGGTATCAAACTTCATCAGCGCATCGCCCTCTTTCAGTTTAGGATTGCGGATGGTATCGCCCCAGCGAATGGTAGCATTATCAAAGCCATGCAAAAACATATTCATCACCGCCAATGCCCAAGTGCTGCCGTTGGCTTCTTGTCCGTAAAGTGAAAAATTATCTGAGCCCACTTCTTCACCTGCTTTAATCAGAAGAGAGGCAGAACCACAGGTAGGGTCGCATATACGTGAGCCGGGTTTACTTTTGGTGAGTTTGGCAATGAGTGTAGAAACTTCTTTTGGTGTAAAAAATTCACCTGCTTTTTTCCCGGCATCACTGGCAAAGTTTTCAATCAGGAACATGTAAGCACCACCAATAATGTCGTTCCCGTCTAAATGCGAAGGACGCAAATCCAGTTTGTCAGATTTAAAATCAATCAGCAAGGTTTTCAAGCGGGTGTTTTTATCCTTAGGCTCACCCAGCTTGCTGCTGTTAAAGTCTATGTTTTGGAAAATTCCTGCACCATCTTCGCTGTACAGTTTTTCACGGTTGGCTTCTTCCAAATCCGTCAATGCAATATTGATGAGTTCTCCAATATTGGCTTCATTACGGTGGTCGTATAAATACTTGAAATGACTGTGTTCAGGTACAATAAAACGTTCATGTTGCATGGCACGTTTGGCACGTTCTATATCACCGTTGTACTTTTTCA
The DNA here is from genome assembly GCF_019249625.1 of Hydrotalea lipotrueae. Lineage (NCBI taxonomy): Bacteria > Pseudomonadati > Bacteroidota > Chitinophagia > Chitinophagales > Chitinophagaceae > Hydrotalea > Hydrotalea lipotrueae. Next base: position 36,260 of record NZ_JAESDL010000019.1, on the reverse strand, counting down.
GGTAGCCTTCCATTTTATCGTCATGCACATCGCTGAGATATTTCAGGAACAGCATGGTAAGCACATAGTCTTTGTAAACGCTTGGGTCGATGCTACCTCTAAAGGTGTCGCAAGCTTTCCAAACTGCATCGTTGATGTCTTTTTGAGAAATTTTCATTGGAATGATGAGTTATGAGTTATGAATGATGAATATTTTGTTTCGTTGTTAGAATAGAGCTACGGAGCATCTTTAAAAGCTCGTTGGCGTCCTTATGAATGGTTGTGAATTCTTCTTCTGGAAGAAGTCCAGATTGATGAAGCAATTCAAGCCAGTAAAGTGTTTCGTCACATTCCTTTTGTGCAATGGAAAATTTATGTATGAAATCAGCTTTACTCTGTGCGTTTTGTGCTTCCCGAACATTGGCTCCAATGGAAGTTCCTGAACGTAACAGTTGCTTACTTATTACATATTCCTTCTTTTGTTCAGAAAGGAACTGAAATAGATTTACAATTTTCAGGGCAAACTGAAACGACTTGTCTTTTAAAGGATTCGGTTTTATATTTGTGTCTCTTTCGTTCATAATTCATTTATTTATCATTCATCATTGCGAAGCTGCCACCAGCAGCATCGCCTGAATTTGTTTTTCTCTTAGTGTTTCAATTTTCTGCTTCAAAGACTTTTCCTTGTTGCGGAGTTTGGTGATTTGCAGAATCGTCTTTTGGGTTTCAATGCTTGGTATGGTTATTTCCAGATTCTCTAAAACCTGTTTTGAAATAGAAGGAATGGAAGTTCCGATAGCTTGCCCTTTTAAAAGGGTTTGTGTGGTATGGTTATTTAGAAACCAAGCCAAATACTGGGGCAGCACTTTGTTGTCAGTTGGTCTGATAACAAAAAATGAAGTGGAAGCCACAGAAGGTTCGTTGTGGTTTTCAAAAACGGCTGCAAAGTTTTTAGTTCCCTTGGCAGCAAAAAGCACATCACCGTCTTTCAGCAAATGCTTTTCAGAAATCCCCTCAGCCAGCAAATCGGGGTGAAGAACCGAATGCAATTGCCCAAATTCGTCAAAATGCTTGGATTGTAAATACACCACTTCACCAATGCTAGAAGGCCTTGCAAAGAGTCCGGTTTGGATGTTTGTGATATCTTTTATCAGCTTTTTCAAATTTATACCTTTGTAATGATTCTACAAAAGTAGGCAAAGTTTCCTAACTTCCAAATATTTTATAGAAATAATTTTAAGTAGCGTGTCTACAAAATGAGATTATGTGGTCTGTACTGTCTTAGAGCGTGGGGAAAAAGTGGCTCTTTTCGCTTCGCTGAAGGGTTGGCTTACCGGTAGGGCAAAGCCAAATGTGCCACTTGTGCGGTGGCAATAAAATTGAATTAAAAAAAATGTGCGGTGGGGAAAATAAAAAATACAGAAGGGTCGGCAATGAGTGTCGGCTTACTCGCTGTCCGTTTGAAATATGGTCTGTATGTTGGTCACCTGTTGTCAAAATGGTTTGTCCTTGTATTAATGTTCAATTTTTAGTCGTCTGTTTCGTTGTTGCGCTGTCGTCATACGCTTGCAGGTAACGAGCAGGGCTTTGCGAAGGTTGGGCAATAGAAATCCCACTGCTTGCTTGGCCACTACAGACTCGATTAGCTAAAGCCAAATTACAGAAGCTTGGCCAAAAATCCTACAGCCGATGGGCCAAATACTTCAGCCCAACTTTTGCCAACACAATGTTGTAGGTAGCCCTTATAATAATTTACACTTTTAAATATTCTAAGTCATACAATATTTGTTCAAAGAAAAGAGTAACAAGGCAGGCTCTTTTGCAAGGGTTGCCTTTGCGGGTGGCTTTCGTGTGCCCTGTAAATGTGCCTGACTTGGTGCGGATGCCTTATTAATAAATGCGAATAAAAATTTTGTCTTTGCAGAAACTAATTATATAATCGCCATCTGTAGCATTTGTCAATGCGGACAACAATTTTGAAAAAGCGGGTGATAATTTTGTATTATCTGCCTGCAAAATGTGTCTATTGCCTAACAATTATGGCAAATAGCTCTACTGTGTCTTTAAAACCATGTGTCATTTTACTTTAGTTTTTTCCTCTTTTAAACTCTATTCCTTTTACTTGTGCAAATTGAGGGCTTGTTGCACCGAATAATGATTTTACATAACCTTTTACGTTCAAAGCTGTGTCTACCAAGCCTGTTGTATCGGCATAAAGAACATTGTCTCTGGTGAGACGGCTGTTACTCCAATCGGTATGGGTGTTAATTACGCTTATATTGTCGGCTTTAAGTTGTGTCAGTAAAGTTTGTAAAGCCGTCACTTTAAGTTCTTCTTCATTGGGATTGTATTCGGTATGAGAACTTACCAATTCAATCAATCCGTTAAAATGTTCTACCAATGTCAGTAGCATTGTCGAAGGCAGTTTCTTTGGTTTTGCAATCAGCAAGGGCTGATTTGGCTGTGGTAAGCTGGGATTGTGCAAATTGGCGATTTTTAAACTGTCTCTCGACGGATTGTAAGCTGCACCATAACCGATGCAAAATGAAATTAAAGTTTCAAAGTTGGCTACGTTTTTAGCGTGCCCTGTTTCTGCTGTACTTGGCATAATTCTGAATTTTGATGATTAAAAAAAGATTGTAAAAAAATTCAAAAGGGATATTATGCAAATGCTGATGTAAATGTAAAACATTTTTTGAGCAATTAAAAGCTACTTAAATAAAGTAATTGCCTTTTCAAGTTGAAGGTCAATGTTATTTTGTAATGCAGAAAGGTTAAAAGGTACAAACACATCAGGTGAGAACCCTGTTCCTTCATAAATCTTTCCATCTATATATTTAAACTTTGCCAATGATGTTTGTACGTTCATGAAATTGGGAACAGTAAAACTTCCGTCATTATAAACATTATTGTCACTTATGATTGGACCCGTAGCTCCAAATGTAGTTTCGCCTACAAAAGTTGAATTGGACATTGCTTTAATAGCCATTACAACTGCTTCAGATAAAGATGCTGAAACATTATCTGCTAAAATTATAATAGGAACTATTAGAGATTTTGAATTAGCTTGAGGATTAACATATGATGGAATCCATGCCGAATAATCTAATTTTCCATTCCCAATTTTATATTGTGTGTACCCAAATAATAAAGGTTTATCAATAAACCTACCCGCTAAAAAATTCAAATCACTTAAATCACCACCATAATTACTTCTCACATCAATTATTAAACCTTTAATATTAATGGGAAAATTATTTAGAGTATTAAAAAATGAATTTAAAACAGGTTGTATTTTATTTGCTGTTGTTGAATTATAAGCCTTTGATAAAGAAAAATCATTGCAAGAAAAATATAAGATTGAATTATTTATCGTACCGTATAAAACAGCCAATGGCTGACCAGCAAAAGAAAAATTATAATCAATGCCTAACTGAAAATTAGCATCTAAGTAATTAGTATCTACACTATAAAAAGAATAGGGATTATGAAAGGTTTGGCTCATCTTTTTTCTATCATAAGCAGGATATGCAAACGAATCAATAATACTGTTTTGAGTAAATGAAATATAATAATGAGCATCAATTAAAGTGCTTGTCATTTCTTTAAAATAAGAAACACTTTTTTTAATATCGGCAACATTATTCAAATCTAATTTTGCAAATAAAGGTTTGTATTTTTTATAAATATTATCCCAGTTGGTTGTATCAACATCCCAATAAACATAATTAACATTCATCTTGTTCCAATATTGCTCAAATACATCACTGAAAGTTTTTGGGGTGGTATCGGCAAAAGGTGGAGAGATTTTTTTGCACGAAATATTACAAATAAGTGAGCAAGAAACTAAAAATGCGAACCAATATTTTAAAAATGATAATGACATTACTTTGAAAGTATTACACATGCAAATGAAACATACAGCCTATTGAAATAAAGATGGTTTGATTGTATTGCATAGTTTGATTAATACTATATTTTTTTTGCTGTGAAGTTAGGGACTGATAATATATTGCATTGATAACTAAGGAATATTTTTGATTAAACTGATATGATGATGATAAACCTGCCGATGCTCCAAACTCAAAACGATTATCTTTTTCTTGATTGAATTGATAATTTTGTGAGTAACCTGTATAAGTTAAATAATGCGTAATCTGTCCTAATGTGTTTATGCTATCGTAGCTGTTAAAAACATTAGGGAGTACACCTTTTATTTTTCCAAATGCCCAATATGAAGCATACAAACCTACATCGGCAAAAATTTGCCATTTACTTTTTTGAAATATTTTATATTGAAAAATGAACGGCCACTGCAAATAAATATTGTTATACCTTGTATAAATACCTGCATAATTACCTGTGCGAATAAATGAATAATCTTTATTCAAAAAATCAATTTCTGTTTGAAAATTTATTTTATTACTGCACTTGTAATTTAACGGGAAACTTATACCCCAACTATTGCCGTTTTTATTTTGAGTATAAGAACGATTAGAAATGTTGGTGTTTAAATGGTTGTTAGAATAAGCTGCCGATAAGCCTGTACTAAATTGTGAAATACCTTTATAATAGAGGCTCAACAAAGAGAATGCAAATATTATTCTACAATTTTTGTGTAATAAATATTTCATGTGAATTAAGTGCTTCCAATAAAAAACATTGATATTTTGTTTTGGGAAACTTGTAATCTTTTAAAGTTAAAATATACCAAATACCATATTTTTTTGTCTTTCTCACTTTTATTTTTTTTACCATCACACTATCACCTTTGTGTATATAGCCTAATAATTTATCATGTTCTCTTGAGACTGAAGCATCATAAGGATAATTATTTTTGTAGCTTTCTAATTCGGCATCTCTGAATAACCACAAAGACCAGTTAAACGGGCTTTTAAAACTTATATGATTATACCATCCATATAAAGTATCCGAACCTTTGCCGATATACAGTATTGAACCTACTGTAATAATTTTATTCTTGCTTAAAATAATAGTATCATTATTCTTAGAGACATAGCAATTTTTTATAGAGTCATTATTAGACAAAATATTACTTTGAGCATAGGAAAAAATAGCTCCTATGCTCAAAATAAATGAAAGAATGCACTTTTTACTTATACTCATTTGAAAGCGAATTTACAGATTTACTAATTCTTAAAATGCAAAATGAGTGCAACAGGATTAGTGCCGTCGTTTACCATTACTTTCGCAACATTATAATAATCTAAATATAATAAATTAAAAGTTTGTAATTGGTCTTGAATTGAAATAAATCCATTTGAAAAGGACCATGTTGTACCTGAAGTGGGTGAAATATTTGTTGGAAATCCTCCATTATCTGTCCATGCAATTATTCTATTTATATTATTATTCTTAATGACTTTTTGTAATTCTATTGTTATTTCGTCGGCAGAGGTTTGTTGTACAATAGTTTGCTTTGTACATGAAAAAGAAAGAAATAATAAAAATAAGATGAATAAGAATTTAATTTGTTTCATACAAGTATATTTTAATTATTTACGAGATTAGCCAAAAAAGTTTTTACAATGGTTGATGGAGGAGCTCCATTATTTGGCACAACATTAAATTTAATTCTTATAGCTACATTCGTGTTAATCGGCTGCACCCTCGCAACAATATAAGTTGTACCGACCTGAGAACCAGTTATTGCTGTATGAGTGCCAATCGTTTCTTCTTGTCCCCCAATTAAAGGTTGATATGGGAATGTAGATAAATCAGGGTCCAAAAGAACAACTTCGGTTGTTAAATTTGTAATTGCAGCACCTGTTGATGAGGAATTTATAACCGCAGAATTCCACAAATAGTTTAATGAAGCCGCATTTATTGTATATAGATTTTCGTATTGATAATAAATACCCCCATCTTTTGTTATCTGCGTTTTTGTTGTATGAACATTAACCGTTGGTTTTGCTGCCAAGTTAAATACACCCATTGGTTGATTATAACCAGGAATGTAACCACTAGCAGACTGACTATTTGAAATACCAGGAATACCTATACCTAAACCAGGATCCGGTATAAAAGCTCCACTTTGAGTTGAATTACCAGTTAATTGAATTTTTGTATTCATTGTTAAATTTACTTCTTGTGTATTAGAACTACTTCCACCAAATATTCCATTGAAAATATTTTTCACGACACCAGATAATCCGCTTTGCAATCCGTCTTGAATTGACTTGAATATGTTACCAGGCAATCCTAATGTATTTTGTGTATAATTCGTTTTATCACCTCCAGCATTGTTGCTAAAGATAGTCAACCCTGTTGCCTCTAATACTCCTTGTGTGAGGAGCCCTGATATATCAAAGCTAGGAGTAGGTGTTGATATCGTACCATTAATTGTTCCTTGTTGTGTGCCTCCTAGAGATATACTTGATACACTTGTCCACTTCAAAGTCCAATTTAATCCTAATTGCTGGTATGTGCTTGTTGCAATATTAGGGTCATAGGCAATTTCATATTGAGATGCATACCATGTGCCCGTAGCCAATTGAGTAGGCTCGATTTTTGAGATTGAAGTTTGATTTTTTGTTACATCAACTACATCTTGCCCTATATAATTTAGCATAGAAGAAGAAATGGAGTTGGGTGCTAAATTCAGACCACTTGTTAAATAATCAGATGCAACGAAACCATTATCCGTTACATAAACATAAATCCGTAACAATCCTCTATACTGATTATACAATGCAAACCAAGGATTGGCAGGTAAAGAAGTTGTATTAAAAACATTATATACTAATGTCCAACCATCACTACTTTTATAATCATACCAAATATCAGGAGAAAATCCTTTTACTGAACCATTTGCCCAAGGCACTAAAATAGTTGTACCAAAAGGCGTTGGCATATAATCAGCTGTTTCCCAATTTAATGGGAAGGGATGTATTCCGTCACTTCCATTAGCAGAAATAGAAGAATTAAAATCTTTTTTGCAACTTGTAAAAAAGAAGATAAAAATTAGTAATCCAATTGAGAGAACATTGCTACTGCTTGCAATTAGTGTGTTGATTTTTTTCATAAATCATGAATTTTAAAAGTTAAAGATATTGTTTAATTAGTTGAGTAAAGTTGCGTTTGCAACTCTTTATAAGGTTAGCATTTGAATGTTGCTATGTGTGCCTTGTAAAGTGTTGCAAACATATTGAGAATTTGTTTTAAAGTTCATAAGTAATCATTTAGTTTGTTTATTGCATTTAATATTATTACGCTAACATTTTTTGAACATGTCTTTTAGGGTTACCTACAACGTTCGGGCATTGGCGATGTGGCGGAATTTGAAAACTGTCAGTCGGGAACAAAAGCAGAATAGAAATACGAAAGATTAATATACAAACCACAGCCCAATAGGATGTCGTCTGTTGTAACTACAGATGATAGATAACTACAGCCGAGCCATTGTGTTATCGTCCGCCGACATATAGCCAAGCCTTTTGTTGGCAGAATTATTCTGATTCAATGAGGATGAATAAGAAACATTAATCCTCATTTAAGATATTCAGATTAATTATTTGTCTTGTCTATTTTTTTTAAGTATAATATAAATAAATGACAGAGCACACAATGGAATAAAAAAGAAAAAAAAGATATCAAATGGCCTTGAACTATTTTTAAATAATTTATTATAAACAATTGTCAAAAAAAATGTAATTATAAATAAAACTAAAAATATCTTCTTTTTATTTTTTATTGAATGAATAAGTTTGTTCATGTTATTATAATATTTTAAGTTGTAAATTAATTTTACCACCAGCTAAATAAACAGCCCATGACTTGCCCTGCTAAGTTGCCTAAGGAAGCTCCTGATGAACCAAGTACACCACCAGCTAATGCACCACCTGGTCCAAGGGCGGCTCCATCAATTGCACCACTAATTGCACCTCCCACATCTGCAGCACCAAGTTGTCCAAGACCTATACGACAACCAGCACTGTTTACGCTTACCGAAAATGTATTAAAATTATGGATATTGGTAGTTCTGTCTAAATTTTCTGATTTTAAAATAGATTGCCACTTTTCAGCATTAGCTTTCCAATAAGTAAATGAGCTTATAGCTATCGAAACTGAAATGCCAACAGTCATTTTTTCATTAGTATTTTTTAACTACAATGCGCTTGTTTTTAATTTTTTTAAATCGTAAAAGAAATCAGTAGCGTCTATATTATTATAATTTATAAGTAAACTCTTTAATTTTTCTAAAATTTCATTTCCTTCTATTGAATATTTTGATTTATTAAAACTTATTTCAATAGGCATATAATTAAAACCATTTGTATATAAATTCATATTTGAATTGATACCTTTTTTATAAAAGAATTCTGAAGATTTAATTTTAATGAATTGCTTCAATTTAATAGTATCTTCAAGACTTTGTTTTTGGGAAACAATTGCTGTTAATAAATAATCTTGGTAGTCATTATGCCACTTTCCAACACTATCTAAAATACTAGAAAATGATTTTCCTGAAAGTCCAAATTGAGAAAATTCATTACCAGCAATCTGATATTTAGGACTACTAGGTTCCGTCAAGCCGGAACTGAAGCTGAGCAGCGAACGGGGCGATGACGAACGTAGTTTGTCGAGCCCCAATGGCACAAATGCACTTGTTAGCTGTAGCTTTTGTTATTCCATAAGTGTTGCTTGAAGGCCAAAGTGAAATTCCATTAGTGCTTTTTCACTATCATGCCAGGGGAATTCTTTTATGTCATACCATCCACACTTGCCTGTTTTTGGAATCAAAGGAATATGTATTCCTCTGCATAGAACAGGAAAAATATTGTCCAATGGAATATATCCAATTAATAGCATGAGTTTTCCGAATTGAAATGCAATTTTATAAGACTTGTCTTTTAATCTTTCCCCTAATACCGATAAGGAATCTGAGTTTCCATTTAATATCCAAGTGGGTGATTGAATCCAATAAAAGGGTCTTGTCCCATGATGTTGTTGAGCAAATGAAAAAACTCCACTTGGCAAACTGCCTGCAGTTGTCATTGTATATTTATAATGGTCAGATGGGATGTTTTTTAAATAATTCGATGCTGAGTTTAAGGTTAATGCAGTTTTTGCTGTGCATCTACCAATTATTTGTCGTTCGGTATCGTTGAGGTCTACGACAACTCGATCACCTGCGATTAGAGATTTTAGAATAGGTATTGCTTCTTGTTCTAGACGGCTCATCCAACCGTTGTTACACTTCTCACAAATTTGTCCCGCTAAAAGATTGTCAAGAGTGTGATGTCTTGTTGAATTAGTGTGACCTTGACTTGAAAAGTGTGTTGGCTGTATTGCCTCTTCTCTTATCTCTAAAAAATCTAATAGCCATTGTGGGATGATATGTTCCCTGCTACGGTTTTCTTTAGTTAATTGATTGTCGCAAAAAACACAAAGCTTTAGTTTGTTTGTCGCCATAAAGTTACAGCTAACGTTTAGGCATTGGCGATGTGGCTGAAATAGCGTTCTGTCAAGCTGGGAACTGGTGCTGAACAAAGATAAGGTGTTGATGTTTTATTCTGTTGCTAGGCGATATTCGTCGAGCCCGAACAGAAGTTGAATAGCGAACTGCTGTTGATGTTTACAACGTCAAGCAGCCATATTGCCAAACCTTTTGTTGGCTGTCAGGGCTTTATTCCGAACTGTCCAAAAATAAAATTAGTCCCTTTATCCTCTGGAATAATTATTACATTAAGTTCGTTGTTTGGCTTAATAGTTTCAGCAGTTACATAATGTGGCAATACAGTTTCCGATTTGTTAAGATAAAAGAAATAAAAATATCCATTTATCATGAAAGAATACGTTTGTAATTCATCGGTCGTCGCTATTTGTCTTGGTTGTGCTATTAGTTGTTTAGGCAAGTTTAAATTATTGGAATAAGATAAAATGAAAATAGGGTATTTTGATACATCGCCTCCATCTTTGGTTAAAATCATTTTCCGTATTTCTTCTTCATGAATTGGGTCTAACTTGATTTCACTAAAAAAAGGTCTTGTCGAAATACTTGCTCGCCAAAGTATTGATAAAAGAAACAGTTTGTATTTATGGTAGTTTAGTCGCTCACATTTAATAAACCCAATTCCATGCTGGCTAATACACTTTTGAAATGTCGGGCATTCACTTGCTAAAAGTTGTCCTCCATACATTGCACGACTTGCATAATCTTCATAGTAGTGACCTAAAAGAGCATTATCACATTCGTCGCACAGTAACCCACCTTCGTATTCTCCGTCTGAAGGTTTTTTAATTTCCCAATTTTCAACAGTCCCCTGTCTAAACGGTTGTAGAACAAGTTTATGGTTTTCGTCAAACATTCCCTTGTACATAAAGTCAGGAATGATATGCGATTTTTTTATTAATACTTTGGGAAGTCCGCAGAGTTTACAAATTTTCATACTGGTCGCTTTAGCCTTGCAGCCAACGTTCAGGGATTGGCGAAGAACTGGTATTTGAAATTCGTCCAGCCCGAACCGCTGCTAAATTTATAATTAAAAGTTCATTGTTATTGATGCCGCCAAATTTATAGAGTCCAGCCGATAACTGCTGCTGAATAGAGAACATACAGTTGAAGTTGCGCTCCGTCAGCCAGTTTTTTGCCAAACCTTTTGTTGCACGCCGTTTTATTTTTTCGGAGCAAAGGTCGCTGAATTAAAGCGTACAAGTTTATCCCAATCTATTGAACCGTTGTCCATGCAAAAAGTGTCCGCAAATTCCTTTGTAAATTTGTTTATCATTTGCGAATATGATTGGATGAAGTCGTCATTCCGTTCTTTAGCTTGATGACCTAATGGCTCAATGATTTTTGTGTAAAGGTCTGTGTCGCCTGATACAAACTCCCAAAATTTTTGACCACAATATTTGAAATAGTCGCCTTTATCTGGATTGTTGTCCCTGCCGTAACAGCAACCGTTTACTGCTGTAATGTTCAGTTGTGAATTACTTGTACGAAGTGTTTTCTGTGCAGTTTTGAAGTCTGCCCGCATTTTGCCTATTTGTGAACTGTTGCCCCAATTTGGGCCGGATTTTATTGTTACAATGTAGCGAATGCCATCTTTATCAAACTCTAAGTCTATGCCGGGAATGCCAGACTTGCGACCATCATATACTTTACCATTGATAAAAATCGCAAGTCCTTCAAGCCAATCACCGAAAATTGTTTCTTCCTGTGATGAAATAAAAGCATCGGTCAAACTTTTTATAATATCCTGCGCCGTGAGAATGTATTTTGCTTTGAAGAGATAAGGATTTTTCTTTCCCAAGACCTTCTTCAACTTCAAATCATTCAGTCCGGCAATTCTTTTTTGGTGAAAGGTTCCAATGTTTTCTTCAACGTACTGCGTAACGTCTTTTAGATTTAGCTGTTTCATATTTTACTGTCGGCTCTAATAAATATAATTCCACTGGCTTAACTTGTTCTTTAACCATGTCATAGTATTCAGGAACGATGTCAATACCAATTGAGTGTCGTTTCATTCTGTTTGCAACCAATACCGTTGTTCCTGAACCCATAAATGGGTCAAGAACTGTATCTTTTTCTTTTGTAAACAGTTTCATAAACCATTCAGGAAGTTCTTCAGGAAAAGCAGCACTATGATTTTTATTGCTGCACTCAGTCGCTAAATGTAAAACGTTTGTTGGAAACGCTTTTTCTCTTGTCAACCAGTTTGAAATGTTTTTACCGAAACCGCTACCAACTTTTGAGTTGTCTCTTATTTTATCTGTGTCGCTTAGATTTTTAAGCCTTGATTTAGCCCAATCGCCCATTGGAACCATTACTTCTTCTTGATACATTTTGAACTTCTTATCCTTGTTAAATTGAAGAAGCCTTTCCCATGCGTCACGAAAACGATTAGGCCATTTGCCAGGGTAACAGTTCTTTTTGTGCCAAATAAATTCCTCTGTCCATAGCCAACCTTGTTTACGCATTTCAAGAATTAATTCTATTACATAGGTGCTGCGTTCACCTTCAACAACCTTTTCTTTTATATTCAGGATAAAAGTTCCAGTCGGTTTTAAAACCCTAAGAAGTTCCTTTGTTATTGGAAGAAACCATTCAACGTATTTGTCAGGATGGATGCCGCCATATGTTCCTTTACGCTGGTCTGCGTATGGGGGAGATGTCACGATGAGATCAACAGAGTTGTCAGGAAGTTTTTTGAGCATCGTTTTGCTGTCGCCTAAGAATAAATCTGTTCTTATCTCCATAATATTGTCCTGTTTGTACAAATATAAAGCCTTTGTCCCCGAATGCCAAAAATCTTAGTATTTTTAGGGTGTCACGAAAAATGGCGTGCAACGTTCGAGTATTTGCGAAGGCAGGGAATTCATTGATTGTCCAGCCCGGTACAGATGCTCATTTGAAAATATGTTGTTGAAGTTATGAACTAAAGCTGAATATTGAACGTCGAGCCCGAACCACAGTTGATGTTTGCACATAGCTGATGTTACATTGTCCAGCCCTGCTTTTGCAAATACTTTTGTTGTGCGTTCGTATTTATTGTCGCATTAACCACTGTCGCCAATCGTCAGCAACTTTGTCCCAATTAAAAAGGTCAAAATTAGTTTCACCATTAGCTTTTAATGGGAAGAAATTATGTTCTACTCCAATGTATGCCTTAAAGTTGAAATTTGTCTTTTTCTGCTCTATCATTTTTACTCTGAAATAATCATTAAATGGAGAACTGTAATCTTTCGTTCCATAAGTAATAAGCACTGGTATTTTTAATTTTTCTAAATAAGTCAGTGGCGGTGGAATAGAAAACTGATAAGTTGCTTTATAGGCGTCACCTTGTGAAGCTTGCATATTTGTTGGGTCATCTATAATATTTTTCCAATTGTCAAACACTTGCTCACCATATTTTGTTGTGTCATTTTCAAAAGCTCTTTGTTGTTCTACTATAGTTACAATGCGTCCAAATGGATTGCCACCTGAATAAATGAGTTGAGTTACTTTCGGAAAACTATAAGCAATTTTAGCGGCAATTGTACTTCCTTCTGAATGCCCGGCAACAACTAATTTATTATTTGAAATCCAAGATTGGCTTTGAAGAAATTTAATTACAGCGATGTCTCGGTCAACATAATAATCAAGTAAGTTGCGTTCAATATACTTTTTTGGAAATTTACCCATACTGTCTTTATAGGTTAAATCAGTATTTAAAGATTTTTGGTCAGCAATTAATGGAACATAAGGTTTGCTGATTACAGCTAAATGATATTCATTAGCTAAACTGTCTGGATTGAAAACAAATACAGGATAAATTCCTTTTTTGCCATTATCGTCATACTTTATTATCAGGGGAATAGGCAAACTGCCCTGACAAAAAAGAAATAAAGGTTTTCTTTTTTGTTCTTCACCTTTTTTGGACTTAATCAAAATGTCAACGGTGTCGTCTCTATAAACTGTCTGCAAATGCCTAATGCCGTAATCTTCGAGTCGTTCATTTTGTCCATATGAAATGGCAGTAAAAAGTAAGGCTGCTATGACTATAAGGTTCTTCATAATATTCTGACTAACGTAGAAATCGTTTAAGTTGTTAAAAGCCCCAGGTCATCATTAGTCAGTCCAAATTTATCTATTTGTTTTCGAATGCGTTTAACCAGGCCGAGCTTTCTTTTTTCATCGAGGAAAAGATAATGTGTGGGTGGCTGATAAGGAATTTTTTTGACTACCATATTCCAGATGATGACAGCCAGCTTTCTGGCTGTGGCGCTGACGGCTACGGTTCTGCCTTTTCGGTAACAAACTCTTTTAAAAAAGTTAGACAGATGTGTGTCTTTTAAATTTCCGATAGCATTGGCAGCATTACGCAATGCTATTTTTAACCGGTTGCTTCCTTTGGGAGTTTTGGTGCTGAGTAGCTTGCCCCCGCTTACTTTATTGTTGGGAGCCAACCTGAGCCAGGAAGTAAAATGTTTGGCTGTTTCAAATTTAGTAAAGCCATCCGGTCCCACTTCGCTGATGATGCTTAGTACAGTAGCATGCCCAAGCCCTTCTATTGTGAATAAGTCCACTCCTTCAAAATATTGACAGGCTGCCTGGTTAAGGTCAATACCGGTAATAGCATTTTTGTTGAGCCGCTTATGTTTCTTTTCCGGGGCCTGAAGTTTTTTCTTTTTCGGGCTGCTGTTGATTTGTTGTTGGAGAAAGCTGCTGATTTGCTTTTCGCATTCAAGCATTTTATTTTGGATAAACAGGTAGGCATCGTATTCCTGGCGTAGCCCGAATAAATAGTCCTGCCGGTTATTTCCTTTTAGCGCTTTTGTAATTTCCTCTTCACTTTTGCGGCAATTAAAGTGGCGGTGTTTGGCAAGCGAAGCAGCATCCAGGTTTCCTTTGCATATATCTTCAATAATTTTTAACTCGGTAAGGCCGCATACATCCCGAACGACGACATCAAGCCTGAAGTTAAGGAGCTTTAAATACTTTTGCATTTTATGGGTAGCTTCTACTGATAAGTCCTGCCAGTTCTGCCGCTGCCGGCAGTAGGTTCTTAATACTTCGGTAGTTTCGTCGGGCAAAAAACTGCCGGTGAGCAGTCCAATGCTATGGAGTTTTTGTATCCAGCGGGCATCTTTTACATCGCTCTTTTTGCCTTTGATGTTTCGGGTGAATTTACCATTGCAAAGCACTACTTCAAAGCTGTGTTTGATTAATTCCACGTAGAGGTTTTGCCAGTAGCTTCCGGTACTTTCCATAGCAACAGAGGTAATGTAGTGTTGTTTTAGATGTAAGCAGATTTGAGTGAGGTCATCGGCATAAACGCCAAATTCTTTGACATCATTTTCATCCTGGCCTACCGCTACAAAATGAGAACGGCTGCCGATATCAATACCGGCAGCGTGCGGATGGATAATATCCATCTTCAGTTTTTTGTTTGTCATAATAAAATATTTTAAAATGACTCTAAGGGAATGTAGCTTTGACTTGTAATTATTCTGAACGGGCTCTCCACAAGGGGGCACCACTGAAATTATCACATCCCGGTGCTTAGTACACCCGGATTTTACATTCCAACCAGAATGACGCACGGGCTTTGATGCACCAATGCTTAAAAGGGTCTTGCAAAGAGTCGCTTTAAAATTATTGAGGAAAATCCAAACCGTGAATTCCCGTTAGCACCAGAAATTATTTTTGTTTCGGAAAATGGGGAATGACCGCCAACGTTCCGGGTCTTGTTGCTGTTGGCATAAATTTAAGCAACTCAATTCAATAATCAAATGCCAATAGCAACAAGACCCTGTTGTAGGCATGGCGTTTGGTCAGACCGAACCGAAAAGCTCTTTGATTTGTCGGAAGATAGGCTCATAGCCATTGTCTATGTAATAAGAATATTTCATAAATTTGGTCTATAAATATCCAATATTAGACGCAAGTTCGATATTTGGTTAAAACGTCTTGTAAACTTCGAGTCTCTTCCCCTTGTATCATAGATTTACTATGTCTGGCAAGTCCAGAGGGGAAGACTATTGTTGTTTCCTGCTTTGATTTAGCATATTTAGAAGATTGGTTAGCTTAGTTATTTTCTCCATAACTTCTTCAAGCTCTTTTTTCGAATGAGTAACAAAGTCGTTTGGGTTTGATAAGTTAAGAAAAGTGATAATGTTCCCGTCATACGCATTTACCGTTTCAGTTCTGGTGTCGAGCATTTGGTGAGCATACATATTGCGTGTAGCAAGAATAGTCTCAAAGGTTGTTTTGATACCAGTATGTGTTTTGTAAAACTCGGCGTCGTGTTTCTTTAACAAAGCCAACAAAACCTCCACTTTGTCTTTTGCTGTCATTCTTCTTGAAGAAATAATCAATGATAAAAGGTCAATGCGAGCATCTTCGTCACTGCAAAAGCGATGAGAAATATATTCATCCATTTGACGCTCTAAGATTACTGTTCTATCAATCAGAAGTCCACGTCTATGTGCCGCATCATAAACATATCTGGCATATTGTGGATAATTATCCATAAGCATTTAGTTTGTCTTGTCACCCAACAATGAAGGAAATTTAAAAAACAGGTAGGCAACGTCAACTGTGAACGGTCTGACCGCTTGCCTACAACGTTAAGGCATTTGCGATGGCATGGCAATAGCGAACTGTCAGCCGGGAACAAATGCTTAATTGTAAAACTGAAGTTGAAGGTATGAACTAATGCTCAACAGCGTAATGTCTGCCGAAACTAAAGCTAAAAAATGATTTGCCGCCGATTGCTCCAATGTCCAGCCATGCTATTGCAAATGCACTGTTAGCTGCGGTTTTATTCTTCAGAGTTTGATGGATAATTGTACTTGTCCACCTAACCCAACTTCTACAATTTTTTGCAACGTTGAGATGCGAACTTCCTTCACGTCGTTTTCAATTTTTGAAATGTATGATTTTGTTGTCCCGACCTTTTCAGCAAGTTCTTCCTGTGTCAAACCTTTTTCAAGTCTTGCTTCATGTAGCAAAACGCCGATTTTAAAGTTTTCATAACCAGCTTCCAATTGTTCACGTTTTGCTGTCCCACGTTTGCCATAATGTTTGTCCTTGAACTGGTCAAGTGTGATGATGTTACTTTTTTTCGCTTTCATACTCTTTTTTAATTTTAAGTGCTTTATCAATTTCTTGTTTCGGTGTCTTTTGTGTTTTCTTTTGAAAACCGTTAGCAAGCACCACAAGTTGTCCCTGGTCAAAAAAGCAAAAGATGCGAAAAATGTCGTTGCCTGACTGAACACGAATTTCGTAAAGCCCATCGGTACCCTCTATGTGTTTAAGATAAGTTTCAGGTACTTTATCTATTTCTTCAATCAGGTCAAACGTCCAAACGATTTTCTCCTTTACCTTGTCACGCTGCTTTACAAAGAAGTCCTCAAAGTATTTCTTGTAAAAAATAATGGTTCGTTTCTTTTGTTTTTTGTCCACAAAGCGAAGATACAAAAAGTTGTCCGAAAGTGAAACTTAAAATTTTCCAGAAACTGTTAGGGGATGTCCACCGAATATCGCAGCTTACGGAAAACGGCTTGCTGCTGTGCCGGGATTTTATATTCGTCAGCCGGGAACTGCAGATGAATAAAGATATGTTGCAATGGTTATTACAAAAGCCGATTAGTGAACGTCCAGCCGAAACTGCTGCCGAAAGTTGAACTTAATACATCAGCCTGACCTTGGTTCCAAGCCCAATTAATAGCGTTTGCAATATCTAATGTAGTTTCACCGCCATAAAAAATGTTTACAGGAACAATCATACAATTAGGTGCTATGCCCGCAATGCCAATACTATTGTCTTGAGTTGCTGCAATAATACCTGCACATGCCTCGCCATGTCCAATACCTGCTGCATTTGTTGGATGTCCATTTCCAGTTGGGTCTCTTGGAGTATGACCATTCAACACCCTTCCTGATATGTCTTCAACACCGTCATCAATGACGGCAACCTTAATTGAGGAACTGCCTTTGGTTATATTCCATGCTGGTTCCACGTTAATATCAATGCCCGCAGTACCTCCACCTTGTCCTGTGTTTTTTAAATAAAATTGTTGTGCATACAAAGGGTCATTTGTAGAATGTTCTATAGGTACAAAAAAGTTTGGATGACACCACTTTACCTGCCCACTTTCATAAATTTTGTTTGCAATTGCAAAAACATCTTCTCCTTCTACAATTTTCAATACTGTTATATCAAAGGCTTTACCAGATGATTGAATTTTAGTTGCTAAATTCAGGCTGCTCAGTAATGCAGATACATTTGCGCCTTCTTTTGGTAATAACAAAATTTCACCTGTTGTGATGTATGGAACATTCCCCCCTTTCAAAAGGTTTGAAATATAAAGAATGCCCGTATCTGATTTAAGTAAGTTTAAATTCTGATATTTTACCAAAGGTGTATTGAATTTTATTAGTGCCAAATCTTTTAATGCTGTCGTATCAAAGAGTATAAGTTTATCATGGAGAAGAGTTGCTATTCGATTATAAGATGCTTTTTGTGTTCCTTTTATTATTATTGTAGTCGTGTCTTCTGAAAGAAAGACTTTTGTGTTCCTTGAATAAAAATATTTTTGCGCATTACTATGAATGCAAAGCAGAAATGATATTACGACAAGAGCAAATAATTTTTGTCTCATGTTACTGTGATTTTACGTTATAAATAACTTTTTGTTTCGGTGGCGTAATCATAGCGTTACAAAACATTATTTCATCTGTGTTGTTTAAATCTCTCATTTGAAACTTAATTTTTGTTCCTGACAATTTAAATTGAGTGGGCAGAGTCAGTGTAGATAAGCTGTCTTCTCTGTTATTTTGATCTGAATACTTTATAATATAAACAAATCCTGTACTTCCTGAACATCCGTTGATTCCTCGGTCTACATTACCACTAAAAAATTCAGGTGAATTTTTGCGGCATGAAAAAGACAGCAAAATCGCAACAATAAAAAAATAAATAAGTTTCATAACGTTTGATTTGATTTTCGAATAATATTTTATTGTTTGTGGTGGACTATGTTCTCGTAGCAGTTGATGATTTTGCGTTTTCATGTCCGTTGAATTTGTTCCCTTTTGTCGCTCCAGATTATTAGAGTGTTGCAATAGGGTTGCTTACAACGTTCGAGGCTTGCCGCAGGGCTGGTATTTTATAGCTGTCCGCCTGGCAACTGAAGCCGATTGAAATACTAAAGTTGAAGTTAACAACTAAAAGCCAAATAGAATTCGGTCAAGCCCGATATTAGATGATAGTAGTACAACAGCCGATTGTTATTACGTCCGCCAGACTTGCGGCAAACCTTTTGTTGTATGTTCGCCCTTTGTCTTGTCACTTCAAATTTTTAGTCTGTGTCTACCGTGGCAGGGTGTGTCCCGGAAGCGTCGGAACAAGGCAGGCTCTTTTGCAAGGTTAGCTTATGTGTGTCGGCTTTGTGCGCCTTGCAAAAGAGCCTGACTTGGTGCGTCGGCTAATTTGATGAACCCCGATATTCATTCGGTGATTGACCAACCTTTTGCTTAAACAGCCGGGTAAAGTGCTGCGGATACCTAAACCCAAGCTCATACGCTATTTCGCTAAGTGATTTGCTTTTGTCAAACACCTTTTCTTTCGCTACGTCAATCACCTTTGTTTGTATATACTCTTGGGCTGTTTTGCCCGTTTCCCTTTTTATCAGGTCGCCAAAATAACTTGCTGATAAATTCAGTTCCCTTGCAAAATAGGCAACGGAAGGCAAACCAATCGTTTGTGGCTTATCGGACTGATAATACACGGTCAACAACTGCTCAAATCTTTCCAATATTCCTTTGTGCACATTATCACGAGTAATGAACTGGCGGTCGTAAAACCGGATGCAATAATTTAACAACATTTCGATATTGGAAACAATCAACCGTTTGCTGTGCTTGTCAACGGAATGCTCCAGTTCGTATTCTATCTTGGAAAAACAATCCAACACAATTTTTCTTTCCCGCTCTGACAAGTGCAGTGCTTCATTTGATTGATAGGAAAAGAACGTATAATCCTGTATATGCCGGCCAAGAGAAGTGCCGTATATTAAGTCAGGATGAAAAACCAATGCATGCCCTTTGGGTTGGTAGGTTTCGCCATTGCTGTCAACAGTAACAACCTGACCCGGCGCAATAAAGACCAGCGTCCCTTCTTGGTAATCATACATTGCTCTGCCGTATCGCAGGTCACCACATTTCACATCTTTTAAGAAAACAGTGTAAAAGCCAAAGTACATATTGGAGGCTTGCCTTGGCGCCGCCTTCGACATATCGATAACGCTTACCAGCGGATGCAACGTTTCTTTTTGGTTGAAGATGTTATAATCATTAATTGTCTCGAACCGTCTTATGTTTTCCATAAAATTCCATTTTCAAAGTTTAAAACTACTGTTTTCCTGAGCCTTTCATTGATGCGCATTCCCCAATCAGCAATAATGGTATGTAAAACCGTAATCTGTATACAAGTGGTCAGGATAATTAAGGTAACCTTTGCGCAATAGCAATTAGGCTATTGATTGAACTTTACCAGGTATCATAAATCTCATTAAGGAAACCTACATGGATAATACAAATCAAAAAGCAACCGGTTTCAACCGCCGTGACCTTTTCAAAACCGGCTTAGTGCTTGCAGGTGGGGCCTTGCTGCCCACCGCTTGTTCTGTGCCAGCAACCAGCCAAACTGGTATGTCTGGCAATCAACCGGCGAAGCTTTCGGACAAACGCAAGCTTGGGAAGCTCGAAGTTTCCAGCATTGGAATGGGCGTGCAGAACATGCATCGCCAATACAATACGCTTGTGCCCTACCGTCAGGAAATGATAGAAATTCTACGGGCTGCTTACGACCAAGGCATCACGTTTTTTGATTGTGCCGAAGCCTACGGCCCGCACGAAAACGAACGGATACTGGGTGAGGCCATTCAATCCTTTCGGGACAAAGTGGTAATTACTTCCAAATTTGGCTGGAACATTGACCTCGAAACCGGAAGGCGGCTTCCCGGGCTCAATAGCAAGCCTGCGCACATCAAGCTTGCCGTTGAGGGTTCACTCAAACGGCTCCGTACCGACCGTATTGATTTGCTGTATCAGCACCGGGTTGACCCTGACGTTCCGATTGAGGACGTTGCCGGTGCCGTAAAAGACCTGATAGATGCAGGCAAGGTGTTGCATTGGGGATTATCCGAGCCGGGGCTGCAAACAATTCGGCGGGCTCATGCCACTCTGCCGCTGACAGCCATACAAAACGAATACTCGATGATTTGGCGGGGGCCGGAGAAGGAGGTGATGCCGCTATGCGAAGAGTTAGGCATTGGCTTTGTTCCCTGGTGGCCGCTCGCTTGCCAATTGCTGACCGGATGGATAGATGCTAACACAAGATTTGCTCCCGGCGACATACGGGCAAGCACCTCGAGATACGCACCGGAAAATTTGCCCCAAAATTTAAAGCTGGTGGATTTGATAAAGACTTGGGCGGAGCGCAAAGGGGCTGCTCCGGCACAGATTGCCCTTGCCTGGTTAATGGCACAAAAGCCGTGGATTGTTCCCATACCCGGAACAACCAGTATGGCGCACATGAAACAGAACAGCGGTGCCCACGCCATAAAATTTACGGCCGATGAACTGACAGCGTTAAACGCAGCAGTTAGAGCCATTGAAATCAAAGGGCAGCGCCTGCCGGATGCGGTATTGGCTTTCTCCGGCGTGGAAGCACCCCTAAAAAAATAATTTGGAAAGAACGATTTTTAAACGAAAAGAATCGATACACATGAAATCATCTCTCGTTGGGCTGTTTCTTTTACTGGCCAGTGTACCATCCGCCTTTGCACAATCAGCACAGGACAGCACTTCAAAGAAGAAATACACTAAGGCAGAACAGGAACTCATCAACCTGTCAAACGCCAAATGGGCCTGGATGGCCGATAAAAAGATGGAACCCCTGTCAACCTTGTTTCATGAAAAATCCATGTTCGTACACATGAGTGGAAGTTGGGGAAAAGACCAGGAACTGGCGGTCATCAAAAGTGGCAGCATTTGGTACAAGAAAGCGCAGGTTTATTCGATGACTGTGAACCTGATTGGCAACACGGCAATTTTGCTAAACGACATTGACCTGGTGGCTGTGGTGGGGGGAAATGAAGTGGCCAATCCGTTCATGGTTACAGAGGTGTACCTGAAAGAAAAAGACGGCTGGAAAATGGGGTCACTTACCTTTTCAAGGCTTGCAAGGCCCCTCCGGTTAACGAAAAAGATTGCTTTGGAAAAGGTTTGGGAGTCCGATTCGCTTACCCTGAAAGGGCCGGAGTCCGTTCTTTATGATTCGGCATCAAACACGCTGTATGCCTCCAGCATGAATGCGGGTGCCATCGTCCGGATGGATACCGCCGGAAGAATTATACAGAAGGATTGGGTAACCGGGCTCTCATCCAATAAAGGCTCGGCTTTGTACAACGGGTTGCTTTATACAGCAGAAACAGCAGCGGTGGCTGTCGTTGACGTTAAAACCGCAAAGGTGGTAAAACGCATTCCGGTAGAAGGCGCTGTCATGTTGAACGACTTGGCAATAGATACAAAAGGAACAATCTACGTGACCGATACTCGTGCCGGTAAGGTGTACCGGATTGAAGGCAACAAGCCCGCCGTTTACCTCGAAAGCCTGCCCGGTGCAAACGGTTTGTTGACGGTTGGCACCGACTTGTATGTTGTCACTTCGACCAGCTTTTTAAAAGTGAATGCCAGTAAATCGGTCACCACCATTGCGGACGGTTTTGAAAGTGGCCTTGACGGTATTGTGATACTTGCCGAAAATGAGTTTATCATCAGTAACTATCGAGGCATCCTTTACCATGTTAAAGCAGATGGAACAAAACAGATTTTGTTAGATACCCGTGCAAATGGAATTATGTCCAACGATATTAGCTTTAACAGCAAAACAAAAACGCTGTATGTTCCTTCATTTAGAACAAATCAGGTAATTGCCTACAAAGTGCAATACAATCAATAATCAACCTTCGTCTCGAATTTTTTAAGTCGTAACCGGTAACAAAAAAATAGGAAGACTCATAAATGATGATTGCGTCCTCGGTGGGCAGATTGTTCGTTGGCATTTTTAGCTCTTTGCAAGGTTGGCTTTTGTGCTGTTGATTTGTGCGCCTTGCAATGTGCTAAAAATAGCGTGGGGCAGCGTCGGCAAGGTTTCAGAATGTGTCAACAGTTGCGCTGTGTGTAGTAGGGTGACGTACAACGTTCGAGTATTTGCGAAGGCAGGGAATTCATTGATTGTCCAGCCCGGTACAGATGCTCATTTGAAAATATGTTGTTGAAGTTATGAACTAAAGCTGGAAATTGAACGTCGAGTTGAAACCGGTGCTGATGCTTGCACATAGCTGATGTTACATTGTCAAGCCCTGCTTTTGCAAATATTTTTGTTGTAGGCAGGGGAATCAAACATTTTTTAAGTTCGATATTATATTATATGTAAACCACCCGTCCAACCCTTTAAATATTTGCGGTTTCGCACTTGCTCCGTCTTTTTGAAGTCCAATGCCGTCTGAATATTGTGTCATTGAAATTAGTTTAGCATAAGGAATTTTAATACTTTTTGACGCAGAAGCAAAGTAGATATTTTTATTTGTCAGGGCAAACATGCCATTCGCAATTAATGTCATTTGTGTTGTTGTAACTGGATTGCCTTTGAATTGTCCAGTTCGATAATAAACTCCTTTTGCAATCTTAATGCTAATTCCTTGGCTTTTCCCTTCAAATGTAGTTTTACTTCTCTGCTCATAAAACTCTACGGTCTGAAAAATCCAAATGAGAGTTTCTCCTTTGTCTAATAGAAATGGAGAATTGCCCGAGATATTCAATCTATTCTCTGGTAATTTCCCTTGAGAAATATCCTTGAGTATTAGTCCCTTTGCAACTTTTTCAAAAGAACCATTTTTATTAAGAAGGTTCTGGTCAAGGTCGAAATATTTTTTATAGTTAGAAATTTTCTCTTCTTCTTCCTTAGAAATAATTCCATCGTCAAGAAAGGTTTCTACTGCTTTGTCAAATCCTAAAGTGTATAACTCATTCAACTCAGTCTGATTGATAAATCCAGTCTTTGCAATGGCTGCAACTTCATTGCTAAGATTGGAAAAGTCAGATGTCGAGGTAATTGATTTGCTTATTTCATTAGGAATAGAAATCAGTGCATTTGAATGAGCAAGCTCACATTCTTTATGAACGCTTCTCAAAAAGCCTGCTGGTTGTCCGCAAAATTTACAAGTCATATTTTTTCAAAGTGTTAGTGTTGGTCACGCCTTGCCTACAACGGTAGGTATTGCCGAAGGCGGGGCAATAGCACCCGTCAAGCTGGCTGCCGAAGTTGATTAAAAAAATAAAAGTACAGAAAATGATAAACATCTTAATTGAAATACGTCAGCCGGATATGTGGCTGAATAAAGTTCCGCAGTTGAATTGCGGACTGTCGCCCCCTGCTATTGGCAATACATTTGTTGCCTGTTCGTGCCATTGTCAAAACAAGTTCTTTTATTTATAGGTTTTATGCTTCGCTTACAGTCCAAAGCCGACTGCCCAAAAAGTGTTGTGTCAAAACTGAATATTTTAATAACAAGTTTGGGCAGTCGCAGAAAAATCATGTCAGTTGAAAAGTTTGTAGATGTAAAAATAATGTGTCTTAGAATTGCTGCAGAAGCATGTAAGCATTGTCCTGATAAAATTCTTGATACCGCAAAGAATTATTATGATTGGATTCAAAACTTTCCAAAAGAAGTTAATCCTAAAATCCTTAATCAATAATTTTTAAAACACTTTTGATTTTGTTGATGTCTTTTTGCATTGTTTCAAGTAAAACATTTGTGTTATCATACGGAACCATTTGTAAAAAAGTTTTACAACTTGAACATCTTAAATAAAGATGCACCCATGTTGTCCCAGTAGGGACATCTTCAACAAGTTCAAATTGTGTTTTGTCGCACTTGGGGCATTTTGTCCAACTGCTGTTAGGCGAATGAACCATATTATTATGAAATTTTAAAAATGAAAAAATAAAAAGTTGTAAATATCAGCCGTGAACTTTAAACGGGTTGTTGGGCATGACAGGCAACGTTAAAGCATTGGCGATGTGGCGGTATTCTGTGTTCCGTCCGCCCGGTGCTGCTGCTGGTTAAAGATACAAAAGCTCATTGTTTATTCTATCGCTAGGCATTATTCGTCTGCCGAAACTGAAGCTGATGAGCGAACAAAAGCTGAGAATATATTCGTCGCCCCGCCATATTGCCAATGCAATGTTGCCTGCAGTATTAGAAGCCTACTTGTCTGTTCCAATCATTTATATACTGCTCAATTCTTCGAAATTCTGAGGGAAGTAATAGTCTATTATGAGCAATATAATTTCTTGCTTTTTCAAGCTCGTCAAGTCTCTGTTTCAACCAGTGCTGTGTCGGAATTAAATCTGAAAAGTCTGTCCAGTTTTGAATGATAATGTCGGATAAATGTCCGAACTCTATAAATTCTATTAGCTCTGTATTGTCACCTTCCAGCCATGAATTTTCTTTTGCTGCTTGCTGCCGCTTTTGTGCAAAATCTTTTACGCTTCTTGGAACTCCTTTTTCCCACCAATCAGTATCGAACTTTTCCTTTAAACGCTCTTTGATCAGATCTCTCACTGAATTTTCAAAACAGTTAACCAATGCGTAAAGTCGAGCCATTCGCAACCCTTCGTTTCGTGTCTGAATAGGGAAAGGTGAAAGAGTTTCTTCCATTAATGCTTTTTCCGCTTGTTCTGTGTCCGCTCCAATTCGAATTCCAGCGGATTTGAATTGCTCTGCTTCCGCTTCAAACATCAGTGCTCGAAACATCCACTCCCTTATGTTGGGTTTATCAGTCATTTAGTAGATGTTCTTTTAAAGATTTAAAAATTGCATTGTAAACTTCAATGTCTTTTGAAGCAGGTAAGTGGATTTCGATGTTATATCTCAAATTAGGTATTAAAGGAAAAGTACCGTTTCCGCTATGATTATTTGGTGGCGGAGGCGGTTCGTCACCTTGCTGATGTTCCTCTTCTTTCTTGGGCTTTTCTGTCTCTTTTTTAGATGGTGCTTTATGGGTTCCAGAAATGTCTGCCATCGAGAGCAATGAAAGAAATGTGTTAGCCATAAAACCGGCAATTTGGTCGCTTACATTGTGCGTAGATTTGAATAAACCGGTAATTGCTGGACGATCTGCTTGACTAGGCTTTTCGTTTATGTGAAAGATGTCTGAATATGCTTCTTTGAGAGCTTCCCCTAAAATATTCTTCGACCTTGAAGAATTTCTATAGTCATGATAACGCTGGGTAGGTGTCCCACTTTCAGAAATAAATTTCAAATCCTTTAATACCCCAATCAGTGCTCTGTCGTTGCTACTCGGAAACCCAATTTTCTTGAGGTGTTCAGTCGTGAATTTGTCGGGAGCAGTTCCTTCCACAATCTTTTTCATGATTGCGGGTAAATTTTTTACGCTGTTCAGATACTTTTTAGAAAGCATAAGCATGTTAGTTTAAATATTGCAGGCAACGATCAGGTATTTGCGAAGTGCGGATATTTTTTATTCTGTTGCTCACAACTCGCACAAAAGTAAAATAGCATTACTAATGTTGAGCATTTAACTGCTCTGCCCCGCATTTTGCAAATACTATGTTACTTGCTGTTTTTCTTCGCTTCTTGTCTGTTTAATTGAAATACAAAAGTTCATTGTTCGTACTTGCAACCTGTTTGTAAAAGATAGCATCTGTGCTTTGCTTTGTGGGCTTTTGCAAAGTGGTTGCAATGCTCATTTGTGTATCTGTCGTTTTTATTGGTCTAATATTGCTGCTTACCCTGTCAATGTGTCGAAAAACATGTGTCTATGTTATGAAATTGAATATCTATGTCTTGAAAATGATGTTCGTTGTCTGTTTTATTGATGTAACAATACTGAAAACCTGTCTGACTGTGCTGAAAACGATGTTGATTGTCCTGGTAACGCATCTTGTATTGACGGAATTGCATATTGTTGTCGTGGAAATGAATGTCATTGTCTTTGGTTATTCGTCTCTATGCGTTGGTTATTCATCTCTCACCAATTTTTATGCGTCTGTGTGTGCCGGTTACCTGTCTGTTAGTGGCGGATACGCTATTTCATTCGGTTTTTATGCCTCTCTTTGTCAAGTTTATGGTTCTGTCAATGCAGGAAACAGTTGTCTATACAAAAAATATTCGTCTCTCACTAATTTTTATGTGTCTATTGGTTAGGGTTTGTCTGTTTTAATTTCCTAATTCTAACTGATTTTTTACTAATTCAAAATACTTACCTTTTTGTTTGGTGAGCGTTTCATGATTGCCAATTTCCACAATTTTACCTTGTTCTAATACAACAATTTGGTCGGCATTTTTTACAGTACTTAATCTGTGTGCGATAATTACAACTGTTTTGCCTTTAAAAAAGGTTTGCAAATTATCGTGTATTACTTTTTCATTCTCAGCATCCAAAGCACTGGTGGCTTCATCCAAAAAAATATAATCGGGATTTTTATAAATGGCTCTTGCAATTAAAATTCGTTGCCGTTGTCCGCTGCTGATACCAATTCCCGATGCTCCAATTTTTGTTTTATAATGTAATGGCAAATTTCCGATAAATGTTTTAATGTTAGCCATTTCTACTGACAGCGCTAATTTTTCATTATCAATATTTTCATCACCTGTTGCAATATTCCTTTCAATGGTATCGCTAAAAATATATCCGTCCTGCATTACTACTCCACAACTTTTTCGGAGTTCTTTGGGTGATAATTCTTCTAAGTTTATTCCGTTATAGAAAATATATCCTTCAACAGGAGCGTAAAATTTAAGCAACAATTTCATTAAAGTTGTTTTACCGCTTCCGCTTGTGCCTACTATTGCCGTTACTTTTCCGGTGGGTATTTGCAAACAAATATCTTTTAATACAAAAGGTGAATGCGGACCCTCATATTGAAACGAAACATCTTTTAAAATAATTCCTTCATCATTATTTTTGCTAATAATTTTTTGTGCCTGTGGTTCTTCTTCAAGAAGATGATTTTGTATTTCGTTTAATCTTTCTAAACTTATTTTAGCATCTTGTAAAGAGCGAAAGAAATTGACTAACTGATTAACAGGCGAGTTCATTTCGCCTACTATATACGATACGCTTAACAAAGCACCTAATGTCATTTTATCGTGTACTACAAAACTGGCTGCTAAAAAAGTTACGAGAATATTTTTTATTTGATTGAGAAATTCAAAGCCCGAAAGTTGCAATTGGTCAAGTTTTAAAATACGGATATTTATGTTGAAAAGTTTGTGTTGAATTTCTTCCCACTTGTTACGCTTAAAATCCTCGAACTGGTTTAATTTCATTTCTGTAACACCATTCAGCATTTCGTAAATAGATTCCTGATTTTCGCTGCGTTGTTGAAAACGTAAATAATCTAATTGCCTTCGCTTTTGTAGCCAGTAATACGACCATACAACCGATAACACAGTTAGCGTCATATACACCAACAATATTATTATGTTGTAATACCAAAGCACACCAAAGAAAACGGTGAATGTGAGAATTGAAAAAAACGTGAGTAAACTTTGTGATGTAAGAAAATTTTCTATTCGTTCATTATCCTGAATGCGTTGATTAAAATCGCCCATCGTTTTGGTATCAAAAAACTTAATGGGCAATTGCAACATTTTTTTTAGAAAATCGGAAATAATTTTAATACTCAGTTTTGTACCAACAAATAATAATAACCAGTTGCGAAAAATACTCATGGCAATGCTACCCATATATAAAGCCAATTGAGCCAACAAAATAGTAGTGATGATATTAATATTCTTTGCATGAATGCCTTTATCAATAAGGTTTTGCGTTAGGAATGGAAATACTAAAGTAACAGCACTTCCTAACAAAAGCAATAAAAACATCCAAGATAATTGCTTAGTGTAGGTCGTTAAATATTTAAAAAGGAATTTTATTTTAACCTGAGCCGAAGCAGGTGGTTGCAGTTTATAAAATTCTTCGGTTGGTTCTAAAAATAAGGTCACGCCTTTATCTTCTTCACTTAACCAACTTTTTTTAAAGCGTTCTTCGTTTAATTTTACCAATCCATGGGCAGGGTCGGCTATGTAGAATTTATTGTTTTTAATTTTATACAATACAACAAAATGGTTTTGATTCCAATGAAGGATTGCAGGAAGAGTTTCCTTACTTTCTTTAAGATTATTGATAGTTAGTTTTGCAGAAATAGTTTTGAAGCCAATTTTTTTTGCAGCTTCAGTAATACCTAATAAGGATACACCCTCGCTAGTGATGGAACAATTTTCTCGTATAAATTGTAAGGAATATTTTTTACCATAAATACTTGAAAGCATGGAAAGGCAAGCGGGTCCGCAATCCATAGTATCGTATTGAAGCTGCACTCGGAAATAATATCTTGCCATTAGGATGATATTTGAGGTATACTATTCCACATGATATTTCAAGGGGGGGGCTTTTGAACAGGCAACATCGGGATAATACCATTTATCATTACCGTATGCTTTAATAACATCTTTCCAACATATTTTATTCAAATCTCTACATAAATCATATTCGGCACAAGTACTACACGCACTATCAAATGGTATTTTTTTTTGTGGAATTTTTCGAATGTATTTAGCAAAATCTGAATTCCATATTTCCAACAAACTACTTTCAAGTACATTTCCTACTATAAATTGATCATGCCAATATAACTCTTCACAAACAGTAACATTCCCATCAGGTAAAATAAATAATTGCGAATAATTTGCGGAACAAGATGCCCTCTCTCTTCCTTCTCTGATTGCTGGATTTGGACTATCATTAATAGCTATTGGGTTTACACCATCAGGCAATATTGCAAATTTCGTATATTGCTCGCTTAATTTTCTAAGATATTCATATGTTTCAGTAGTTTTATGTTTATTTACTCTGTAATTTTCATAGCTATCCTCACTTAAATACAATGAAGGCCCCGCCTTGTCAATTCTCCACGTAACAATATTATTCATATCTTTTATGAAATCGTAAATTGATTTCATGTCATTAGGTGATTGATTTTTGCTATTTAAAATTGTATGCAAGTACACTCCAACATTTGATTTGTTCAAGTAAATTAAAGCTTCTTTAATTTTTTCAATATATGCTTTATCTACATTGAGTATTTCTGTCAAATTATTAGGAACTAATGTATCCAATGAGACCTGTATATCAGTTATTTTATTTGATGCTAAAAAGTCAATAGCATCATTTGAAATAGGGACTTTAGTTGATATATAAGGATGAAATCCACTATCATATAAATAAATCAAAACCTCTTTCCAATTTTTATAAAGGAAAAATTCTCCGCCAATAACTTCAAAACTTCTAGCATGAAATGATTTTGCTTCATCAATTAATTCATAAACTCTTTCTAATGGTATTTTGCAACTTGTCTTAATTCTTCTGTCTGCATAGCAATAAAAACAATTTGTAGCACATGTTGTATTAACCATTAATGTAATATCTGTTGGCGTTTTATGTCTTTTATGAGAGATGTCTACACTTTCATAGATAAAATCCTCTGGATTATATTTTTTACTATTCTCAAGAATGTTTCTGATGAGAGTTTTTCTTGGAAAGACTATGTCTAATTGATTATCGTTTTTAAAAGAAATAATATCATCATTTTCAATTAAAGGGTCAATAAATTTTTTAATGAACTCAATACTTACATTCAGATAGTTCGAAGCATTTCTAATTCCTTCTTCATATTCAGTATTATTAAAAAACGCCAATATCATAGCATAAATGGGGTGTATAACAGACTCGTAGCTATTATCCGATCCGTCTTGCAATGAACGAAACATTTCGCTTGGCATTAATAAAACTCTGCCTTCATCTGGTTTAAGATGATATTCTGGATTAAATGATATATTCATAATATTTATATTTTAAATTGTAAGAAGAGAGTCGAATCTCAAAAGACTCAACTCTCGCATAAAGCTAAAAGCAATTTCTAATTAATTGCTTACTTGACCTCCGCTGATACATGCTGTTCTGCAACCAGATTTACATGCACAATCAACAGATGCGGCTAAACCACCTTTTAATTTTTGCATTTCTGCGTTTTCAAGCAATTTAATTGCATCTAATTGAAACTGCTTTTTTTAAATTTCATTTTTCATAAAAAACATTTTTGAATTTAATGCCTACTCTTTTTAGGGATTTTCGGCAATTTTCCCATTGTTGGCCTACAATATTTTTAATTACTTGTTCTTTGCATTTCATCGTTGTTACTTTTTTCAATTTGCTTGTTTTCTTTCTTTAATCCCTTTTTAAAATTATACCTTATGCCTATAAAGAAACCTCTTGTATCTCTTTTAAATAATGTGTTTGTAATTTGTCCTTGATAGTTTTCAGTTAAACTCATATTTCCTTCTCTATAAAAAATATCATTCATTCCTATTCGGCACAGTAATTTATCTTTTAAAAGTTTGTATTGAAATGCAATATTTAAAACAGCTGAATTGTAATTGCTTGTTGAAAATCTGTCATAGCCTTTTGACGAAAAATTTAAATCGCTTTGTAAACTTAAACGAGCATTAAATTTTATGGCATTTGTAGTCGAAAAATTGATGCCTGTATAATGTTGCTCAAAATCGGGTGCACGAAATCGAGAAATTACAAAAGCTACATCTACCATACTGTTCCACCATTTTGTAATATCATTTGTGTAAGTCGTTTCAAGATAGTAGCCATCTGCTGAACTTAAATTTGCGAAGGTTTCTATTGTATAATTTCCCTGCGAAAGATAAACATCTGATAAAGCATTTTTACTAAAATAATAATTCAATGAAAATGATAACTTATTGTTTATAGCATAATCTGCAGCAAGAGAATATTCAATTGTTGGTTGTAAAAAAGGATTACCTTGTTTAATAGTGTATTGGTCATAAAAATATTTGAACGGATTTAGAATAATATAAGGCGGTCGTGAAATTCTTTTTGAATAACTCAAAGAAATATATCTGCCTATACTATCGTTTAATGAATATTTTAAAAACACATCGGGAAAAAATTGCGTGTAATTATCAGCCACTTGTGTATTGGTTGTTGTTGAAATACTTTTTGATTGTGTGTTCTCAATTCTTAGCCCTGCTTCATATTCTAATCGCTTAATTTTTGAATTAAAATTCAAATAACCTGCAAGTATATTTTCTCTGTAACGAAAATGATTGGTTTGCGTTGTATCACTTTGCCATTCTGAATTTGAGAAGTTATACAAAAAGTAATCGTTACCATTAAAATTATTAGCATTGCTGTATTTTACGCCGAATTGTATGTTGCTTTTTTTATCTCTGAATTTATAATTCAAACCACTTTGTACAGTAAAAATGTGCAGCGAATCTCCAACATTCCCATATCTATTTAACTGATAAACAAAAATATTATTCTTATCATAATAACTATTTAAACTTGTATCATTCGATAAAGAATTTGAAACAGAATAATCTGATAAAACTTTAAATGTACTCCCCAAAGCATCAATTGTCCAATTATAGTTGAATGAATAAGTAGAATTTTTTGATTTACCATTATATGGGCTAAGACATTTAACTGTGGTATCGAGAATGTTATTTAAAAATACTTGTGTGTTTACTAATGAGTTCAAAGTATTTCTATTACCTGAATTAGAAATAGTTTCAAATTGGATAGTCTGATTTTTTGCAATGTCAAATTCAAAGCCGCCACGCCAACCAAATCCATTTCCTTTTGAAGTTGCATTGTTATATCTGAAAAACGAATATGGATTATTTTCAATTGTTCTTGTATTGATTCCTTCATAAAAATTTTTAGAATTATTATTATTTAGCGAAACATATACAACCCATTTTTCATTCTTAAAACTTACACTCGCATCTTCAAGAAATTTGGCATAAACACCTTGCTTGTAAGTGCTGCCCACACCCAATTCTATGCCCTTACTTCTTTTCTTTTTGGTTATTATTTTAATTATACCGCCTGCACCTTCGGCATCAAAACTTGCAGATGGGTGTGCAATTATTTCAATAGAAGAAATATCTTGCGAATGAAGCCCCTGCAAAAAAGAAACCAACTCAGTTCCCTTTAAATTTAATAAATGATCATTTAACATTACAGCAGCACCCGAAATGCCATTAATACTTATAGTTCCTAATTCATCAATTTTTACTCCGGGTATTATTTTAAATATTTCATCAGAACTCATTCCTGTTGTAAGCAAATTATTTTCTACATTAAAAACCAACCTATCAACTTTTCTTTCAATCAAAGGCTTTTTACTGGTTACTGTTACTGCTTTTAATTGTGTGTTGTTTTGTGTTAAAACAAAATTGAAATTTTTATTTGAGTTAGCAATAAAAGTTGTGTCAATAGTATTAAACCCAATAAATGAAACATTGAGAGAATATTTTTTATTCAACGGGCAGTTATCAATTATAAAATTGCCGACCGAATCTGTTAACGCAATTTTGTTAAACGTTGTATCGCATTTTAAAGTAACAGTTACAAACTCCAAAGGATAATTATTAATGTCTGTTACTTTGCCTTTTATTGTTTGGCTATTTACATAAGTTGAAATAAAAATTACTACTATTAATGAGATAAACTTTAAGTTGGGTTTGCTGAATAAAGCCGTGTTTGCACCTCTTTTGCAAGGTTTGCTATTGTGCAAAGGTTTTGTGTGCCTTGCAAATGTGGTGCAAACTTGTTGAGGTTTTATATTAAAGTACATACTTGTTTTATTGTTTGTCTTTTATTCAGCACATACTATTTGTTACATAAATCCCGCTTTGTGTGTCAATTTTTAAAATAGCAAGTAACGTTCGAGTATTTGCGAAGACAGGGAATTCATTGATTGTCCAGCCCGGTACAAATGCCCATTTGAAAATATGTTGTTGAAGTTATGAACTAAAGCTGAACATTGAACGTCGAGCCAGAACGGCTGTTGATAATTGCATATAGCTGATGTCACAATGTCCAGCCCTGCTTTTGCAAATACTTTTGTTGGTGGCAGGCGTTTTTGTCGTCAAGTTGTTTTTTTGTCTTTTACACCCGCAATTAATAACCACAAACAAGTTCCAATTTCTCCAATACTTGCTGGTAAACTTATGTATGATGATATTCCAATTTTAGAGTAGTTATGAATTAGAGTGTGGCCTAAGAAATTTATTAAGTATCCAAAACAGCCAAACATTAGTAATACTCCTAAAATTTTGGGCAGGAACTCGGATTTGAAAACTAAATAACCGAAAGGGAACAACCAAAGTCCTGAAAATATATGCACAATTCGCATGCCGTTGTCATACTGTCCAAGATATAACATTACCTGCGATTGGATTTGCTCTATTGATAACCCTAATTTATTTTGTCCTTCTTTGATAAGGGAAAGAATTGAAAATAGGTTTTGAACATTTAAGAAAAATACGGGAACACTCAAAACCGCTAAAAGCACCATTAGTTTAGCATAATTTTCATTTACGGATTTCAATAATTTGTACAGTACGAGTGGCAAGAAAAGAAAAAATGTATAGCATAAAAGTCCGCCAACGATTCCAAACCGTAAAAGTGTTTGAGCTGAAGCAATATTTTGATAAACCAAAGAAGCATTATCTGCATTAAAAAGTTTAGAAGGCACATACATTAAAGTAAAAATCCCTGTTACTACTACTCCTAAATATAAAAGTCCTGCAATTCTTGCTAATTTTTTGTTTGAGAAATCTGTCGCCATAATTCAGTTGGTAATTTAATTTTTTACTTTTGTCCATTTCCAAGCATACCATACGATTATTGAAGTAAGTATGCTTTCGACGATTGCATAAAAAACATAGAAGGTTCTCCATTCTGAAATTGATGTAACTGCAATCAAAAACATAATTGCTGTAAAAAAGCAACCTGCAATTATGTTTAACTTTCTATTTATTCGGGGTTTCAATATAACAGACAAGCAAATCATTAAGGCTGGAACTGCCAATAATACTGAAGCTGCAAACAATTTTACTGGATTGTCAAGCATACTGTTACCATTGATTATCCCTTGCACTTTGTTAGGCACATAGAGTTCAAAATAGTCGCCATAGATATAAAAAAATGTAACAGAAGCCCAAAGTGCCGAAAGTTTGATTTTGATATTAACTTTTAAGTCTTCAAAATCACTTGTATTTGTCCCACTTGAATTCATAAATCTCTTTAGGGTTAAGTTAATAATTGTCTGCTTTTAGTGTAACGAACTGACGAAACGATTGAATCGTATAAAAAGTTACAAGGGAAATAAATTATTTATAGTCTGCTGTAAACTGGAAACGGTCGGCCGATACACTTGCCACTAACGAACAGGGCTTGGCGATGTGGCTGAAATAGCGTTCTGTCAAGCTGGGAACTGGTGCTGAACAAAGATAAGGTGTTGATGTCCCCCTGTCTAAACGGTTGTAGAACAAGTTTATGGTTTTCGTCAAACATTCCCTTGTACATAAAGTCAGGAATGATATGCGATTTTTTTATTAATACTTTGGGAAGTCCGCAGAGTTTACAAATTTTCATACTGGTCGCTTTAGCCTTGCAGCCAACGAACAGGGCTTGGCGATGTGGCGGTATTCGTTGAACGCCCAGCCCGAACCGCTACCCAGGTTTGTTTTGGAAGTTGAAGATAAGAACTAAAGCCTGGCTTTGTTCGTCACGCTGGAACTGCTGCTGACGACTGCACATAGCTGAAGTTTTGTTTGTCGCCCCGCCATAGCAGCAAACCCCATGTTGGTGGCTGGGCTATTCTTGCGTTTCGGTGTTGTTTCCATTAACAAAGTAGACTGGTAAAGCGGCTTCCCCCTTCATAATATTTGACAATCCTTTTCTAATAACCTGTTGGTCAAATTCTAAGTCACCATGAGCAATTGGTGAATATGCAGTTCTCCTAAGCATTACCTTGTCAAATGAATAGCCTAACACTTGCCCCATTTCAAAAAGAAGATTAATAAACAAATCATCAATTCGGTTGCTCCAGTCCTGAGCTTGAGGATTACTATTGGAAAGCATGTCGTGATATTGTCGCCATGCTTGAACCACTTTTTGATATTTCTTCCCAATGAATTCGATGTCTATCATGTTTAATGCCTGTATATGCTCTAATGAAACTCGTGTTGCTCGTGTAGTCATAAGTGTTTTGAAAATATTCAATTTTCGCCCCCTTATTTCCCTACGGTTGTCTAACCATTTTTGAATTTGAATAGCAGCGATAGGTCCAACCAGCACTGCAACTGTCATGATGATGTCTTTTGTCTCCATTTATGTTTTTTGATGATTGGGGTGTCCGCCTTGCCACCAACGGTTTGCGGCTTTGCGTAGTGGCGGATTTCGGAGCACAAAACTGTCAACCCACCACAAAAATTGATTTGAAAAACTGACCTTCAATTTACTACTGCACCCGCCATTATGCAAAACCGCTGTTAGCACTTCGCCCTTCTTTTCTGTCGTATTTGTTCGTGTCATTCGTGTCTGTTTTGGTGCGTTGGCTTGGTGGCTCTTTTGTAAAACTTGGCTTTAGCGTTGGCTTGTGCGGTTTTGCAAATGTGCCACCAAAAGCGTTGGCATATTATTCAATCATTGTCCTAAAGTAACCAAAATCATTAGAGCGTATCTCAAAAGTAGTTTCTTAATAATATAATTGTACAAGCTAATTGTACAAATCCGAGAAAATTAGCATCATAGTAATCAAATCTTGTTTGACAACGTCGAAACTGCT